>NZ_JBIIPN010000161.1:0-5123 GCF_044342615.1 Daejeonella sp. | reverse complement strand
CTACGAGTGCAGAAATAACCTTGAAGCGTAATACGCCATATTCTTGGTTTGTTACTTCTAAATCAAGTAAAACTGCTACGACAGCTAAAAGTGCTATTTGGAAGTTTTATAATCCTGGCTTGGGCGCATCAAGTTTCCCACCCTACCCAGCAGAAATAGTGAGTCCGACGATGGGCCAATCTGTGATTCCCAATGCTGGAAAAATCTCCTTCCAATGGAAAGGTTCAGACGCCGACAATGATCTTGTAAACTATGATGTTTATTTAGGAACGAGTTCTAATAATGTAACCCTGATTAAATCTCAGCATACCACAACAAGCCTAACAGATATATCTGTGAATGCTAACACGACCTATTACTGGAAGGTGATAAGCAGAGATGGAAAAGGCAATACCTCAGACTCTGGTTTGTATGAGTTTAAAAGTAATTGATAATTTGTTAAGCCCGAAGCTGATTACCCATGTTTAAGCGAATAAAAACAAGCGTTAAAGAACAATATCGCGGTTCAAGAATAATAATTGATATTTTCGAACAAATAGGGTGGTTTTAGAAACAACACATCTCTCCAATCTGATTCGCAAAAAAGCTTATAAGCATCATGTTTATGGGCTTTTTGCATTTTAGGGCGGATTGGGGGGTGAAATTTTTGGAATTAAGAGGAGTCGGATCACACCCAAAAGTTGTGGACTAAGCATATAATTTAGCTAATCTGAACAGAAAGAGTCTGAAGAGAAATTCTCTGCGAAAATCTGTGTAAATCTGCGGGCGACAAAAATAGCTCTCGCAGATTTAGCGGATCAGCGCAGATAAGTATTTAAGGGCATTTAAGCATGGATTATAAGAAAGAATATACTAAAAATTGCTCACATTTCCAAATAAAAACACTAAATGCGTTTCCCTTAAGCTTTAAATTGTAGATCAGAGGAGTCACTGGAGAACCCCCTGATTTGCCAATCCGGTATTTTGGGCGCCATGCACCTGTCATCCCGAACGTAGAGAGGGAAATTAGTGTCGGAAAGCAAAATCGTGTGCAAGAACGACGAAGGTCCCTCACCTGCAGAAGGGCAGGATTCGGGATGACATCGCTTTTACATAGAAATCGATATTTTTAAACTCCCATCACTAAAAAAGCAAAAACAATTTTTTTAGTCGGAAAAATCTTACATTTAAATAAGCGTCCAATTTTTCACAACATACAAAATCGAAAACATGAAAAAATATTTATTAATTCTTTTTTTATTGCCCTTGGCTTTATTTGGGCAAACTGGGACAATCACTTTAGAAAAATTAAAGGAAATTGCCATTGTAGATCATAAAGTTATGATGCCTATGAGAGATGGTATCAGGCTGGCAACAGATATTTACAGACCTAAAAATGCCGGTAAATATCCGGTTATACTCTCAAAAACTCCTTATAATTTCAATCAATGGATTGATGGGAAGGAAATGATTAGGCAATATGAGGCAGCTTATGATGCGGTAAAAAAAGGATATGTATATATAGTACAAAATGAAAGAGGACGCTTTTTTTCAGAAGGTGTTTGGGATATCTTAGGTACCCCCACTACAGATGGCTATGATGCATTTACATGGATTTCATCTCAAGAATGGTCTAATAAAAAAATAGGTACCATCGGTTGTTCTTCCACTGCAGAATGGCAAATGGCGGTTGCATCTCTTGATCATCCTGCGCATGTTGCACTTATTCCCCAGGGTTATGGAGCAGGGGTAGGAAGAATTGGCAATTTGTACGAACAAGGAAACTGGTTTAGAGGCGGTGCACAGCAAATGCTATTTACTTCATGGCTTTATAGCGTTCAAAATGATCGTGTCAGGCCAACGTTTCCTGTTGATATCACACAAGAAGAATTAATTAGAGTTTCAAGAAATTTTGATTTAGCCCCAGAAAGTCCTAAAGTGGATTGGGGACTTGCTCTTAAACACTTGCCAGTTCAAGATATCATTAAAAATGTAGATGGACCAATAGGCGTTTATGAGGATATGATTCGCAGAAAACCTAATGATCCAAAGTGGTATCAAGGAGGTCTTTTTCATGACAATATGCCTTTTAATAAACCATCTTATTGGTTCGTTTCCTGGTATGATGTAGCATCAACGCCAAACATCGCTTTATTTAATCTTTTAAGAGATAAATCTAAGTTTCCGAAAGCGGCAGATAATCAATATCTCGTTATCGCACCTACTTTGCATTGTTCTTTCAAGAGAGCTACTGAAAATACAATTGTTGGAGAAAGAAGTGTGGGGGATGCTAGACTTGATTATGATGCAATGACTTATAGCTGGTTTGACTACTGGTTAAAATCTGAAGAAAATGGCATAAAAAGTAAAATGCCTAGAGTTCAATATTATACTATGGGCTCTAATAAATGGCAACAAAGTGAGACATGGCCCCCAATGGAGGCAAAAGCTACTACTTACTATTTAAGTAGTGCTGGTAAAGCAAATACAAGAAATGGCAATGGCAGCCTGGTTTTGTCGCCCCCAAAAACTGATCAAGCTGATGTATTTGTTTACGATCCCATGAATCCGGTTCCTTCATTTGGAGGAAATGTTTGTTGTATAGGAAATGCCATACAAGGCGGTTCTTTTGACCAACAAACGATGGAATTAAGAGAAGATATATTGGTGTATTCCACTCCTGTATTAACAGAAGATGTTGAAATCAGTGGTTTTATTGAATCTGTTTTGTATGTTTCATCTGATGCTAAAGACACCGATTTTACTTTAAAATTGATTGATGTTTATCCAGATGGAAAAGCTTATAATCTTGATGAAACAATACAGCGAGTAAGATACAGAGAAGGTTATGAAAAAGAGGTTTTTATGGAAAAAGATCAAGTGTATGAAGTGAAACTTTCCGCTCTTTCAACCAGTAACTTTTTTCCTAAAGGACATCAGATTAGAATAGAAATTTCTAGCAGTAATTTCCCGCGTTTTGAAAGAAACCTAAATACTGGAGGAAATAATTATGATGAAAGCAAGGGTGTTATCGCCAAAAATAAAGTTCATCATAGCTCAAAATATCCTTCAAGGATTATTTTACCCATGATAAAAATTAAGTGATAAAAAAAATCTTGTCCCGAAATATTAGTTCGGGACAAGATTTTTTTGCCCACTTGAGCTTATTGATTTTAATAATAGTCTTAATTCTCTTAAATAGGTTTAATCAGTAACAAGCACTGTGCTAGATTCTACGGGCAGTGAGGGAACCATAAAGAAATAATCTTTCTTAATGTCTTAATGTTTTCATTGAATTTTAAAAAGACAGGTAGCAACCTGTCCCTACGTGTATAAATTATAAACATTAAGGAATTAAGGTTTACTAAGGGGACTATACAACAGGCCTTCTGATTAAAATAGAAAATTAATTTTTGGAATCGATGGAAACTCTCCCGACAGTGAATAGGGCAGCTTATTTGTTATAAAATCTATCTAGAAACCTTATTATACGTTTTATTATACTGTTTTACCCTTGAGCCAATATTTCCTAATTATCATAATTAAGCAAATTGGTAAGACCACAAAAACCAAGCTCATTAAGTAAAAACCCAGATAGAAATTATAATTGGTATGCCTCATATATTTGTGAATATATATACCGTGTTCTATATATCTGAGGATTTCTTTGTACCCGATTATACAGAAAAATAAAAGATGTGAAACAAGTATTAAAACAATTTTTTGAAGTGTGGTCATCGGATTATTTTTCCTGAATCTAGTAAATTTTATTTTATTTTTCTGATCGCTCGTTCTTAACAATTAGAACTTAGATTAAACTTTAGGTTTCTTCTGAAGGGTATGTGTTATTAAGCCTAATCATTCTATCGCATAGATATATTTTTGAAGAATCATTTGTTTTTTGAATTATATAAACTAGCCATAAATGATTAAAATAAACATTTCGGTTTTTAGCGATTTAATAATAAAAGTTAAAGGTGCTGTTAACCATAGAAATATGTTTTCGCGGGAATTTTGTATAAACGAATTATAAGCGTAAACTAAGCAGAATTCACTGGGTTTTGAGAAGTTACCTCTGATATTGTTTTTATTTTTTTACATTGAATAATGTATATGTACACAAAATCAAATAAATGGTACTGCTAGTGAGCTTAAGAAATAATAATGCTGCGGGTAATTATCAAAATTCATGGAATTTCAGCGAACATTATAACAACCATCTATTTTTTACATTGAATATTTAATAGTAATATGAATTAATTTTTTTATCAAACTTCATTTTACAAAATTTGTTTTTGCAAGGGTGAAACATTATTTTTAATTGTAAAACATCCTTATCTGAAAATCTACCGATTATTTGGATAAGCAAAAACATTTGAAAAACATGGTAAAATTCAGCCTTAGTTTGTGTCTTCTTTTTGTGTGTTCATTTTCAATGGCGCAAAAAAATGATAAACTTTTTTCTTCAAAAAATCAGATTAATACTGCCAATAATGTTCTAGACTCGTTCGAGAATGTTATAAAACAAGATATTGCCGCAAAAGAAATTGCTGGTGGCGCGTACCTCTTATATCAAGATGGGAAAATTATTCGTAAAAAGGCTCTTGGCTTATCGGATTTAAAATCTAATCGAGCAATCCAAACAACAGATATTTTTAGATTGGCTTCCATGACCAAACCCATTGCTAGTTTGGCGCTTTTGTTATTGCAGGAAGATGGCCTAATTAATATGAATGATAGGCTTGACAAATACCTACCCGCATTTGCCGCTCCGGTTGTTCTTGATCGTATAGACACGCTAAATGGTGTTGGCTTAATTCAAACGCACGCCGCTAAAAAGCCAATTTTATTAAGACATTTACTGACTCATACCGCAGGTTTCGCAAGTCAATACGGTGGGAAATTGGGAGATGTTTACCTCAATACCTTCACGGATGTTAATGCGCATGACCTTGATTATTTTTCTAATCAGTTAGCGCCATTGCCCTTAAATCATGAGCCTGGTGACGGCTGGATTTATGGTCCTTCAATTAATATTGCCGCCAGACTTGTTGAGAAATTAAGTGGGATGGCCTTTCAAGATTTTATTCAAAAGAGAATTTTAGGTCCGATGAAGATGAACGAGACCAAACATTACCTCGACT
>NZ_JBIIPN010000056.1:0-16894 GCF_044342615.1 Daejeonella sp. | reverse complement strand
TAATCGCGGTGTAATGAAGTTACGATAATTACAAAACGCTCGAACCACATACCAATATTCACAACAATTGATAATAACCATGAAAGAGCAATGCTAGTACGGACCTTTTTGAACCAGAAAAGTTGTGGTGAGATTACGTTACAAGTCATCATTATCCAATATGCCCAAGCATAGGGACCGCTAACTCTGTTCAAAAATGCATATTGCTCATACTCAACACCTGAATACCAAGCAATAAATAACTCCGTTAAGTATGCAACACCCACTATAGAACCAGTAAGAATAATAATCTTATTCATTGATTCAATATGGAACATGGTAATATAATTTTCAAAGTTCATTACCTTACGGGTAACCAATAACAAGGTTTGAACCATTGCAAATCCAGAGAAAATCGCACCAGCAACAAAGTATGGGGGGAAAATTGTGGTATGCCATCCCGGAATTACCGAAGTTGCAAAGTCCATAGATACAATAGTGTGTACCGAAAGTACCAATGGAGTAGAAACACCAGCAAGTATCAATGATACCAATTCAAAACGCTGCCAAGTCTTAACAGATCCATTCCATCCAAAAGATAGAATAGAGTAAACACGACGGCGAGTACCAATTGCACGGTCACGAATGGTAGCGATGTCAGGCAATAAACCTGTGTACCAGAAAACCAATGAAACCGAGAAATAAGTAGAGATCGCAAATACGTCCCATACCAGTGGTGAATTGAAGTTTACCCACAATGATCCATACTGATTTGGTAATGGAAGTGCCCAGTGGAATAACCAAGGACGACCCATATGGGAAATAATATATGATGCAGCGCAAATAACCGCAAAGATGGTCATAGCCTCTGCAGATCTGTTGATGGAATTTCGCCAATTTTGACGGAAAAGAAGTAGTACGGCAGAAATAAGTGTACCGGCGTGACCAATACCTACCCACCATACGAAACCTGTAATATCCCAGGCCCAACCTACAGTTTTATTTAATCCCCATTCTCCAATACCAAACCAAAAGGTCCAGCTAACGGAAAATACCCAAAGGCCTGCGCCCATGGCAGATACAATAAAGCCAATCCACCAGGCTTTATTTGGTTTGTTTTCTACGGGAACCAAAATATCTTCGGTGACCTTGGAATAGGTTATATTTTCACCGGTTACTAAGGGTTCTCTAAGTATAGACTCGTGATGAGATGACATATCTTTATTGAATTTCTTGTATTAAACCTCTACAGTATTTCTAACTTTTGTTTGATAACCAACGCCTGGTTTTACGTTGATTTCTTCAAGTACATAAAACGTACGCTCGCTCTTTAATGCTTTTGACACTTCAGATTCAGGATCATTACCATCACCGAAGATAATTGCATTAGTAGGACAAGTCTGCTGACAAGCAACTTTAATATCACCATCCTTCAGCTTACGCTTTTCTAACTTCGCATCAAGCTTACCAGCTTGAATCCTTTGAACGCACATTGAACATTTTTCCATTACACCTCGTGAACGAGTAGTAACATCTGGGTTCAACACAAGCTGTGTAAACTCATTGTTCATGTAATTATCAAAACGAGAATCATTCCAGTAGTTAAACCAATTGAAACGACGTACTTTATATGGACAGTTGTTCGCACAGTAACGAGTACCGATACAACGGTTATAAGCCATTTGATTTAAGCCCTCTGAAGAGTGTACTGTAGCTAAAACCGGACAAACAGTCTCGCAAGGAGCGTGATCACAATGCTGACACATCATTGGCTGATGTATAACGCTTACATTGTCAAGATTATCAAGCTCACTAATTTCTTCTTCTTTGGTAACCTTATTTCCACCATCATTAATTGCATAATAACGGTCGATACGAATCCAGTGCATTTCACGACGACGACGAACCTCATCACGTCCTACAACAGGAATATTATTTTCAGCATTACAAGCTACAACACAAGCACCACAACCGGTACATGCATTTAAGTCTATCGCCATCACCCAATTGTGCCCAGGTGTTTCAAATTCATTCCACAAGTCATATTTATTAACATGAGCGTGTCCTGTACCTGAAGTTGGATCTTTTAAGAAGTTTTTCAACGTTGTTTCACGAACAACATTTCTTCCTTCAATAGTATGGTGAGTTTGTGTTTGAGCAAGTTCATAAGTCCCAGATGCCTTACTAATACCAGCAGATACTGCCGTTTGCAAAGTTGCATTCACTAAACTTAAGAATGGATAAGCATTTTTACCAACTTCCGAACCAGCTTTTCCAGCCTTAGTTCTTCCGTAACCCAATGCTACAGAAACCGTTCCACTTGCCTGACCAGGCTGAAGTAATACCGGAAGAGTAATAGTATATTTATCTGTTTTAATTTCAACAAGATCTAGCTCAGCAATACCCAATTTTTCAGCAAATTTCGGGTTAATTGCAGCATAGTTATCCCAAGTTACTTTTGAAACTGGATCTGGTAGCTCTTGTAACCAAGGGTTATTCGCAGATTTACCGTCGCCAATAGCAACATTTTGATAAATATGAAGTTCAATTGCCTTATCTCCACCCTTAGCAAGATTATTGCTATTAGCAAGAATTGTTTGGACAACTGAATTTAAATCACGTGAGAATGAATAAGAGCCAGCTGTTCTAGCTGGAAGACTAACAGAACCTTTCTGTAATAATTCTTTCCAAGTAGTGCCTGATTGTGCAAGAACTGTTCTAGACCAGTTATTTTGGATATATTGATAATAATCAGTTACTGCATTATCAGACCAAATCAATAATCCTTGTTCTGCATTACGTGAATTATAAACAGGATTGATAGTTGGTTGAACAATAGTATAATAACCTTCTACTGGATTTGAATCGCCCCAAGATTCTAAATAATGATGATTTGGAGCAATTACCTGGCATAATGAAGCTGTTTCATCTTTACGATCAGCAAAAGAAACACGAAGCTTAACTTTGCTTAAAGCATCTGTAAACGCTTTAGAATCATTAAATTCATAAGCTGGATTACTATTCAAGAAGAATACTGCATCCACCTCACCACGACTCATTTCATTTACAAATTCTACAAACTCAGCATCATTACCAGCATATTGGTATGAAGGATTATCTAAATCAATAGTATTACCATAATTACCTAATAAGGCATTAATAGCATTTACTAAAATTTGAATAGAAACATCATTTGATCCACTCAAAACTAATGAAGCACCTTTTGCAGCTGATAATTCTTTTGCAGCTAAAGCAATCGCCTTTTCAGTATTCGGATTATTTGCCAATGGCTTAGAACCACTAACAGAACCACCAAGTGCAGCATATAAATTAAGAAGAGCAATTCCTTCTTCTGATGGCTTCAATGAAAGACGAGCGTCAGCATTTGAACCTGTTAAGCTCAATCCAGTTTCGAACTGAATGTGACGAGACATCTTTTTACCTTCTAAAGAGGCATTATTTCTTTTGGAAACGTACTGGCGACTAAACTCCAATGGAGAAATCCAAGTACCTAAGAAGTCTGCTCCGAAACTTACAATCAGATTAGCCTTATCAAAACGATATCTTGGAAGTACAGCCTTACCAAAGCTATTTTCGTTAGCCTTAATAATACCAGTATAAGAAACCGCATCAACTTGAATATGCTTTGTATTTGGATACTGGGAAGCAAAATCAGCGATTACAGCTTTAGTTGAGGGACTATTAACAGTAGAAGAAACAATTCGAATCTTTTTACCTGCATTTTTAGCCTTTAATAATTCTGCTTTTACAAAACTATCAACCTTAGTCCAATCAGCATCAACATCATTCAACACTGGGCCTTTAAGCTTTGAGGCATCATAAAGATCTAAGACAGAAGCCTGACCTTTTGCATCTAAACTACCCTGACTAAGGATACAATTAGGATTTCCTTCAATTTTAATCGGACGACCTTCACGTGTTTTCACAAGAACGCTATGTCCATTAAAAGTAGAAGAATAGTAATTAGGGATTCCAGGTACAACCTCTTCAGGTTTAACCAAATAAGGGATTGATTTATGAACAGGAACTTTCTGACATGCAGCAAGAGTTACAGCACCCAAACCAAATCCAAGGGCCTTTAAAAAATCACGTCGTGGAGCAACGGTACTTAAACCTGCCTCATTCAGAACTTCTTCCATAGGAAGTGATTCAGCGAACTCGTTTTTGCTTTTTTCAACAAAATCCTTTGTATTCTGCAGCTCTTCTAAACCCTTCCAGTATTTTTTATTGCTTTCCATTTAAGCTATATAAAGTATACGTATGTTATCTTAAAATTTATTAACTTAATAGTGACACTTGCTACATTCCAAACCACCTAAAACAGCAGCTGTAACTTTTTCACCCTTTTTTATTTTATCATGAGCGGCGATAAGTTTATCGTAGTAAGGATTGTCCTTATGATTCACTTCTGTCTCTCTATGGCAATTGATACACCATTTCATTGTTAGAGGAGCATATTGATAAACTTCCTCCATCGTTTGAATTGGTCCGTGACACTTTTGACACTCAATACCAGCTACAGAAACGTGCTGCGAGTGATTGAAGTAAGCCAAATCAGGCAAATTGTGTATTCTGATCCACTCTACAGGCTTAGTATTAGTCCCGTATTGCTTTGTATCTTCATTATAATCTAATGCCTGATAAATTTTCATAATTTCAGGTGAAGTCTTACCATCATATTTTTCTGAAGCCGTAACATAATTATGGCAGTTCATACAAACATTTAGCGAAGGAATACTTGCATTTTTTGAAGAAAATGCCCCTGAGTGACAATATTGACAATCGATTTTATTGATTCCCGCGTGTAATTGGTGAGAAAATTTAATTGGTTGAACTGGTTGATAACCAGTATGAACACCTACCTCCCACATGCTTTTCCAACCAGCAGAGCCTAGGAATACAACACATACCAAAACAATAAATAGGATAAACTTCTTGTTCTTAGTTAATTTTTTCAGTCTCGCAAGGCGATCTTTCGAAACTGGCTCTTCTTCAACTTCGATACCTTTCTTCTGAAGCATAACACGCTCCAAAGTCTGGATAACCTTGTTCAATACTAAAACAACTAAAAATGCGATAATGATTACTGCAAGGAGTCCGAATAACATGAAATTACTCACGCCCTCATCAGCGCCAGAACCTGAACCAGCACCTTGTGCTGCATTTGGATCAACCGCTGGCTTTGGATCGCCCACCTTCACATAAGCTAAGATGTTTTTAATATCATCGTCCGATAACTCGGTAAATGAAGACATCATTGCCGGCGAATACTCTCCTGCTTTTACAGCCTGCGCATCACCTGAAGCAATAAATGCAGGAGCATTCTTGATCCATTTAATTAACCAGGCTTCATCATACTTCGTGTCTATGCCTTTTAAGGCCGGACCAACTACCGCTTTTTCAATCCCGTGACAAGCGGTACACTTTTGTTTAAAAATCGCTGCACCAGCTGCCGCATCCTGTGCACTCGCCGAACTAACAGCTACCGAACTCAGGAAGGAAACCAAAATCAGTGATTTTGTAACACTTCTAAAAAACAATGAGATGCTTCTCATATTGCGTATTTAATGCTTAAAATTTGAAACGTATAATTAAAATATTGACGGCTTAACCCTATCAACATTTTCAGTTGACAAAAGTATAGTTTATTCATTTAACGGTGACATTTAGCTGACTAATTTTATCAATTTATAATCATTCTAAATTACTGCAAAAAACTAGCCCTGATCTATCAATTAGGCCTTTTTAAAAAATTAAATAATTTTTATTGCTCAAAGGCATTTGCAATTAATAATTGTAATACTATTGCTTTAAAACCCAAGCAAATATCAATGGTGCCACTATTGTTGCATCCGATTCTACAATAAATTTAGGAGTATCAATATCTAATTTACCCCAAGTAATTTTCTCATTTGGAACTGCACCCGAATAGGATCCGAAGGAAGTTGTTGAATCTGAAATCTGACAGAAATAACCCCAAAACGGAATATTTTCCATTTCCATATCTTGATAAAGCATTGGAACTACACAAATTGGAAAGTCGCCAGCAATACCACCACCAATCTGAAAAAATCCTACACCCTTACCCCCTGAATTGGCAATATACCAATCTGCAAGCCAGCCCATGTATTCAATTCCGCTCTTCATGGTTGATGCTTTTAACTCCTTTTTCATTACATAAGAAGCGAAAATATTTCCCATTGTTGAATCTTCCCAGCCTGGAACAACTATTGGCAAATTCTTTTCAGCAGCAGCTAACATCCATGAGTTCTTAGGATCAATCTCATAATACTGCTCCAAAACACCACTATTTAGCATTTTATACATAAACTCATGTGGAAAATAACGCTCACCAGCATCATCTGCATCCTTCCATAACTTATAAATATGCTTCTGTAATCTTCTAAAAGCCTCCTCTTCGGGGATACAGGTATCAGTTACACGGTTATAATGGTTTTCTAGAAGATCCCATTCATCCTGCGGACTTAAATCGCGATAATTAGGAACACGTTTATAATGTGAATGAGCCACCAAATTCATGATGTCTTCTTCCAGATTTGCACCTGTACATGAGATGATCGATACTTTATCTTGGCGAATCATCTCGGCAAGTGAAATACCCAATTCAGCCGTACTCATGGCACCAGCCAAGGTAATCATCATTTTACCGCCTTCATCCAAATAGCTTTCATAGCCCTTTGCAGCGTCTACTAAAGCAGCAGAATTAAAATGCAGGTAGTTTTTTTCTATAAACTGGGATATTGGCCCTCTTTGTACACTCATAATATCTTATTTAATCGCAAAAATAAATAAATCTAGCAGATGCACGAATGTTTTATCGGATGTAATGTTTTTGGATAAAACAATATTAAAAATAGAAAATTATTTAATTATAAAATTAATAATGTTCTTTATAATAAACAATTATTAAATATTTCCATTGATATCAAGACTTATCTTTAGCACAGTCTATCGAAAAAAGAATATCTTAGCAGTTTATATGACTAGATATTTACTCAAATCGATCTCAATTTTTATCTTAATCATCTCAATAAGCAGCAATGGCTTTTGTCAGATGAGGTTGATTAAAAAATTCTTATCAAACGATACAGATACAAGTCGCAAAAGTAGTTTTCTACCCCTGCCTGTGTTAACTTACGCGCAAGAAACCGGTGCCGAGATTGGTGCATTGAGTCTTTACTCCTTTTATACAGATCCTAAAGATAGCCTTAACCGTACCTCGCAAATTACTGGTGCGGCCACCTTCACGACTAAAAAACAGACAAATTTTCAACTAAAAGCGGATATTTGGTCGCCAAAAAATAAATTCCATTATACTGGAGAAATACGCTTTAAAAATTTTCCTTTTAACTTTTATGGACTTGGTAACAACACCTTAGCATCTAATGAAAACCCTTTAAACCAAAAATTGTTTAAATTAATTGGAGGTATTGAAAAGCAATTTGGTGAATCCCGCTATAGTGGATTTAACATAGCTTTTGAAAATTATGTATTCACAGATAAAAACATTGGTGGTATCCTAAGTAGCGATCCCAATATTTTTGATAAAGACGGCGGCAAATTACTTTTTTTAGGATTTACGCAAATATATGATAGCAGAAACTCCAATACTTATACTACCAAGGGAACCTTTGTAAGAGCGAATTATTCGTATGCACCCAATATTTTTGGAGGCGACAATTTTGTAGGTAGTCTTTTTAAAATAGATTTCCGAAATTTTCAATCCCTCAGTAAAAAAACAAGCTTTGGCTTAAACGCACACTTCCAATCACTAAACGGCGAAAACAGTCCCTTTTATTTATTACCACAATTAGGTAACGATGAAATGATGCGTGCTTATTATACTGGCCGTTACCGAGATGAGAACTTAATGGCTCTACAATCTGAAATCCGTTTTAGAATAAATCCACGCTTCGGAATAGTTGGCTTTGCCGGTACAGGTAATGTTTTTAAAAGGCGGGAATTTAGTCTCAGGGACTTTAAACCAAACCTAGGTGGCGGATTTAGATACTTTTTCGATATTGAAAAGGGATTAAGTATTAGAATGGATTATGGAATTGGCGAAAAAAATTTAGGTGAAAAAAGACAAAGTGGATTTTATTTAAGTCTAGGAGAAGCTTTTTAATAATTCCCTACATTTAATCCCTTGAAGATTTCTCAAAAAAATTTTCATTAAATCATTATTTATATATTTAAATAAAAAATCATGAAGAAGTTTGTTTTATTTTTCTTTCTGTTAGGCTTAGCAGTTTTTCAAAGCTCTGCACAAACAATTACGGATAATGGTAGCGAAGCAGCTGGCTTTTCAGGCGAGCGCTTAAAACGCATGGACATTGCCATGAATGATTGGGTAGAAAAAGGCTACATGAATGGCGGTGCTGCTTTAATTATTCGAGATGGAAAAATTGCTTACCACAAAGCGATCGGATATAATGATTTAGACACAAAAGAGCCATTACAAAAGGATGGAATATTTAGAATCGCATCTCAAACCAAAGCAATCACTAGCGTAGCTATTATGATACTTTTTGATGAGGGAAAATTATTATTGACTGATCCAGTTTCACAATACATTCCATCATTCAAAAAACAAAGTGTTTTAGTTAAATTTAATCCGGCAGATACAAGTTATACCACCGTTCCAGCTAGCAGAGAGGTAACAATAAAAGATTTATTAACGCATACATCCGGATTGGGATATGCCCAAATTGGATCAAAGGAGGCAAATGCCATTTATGCAAAACATGATATCACAGCGGGTTTAGGAGTAAAAAATAAAACGCTCCTTGAAGCCATGACAAAATTAGGTGAATTACCTTTAATGCATCAGCCGGGAGAAAAATTCACCTACGGACTAAACAACGATGTTTTAGGATGTGTGGTTGAAATAATTTCAGGAATGAGTTTAGATGAGTTCTTCAAAACTCGAATTTTTGAACCTCTGGGAATGAAAGATACCTATTTTAATATCCCAACTTCCAAAGCAAAGAGATTGGTTAACCTATACACTGAAAAATCTCCCAGTGTATTGGTAAAAGCCGATGCAGGAATGTTAAACAGTGCAGCCGCATCAAATTATCCATTGGTGCCACATACTTACTATTCGGGTGGCGCGGGACTAAGCTCTACTTTATACGACTATAGTATATTTTTACAGATGCTTCTTAATAATGGAGAATACAATGGGAAGCGCATTCTAGGTAAAAATACCGTAAGAATGATGATTACCAACCAAATTGATGATATCAATTATGGAGGCAATAAATTTGGATTAGGATTTCAACTCATTACCGAGAAAACGAGCGGTCAAACTCCCGCCCAAGTGGGCACATTTAATTGGGGAGGTGCCTTTGCTACCTCCTATTGGGTTGATCCAAAGGAAAAGATTGTGATGCTTTTTTACCGTCAATTACAAGCACGATCTAGAAATGATGTAGTAGAAAAATTTAGAGCTTTAACCTATCAGGCAATCAATTAAAATAAAATGAAAAAGTCAATTTTATCAGCAGCAGTTTTAATCTTAAGTAGCCATTTTCTTTATGGCCAAATTAGTGCCGACCTATTAATCCGTAATGGGAAAATTATCGATGGAACAGGAAATTCTTGGTACCATGGTGATGTGGCAGTAAAGGATGGGAAAATTATTAAAATAGGATATATTGCTGATATTCAAGCTAAAAAATCCATTGACGCAAAAGGTTTAATTGTAGCACCAGGCTTTATTGACGTTCACGGACATATTGAGGGCGGAATAATTAATACTCCAACCGCTAACAACTATATTTTTGATGGAGTTACAACCGTAATTACAGGTAATTGTGGAGGTTCTGCAGATAATATCGCAAACTTTTTCCAAGAAATCAATAAAACAAAGCCTTCGATTAACGTAGCTACCCTTTTTGGGCATAATACCGTTCGTTCACAAGTCATGAAGCGTGACAATAGAACTCCTACGGCATCAGAACAAAAGCAAATGGAAAGCTTAGTTGAACAGGCTATGAAGCAAGGCGCTGTGGGTTTATCTACGGGACTAATTTACATCCCTGGAACATTCGCCAAAACAGAGGAAGTAAGTGCATTAGCAAGGTCTGCAGCCAAATACAAGGGGGTTTATGCTTCTCATATTCGAAATGAAGAAAATAGTGCAGTAGACGCGGTAAATGAAGCTATTAACATAGGAAAAGAGGCTAACATTCCCGTGCAGATTTCTCATTTTAAAATTGGGGGAAAAACCAATTGGGGGAAATCAGATATCACGCTTGGATTAGTAAAACAAGCTCGTGAAGAAGGCTGGGATGTTACTATCGATCAATATCCATACACAGCAAGTAGCACCAATTTAGGTATTCGACTTCCAGATTGGGCATTTGCAGGCGGTAACGACTCATTAAAAATCAGATTAAATAATCCAACAATTAGGGCTCAAATAAAAAAGGAAATGCTAGCGCAATTAGCGAGCTATAAATTCCCCAATTATAGCTATGCCGTGGTTGCTAATTATCCATCAGATACTAGTTTGAATGGAAAAAACATCTCCGAAATCAATAAGTTATTGGGCAGAAAAGCTAAAGCTAAATTTGAAGCTGAAACCGTTATGGATATGGTTGAAAAAGGTGGAGCCCAAATGGTTTATAATAGCATGAATGAGGTGGATGTTATAAATATCATGAAGTATCCATTCAGCATGTTTGGTGCTGATGCCGGTGTACCTGTCCCGGGTCGCGGAATGCCACATCCACGTGGTTATGGTACCAATGCCAGAGTTTTAGGTAAATATGTACGTGATGAAAAAGTTATCACCATGGAAGATGCTATACGTAGGATGAGCTCACTAGCTGCACAGAAATTCGGACTAAGCGATAGAGGTTTATTGCTACCAAACTATGCGGCAGATATCGTTATTTTTAGCGAAGCAGATGTGAATGATAAGGCAACTTTCCAAAAACCACATGCTTATTCCACTGGATTCAAATATGTTCTTGTTAATGGGGAGCTTGTTGTTGAAAATGAAAAACATCTAGGCACAAGAAGCGGAAAAGCACTTTACGGACAGGGTTATTCGAAATCGGAATAACAATACTTAAATATAATAACGTATTGTTTTATCTTTTAGTATCGAATAATAAAATCTTCTTTGGCCTGGCCTTTCCGAACAAATATGAGTCCGATCCAAAATAAATCAATGCTCACACTTACTTCGGGATGCGCTTTTATTTGCGCCCAGGCTTCTTTCATGCCTTTGCTCCAATAGATATCATCGAAAATCATGATCGAATTTTGGCTAAGTTTTGGCAGGCACCATTCAAAATAATTAAGTGTTGCATCCTTGCGATGATTCCCGTCCACATACACAAAATCCAGTTCTTCACTGTTTTTTAGAAGATCAGGGAGGATATTATCAAAATTACCCGTCAATAATTCAGTGTTTTGAATTTGGAGCTTATCTAAATTTTCGCGTGCAATGGCAGCAGTAGCAGGGCAGCCTTCAATCGTAATTACTTTAGCATTGGGGGCAGCCTTTGCCAAATAGGATGTAGTAATTCCTAAACAAGTACCCAGTTCAATAGTGGTACGAGGCTTGATGTCTGCTGCTAAACGATAGATTAATTGTGCTAGAGAGGGAGATTTTAGAGCATTTTTTGCCAAAATACGGACTTGCTTTTTAGTGTTTTTATTGAGCATAGATCCGGCGCCAAGGTCGGTAATGTGTATCCAGCGATCATCTTTTAGTAGGTCCGCACGCATTTTTTCAATCTCCACATAATCATTTTTGGCATGAAAATCGTAGATCACTTCATCTACAAGTCGGTAAACAAAAGGGGAATGAACTCCATGCCGAGTTTTACTTTTTAGACGGTGTTTTATAAAATCCAGTACAGTCAGTAGGTTTATCATCGAAACAAATATAAGTGTCTCTTGTATATTAAAAAGGAGAAATTTAGGAAATAGAAAATGATAAACAGTAGGCTAAGTGAATAAGAGCCTTGATTGAAGCTAATAAATTTTCCTAAATTTACATGGATTATGATGAATGAGAAGGAAGTTGAATCTTTAATAAAATTGCTAGATGATCCGGATACCGAAATATCCAATCATGTAGAAGATAAGCTTTTATCTTATGGAAATGAAGTAATTGGCATTTTAGAGTGTGCATGGTCTCAATCTTTGGATGTCAGTCTACAAGAAAGAATAGAAAATCTAGTCCATAAAATTCAATTTAGCAATGTTAAGCGTGATTTAGAGCTCTGGTATATTTCAGGGGCGTTCGACCTTTTGCAGGGAATGTTGATTATTAATAAATATCAATATCCAGAATTGGATGAACAAAAAATCATCAATCAGCTAGAAGATATTAAAAGAGATATCTGGATGCAGCTTCTATATGAGATGAGTGCAGTTGAAAAAGTCAAAATCATCAATCATGTACTGTACACCAATTATGGTTTTCGAGGCAATACTAGCAACCATTTAGATCCACAAAACTCCTACTTAAGTCAGGTACTTGAAAGCAAGAAAGGCAATCAAATCCTTTTAGCAGTAATTTATTCCATCATTGCTCAAAAGTTAGACATTCCGATTTATGGAGTTAACCTTCCGCAACACTTCATACTCGCCTATGTTGATGAATCCTTAGAAAATCACATTAACAATACAGGAAACGACTTTGAAAACCGCATCTTGTTTTATATAAATGCCTTTAACAAAGGTTTTATATTCGGCAGAAAAGATGTGGATGCCTTTTTAAAGCAACTAAATTTGAAGCCAGTAAATCACTTCTACGAGCCATGTAGCCATGTTGAAATTATACAACGTGTGCTTAGAAACTTGATTAGTGCTTATGAGAAACTCTCAGAAGTCGAAAAAGTTGAAGAGCTGCGGGAAATGTTAGGGATATTCCCTGAACCGAGGTGAAATTAGATGGGAGACGTGAGATATGAGACGTGAGATATGAGACGTGAGATATGAGACGTGAGATATGAGACGTGAGATGAATTGTCTCAAATCTAGTATCTCAAATCTCATATCTCACGTCTCACATCTGCCCCCTAAAACTCCATCAAATACGCCTTCAAGAACTCATCCAAATCACCATCTAGCACAGCTTGCGCATTAGATGTTTCATGATTTGTACGAAGGTCTTTCACCAGTTTATAAGGATGCAGCACATAATTCCTAATCTGCGAGCCCCACTCAATCTTTTTCTTATTACCTTCAATCGTTGCGGATGCTTCCTGCCTTTTGCGCATCTCAATCTCATAAAGCTGTGATTTCAATAAACGAATGGCATTCTCCTTATTTTGTAGCTGAGAGCGTGATTCCTGATTTTTTATAATGATGCCCGATGGTTTATGATGTAAACGTACAGCAGTTTCCACCTTATTTACATTCTGACCACCTGCACCGCCAGAGCGGAAGGTCTCAAATTCGATATCAGCAGGATTAACATAAATTTCAATGGTTTCGTCTACCAAAGGGTACACATACACAGAGGCAAATGATGTATGACGCTTGGCATTAGAATCAAAAGGTGAAATTCGAACCAAGCGGTGAACTCCATTTTCTCCTTTTAAATATCCATAGGCGAAATTGCCTTCAAGTTGAATGGTAACAGTCTTAATACCAGCTACATCGCCTTCCTGATAATCTTGCTCAGTAACTTTAAAGCCATGCTTTTCACCCCACATCACATACATTCTCAATAGCATAGAAGCCCAATCGCAACTTTCCGTCCCGCCCGCACCAGCAGTAATTTGCATCACCGCATTTAACTGATCCTCTTCCGAGCTAAGCATATTTTTAAACTCAAGCTCTTCCACTTTTTTAATGGTGATTTCGTATTGCTCCTTAAGTTCTACTTCGCTGGCATCCCCCGACTGGAAAAAATCAAGCATAACGCTAGCATCCTCCACAGAAGATTCCGCGAGCTGAAACTCATCGGTCCATTTTTTCTTGCTATTTATTGAGTGTAACGCTTTTTCGGCCTCCTTTGGGTCATCCCAAAAATCGGGCCTCAGGGCAATATCCTGTTCATTTTTGAGATCATCTAACTTCTTGTCGATGTCAAAGATGCCTCCTCAGAGACGTTATTCTGTCTCTTAAATCCTGGACGTTTTCTTTTGTCATAATGCAAAAATACTAAAAAATTAATATCTCAAATAAGGCCTATCGAAATATGCGTATTTCAATATCAATGTCTTGATATTCTATGTTTACAGATTATACATTTATATAAATTAATTCAGATTAAGAGATTTAAAGCCTAATTTTGTTTTATTCGATTTGATCTTTAATCTTATTCAAACTATGCATTCACGCAAAACATTTACTTCAACTGATTCATTTAAAGCACTTACAAACCATTATGAGCTTTTAAAAAAGGAAAATATCAAATCTCTTTTTCAGGATACTCAAAGGTTTGAAAACTTTTCAATCATGTTTGGAGACATTTTGCTGGATTATTCCAAAAATCAGATTAATTCTACCACGCACCAACTTTTAGTGAATTTAGCTGAAGAATGTGAGTTGAAATCGGCTATTGAAGCGATGTTTAATGGCGAGAGAATCAATGAGACTGAAAATAGAGCGGTTTTACATACAGCATTGCGCAAGCCACAAAATCAGGGTTTTATACTCGAAGGAAAAGATATTCTAGTGGATATTCATCGTGTTTTAAACAAGATGGAAGGTTTTTCGGAGCGCCTTATTAGTGGGCAATGGAAAGGTTATACCGGAAAAGCAATCACAGATATTGTAAATATCGGAATTGGCGGATCAGATTTAGGTCCCGTAATGGTTACCGAATCCCTAAAAGCATATAGCAATCATATTAAATTGCATTTTGTATCCAATGTAGATGGATCTCATATTGTGGAAACACTCAAAGGGCTTAATCCTGAAACGACCCTATTTATGATTGCCTCCAAAACCTTTACCACGCAAGAAACTATGGCCAATGCCTTCTCTGCGCGCGATTGGTTCTTAAAAAGTGATGCAAAAGAGCAGGACGTAGCGAAGCATTTTGTAGCTATTTCTACCAATGAACAGGGTGTTGCAAAATTTGGAATCGATACCGAAAATATGTTTGAATTTTGGGATTGGGTAGGTGGTCGTTACTCCTTGTGGAGTGCCATCGGACTAAGTATTTGCTGCGCGATAGGATTTAAGAATTTTAAAGATTTATTGGCTGGAGCAAATGCTGCAGATGAACATTTTAGAACGGCAGATTTCAAACAAAATATTCCTGTAATACTAGCCCTTTTGGGGATTTGGTACACTAATTTCTTCGGCGCTGAAAGTCAGGCAATTTTGCCATACGACCAATACATGCATCGCTTTGCAGCTTATTTCCAGCAGGGCGACATGGAAAGTAATGGCAAATCTACCGACCGCAATGGAAATCCTGTAGATTATCAAACTGGTCCGGTAATTTGGGGCGAACCCGGGACCAATGGTCAACATGCTTTTTATCAATTGATACATCAGGGAACCAAATTAATTCCATGCGATTTTATTGCACCGGCACAAAGCCATAATCCCATCGGGAAGCATCATCAATTATTATTATCTAACTTCTTCGCACAAACGGAGGCTTTAATGAATGGAAAGAGCCGTGAAGAGGTAGAATCAGAGCTAAAAGCTTCCGGATTGAGTGCTGAAGAGATTGAAAAACTGGCTCCATTTAAGGTTTTTGAGGGTAATAGGCCAACAAATTCCATTTTAGTTAAAAAAATAACTCCATATACGCTAGGTTCGCTTATCGCGATTTACGAACATAAAATCTTTGTTCAAGGAATTATATGGAATATTTTTAGCTTCGACCAATGGGGTGTGGAGTTAGGTAAACAACTCGCAGGACGCATTTTACCTGAGCTAGAAGACGATAAAGCTGTTATTGGTCATGATGCTTCAACTAATGGATTAATCAATCAATACAAGGCTTGGAGATAAGATTTTAGGAATAGGATTGTTGGAATTAGATTTTCAACAATCTTACTCTTTACTTAATTTTATCTGAAATAACTTATCCCACTTCTTACCCGTAACGAATAAGCGTTTGCCTTTGCTATCCCAAGCAATACCATTGAGTACAAAACCATCAAAATCTTTCATCTTGCGAATTGAATCGGGATAGAGATTAGTTAAATCTACCTCTGCCTTTACTTGTCCAGTATTAGGATCAATAATTACTATCCGATTAGAGGCATAAATATTGGCATAAATCATTCCATCAATAAACTCAAGTTCGTTCAGCTCATTTACTGGGCCGTTATGATCATACACCTCAATAGCACGCTCCTGCATATAACTATCCTTGTTTAAAACATAAATTGAATTGGTACCATCAGTGCTGTAAATCACTTTACCATCATTGCATAAACCCCAACCCTCACGTTGATATTGAACAGGAAATTGACGAATTAATTTGAGTGAATTGAGCTCAAACTCCAGATTAAGCGCATTGCGATAGGTTAGCATGAATATTTTATCACCCACAATGGTTAAACCTTCGGCAAAAATTTCATCACTTATTTTAGTGAGCTGCAAAACCTTACCTGAAGAAATTTCAGTCTTTCTGATACTCGATTCACCGGTCAATCCGTCACTTTCGTATAAAAATCCCTTATGAAATTCTAAACCTTGGGTATATGAACTCGTGTCATGATTGAATGTCGCCTGTACATCATACTTCATTTTTTGTGGAACAAGCGTTGATTTTACAACAATATTGGTACTAATTTCTTCCGGATCACCATTCCCACGATAAACTTTAGCATCAATCGTTTTTATACCCAATGAAAGTTTAGCCGTTGACAGCTTAAGAGCTGAATCACCTTTTGAGTTTCCTAGTTTAATGCCATCCACAAAAAAGACA
>NZ_JBIIPN010000055.1:0-16912 GCF_044342615.1 Daejeonella sp. | reverse complement strand
GGCATTCATGCAATCGAAAATATTGTAAAATGATAATTTAGAATGTTCTAAATAAGCTATTTGAATGTGTTTTTGGTGGATATCAAGAATCAAAGCTGATTTTTTACCTTGTTGATAGTTTTTTATTATTCCCTGAATAAATGCATTTGCCTGATTTAAAATGATGGCTTCCCCGAAAATGTTTTTCAGCCTAAGATGTAAATCAGAATTTATTTTAAAAACATTTTGGATGTTTGCCGCTGCAATGGGTTTAGCTAAAACATCATTAGCATGTGTACTTTCGATGTATTTGGCATATTCGTATAAGTCTGCTTCTACAAATAGTTCTTGAGGAATAAAAGTAAATAGGTAGCTATCAAATGAAATTTTTACTTTGTTGAAAGGATATTTGAATTCTTTATGGCACTCTGGTAGACCTTCAATGGCTTCGATTAGAGATTTTGGACTCGATGTACCATTTAGTTCATATTCAACTAGTGCTTTAAGTTCATCTCTAACTTTATCAATAATTGCATATTGAATAGATTCAAAACCTAAATGTATCAAGAGGTCACATTTAGCGGCATTTTGAGATTGAAACTCATCGTCAATTAAGTACAGTAATTTATTCATCGATAACAAAAGTATAGTTTCTCTGAGATATTTTTCTAATTCTTTCAATTTGCAAATTATTTATTTGAATACATGCATTTCTTTAAAGAATTTTATTTAAGAATTTGCAATTTGCAGCAATGAATTTCCACAAGCTAATTGAACAAAATTTCGGAAATATTCCTACATCTCAACAGAGTGAGGTATTTTCATTATTGCAGAATTTTGTGCTTTCTAGCAATGCCGACTCCTGTTTTGTGCTTAAAGGTTATGCAGGTACAGGAAAAACAACGCTCATCAGCGCTCTTGTAAAAGTCTTACCTCAAGTTAAGCTAAAATCGGTTTTGCTAGCACCTACTGGGCGAGCAGCGAAGGTTATCAGCAATTATTCTGGTCGCAAAGCATTTACCATACACAAAAAAATATATCGTAAAAAAGTAGCTGCTAGTCCGGATATGAATTTTGTCCTCGGTGAAAATCTCATGGAAAACACTCTTTTTATTGTTGATGAGGCCTCCATGATCTCCGATCAAGTACATGATTATAGTCGCCATAGCCTTTTACAAGATCTTATAAGCTACGTTTACAATGGCAAAAATTGCAAACTAATGCTCGTTGGAGATACGGCACAGCTTCCCCCTGTAGGCTCGGCAACTAGTCCCGCACTAGAAAAAAATCTACTTAATTCTCAGTTTGGTTTAGAAGTATTTAGCTATGAGTTGACTGATGTTGTCCGTCAGGAAAAGCAATCGGGTATTTTATTCAATGCGACTGCAATTCGTGAATTGGTACGCAAGGAGAAGCAGGTTTTCCCTAAATTTAAAATCGGAGGTTATAAAGATATTTTCAGAATGACGGGTGAGCGTTTGGTTGAAGGCCTGAATTATGCCTACGATAAATATGGTATGGAAAATACCATTGTAATTTGCCGATCAAACAAGAATGCCAATGCGTACAATCAAAATATCCGGAACCGTATTTTGTATCGAGAGGAGGAAATAACGGGAGGGGATCATATCATGATTGTTCGAAATAATTATTTCTGGTTAAAACCTGAAGATGGTAGCGGTGATTTTATTGCCAATGGAGATATTGCTCGTATACGAAAAGTAAGAAGGGTAGAGGAGCAATATGGTTTCCGTTTTGCTGAAGTTGTTATTGAATTACTTGATTATCCCGACCAGGAACCATTAAGCTGCAAGGTTTTGATGGATACCCTGTACTGTGAGACCCCAAGCTTATCAAATATCGACAGTAAACGTTTGTATGAGGCTGTACTAGAGGATTATATGCATATCCAGAATAAGAAAATGCGTATGGATGAAATGAAGAAAGACCCCTATTATAATGCACTCCAAATAAAGTTTGCCTTTGCGGTAACTTGTCATAAAGCGCAGGGAGGTCAATGGCCTGCTGTTTTTATTGATCAGGGTTATCTTACGGATGAAATGCTCAATACAGAATTTTTAAGATGGCTTTATACGGGTGTGACGCGATCATCAGCAGAATTATTTTTGGTGAACTTTAGCGATGAATTTTTTGCTGAAAACACAAAATAATATACAAAAAAAAATGCTTAATTCCAAATTCTGTAGAAACTGGAATTAAGCACCTGATAATGAGATTCTTGCTTATTTTCTTGAAATTTTCGGATCAATAAATTCCCAATCCAATACATGTGGGTGAACATGCTCTCTTTTCACGATGGCATTCATTTCGGCGATGATTTGCGGGTGCAAGGAAGCGATATCAGTGCTTTCATTGCGATCTTTCTCTAAATCAAATAACTGCCATTTAGCGTCTGGTTTATTTCTAACATTTAGTTTAACACCCTTCCAATTTCCAATTCGAACAGCTAATTGGCCGCCATTTTCAGGGTATTCAAAATAAAGAAAACCATGCTTTTGTTGTTCTTTTGATTTGCCTAAAAGTTCAGGTAAAAGTGATATTCCATCAGTATTTGTAATTTTATTTCCTGTGATATCAGCGAGTGTAGCCATAATATCAAACTGACCTGAAACATGGTCGCTAACTGTATTTGCTTTTATCTTATTTGGCCAACGAGCTAAGAATGGAACCCGAATTCCACCTTCATAAAGGTCCATTTTTAAACCGCGTAAGCCAGAAACACTATTGAAAAACTTCGTATCAACACCTGCCGAAAAAGTTGCTCCATTATCGCTTGAAAACATGATTATGGTATTATTGTCTAATCCCAATTCTTTAACTTTTCGCATCACGGCTCCAACCTGATCATCTAAAAAGGTAATCATTGCGGCATAGGTAGAAAGTGGATATTTGCTAGGAGCGTAGCCTTTTTCTCCATAATAAGGCTTCTCATCAAATAGCCCAATGTACTTTTTTACATACTCTTCAGGAGCTTGTAGAGCTAAATGGGGCAAAGGGAATGGTAGGTATAAGTAAAATGGATTATTCTTGTTTTTATCTAAAAAGCCCAATGCTTTTTGAGTCATTTTTGCTGGTGCATAATCTTTTCCAATAAATTTATTAAAATCTGCATCGGTAGCAGTTTGAGGGTCGATTTTGCCATGAACCATGAATGAATGATTGTTTAAAGCATCCCATTTATCATTTTCCCATAAATGTGTAGGGTAGAAATTATGTGCTTGTTTTTGATCGAGGTAACCATAATAATAATCGAAACCATGTTTTAGCGGACTCCCAGTGGTATTGGTTACTCCCATGCCCCATTTACCTACTAGTCCGGTGCTATAACCTCTTTCTTTCAGCATTTTAGCCACAGTATAAGCACCTTCATGTAAAGGCATTTGTCCGCCTTCCAAGCTATCCGCAAAGCCTCCTAATTCATAATTACCTCTGATATAGGAGTGTCCCGAATGCTTACCGGTCATTAAAATACTTCTTGATGGAGCACAAACGGGAGCGCCACTATAATGCTGGGTAAAGCGCATGCCCTCCTTCGCTAATTGATCTAAATTTGGTGTTTTTATTTTTGTTTGTCCATAGCTACCCAATTCGCCATAACCTAAATCATCTGCATAGATATAAATGATATTTGGCTTTGAACTTGATTTTTGTGCGATTGAGGTAAATGGAATGATAAACAGTAGGAGAATGTTTCCACTTATGAACATCCATTTTTTTAGGGAATAGCTTTTTGATGTTAACATTTTTTAATTTTTAATAAAAATTCAATTGCAATATAAATAAATCGCTTAAAATATCATCATAGGCATTGAATAATCGTTTAAAATTATAATTCTTTTAATTTTTTCTTATTTTCACTAATTAGTTAAATGTATTTAATTTATGAGAAAAATTGGTTTTGTTTTAGTTTTCGGACTTGTCTTATTTGTATTTGGCCCGACTTTTTCGCAGGAAAACAAGAAAAATATCATTGTTTTTTTGGTGGATGATATGGGTTGGCAAGATACTTCTGTACCATTTTGGGATAAAAGAACACCTTTTAACGATTTATACCGTACTCCCAACATGGAGCGATTGGCTAAAAGAGGAATGAAATTTAGTAATGCCTATGCTAATCCAGTTTGCACCCCAACAAGAGTGAGTTTAGCTACAGGAATGAATGAATCCCGACATAGAATCACTAATTGGACCAATGTAAAAAAAGATACCCCAACGGATTACCCTGATAGTCTATTGACACCACCAAATTGGAATCACAATGGTTTGAGTACCGCACCAGGAATTGCAAATTCAGTTGTTGCTACACCCTTGCCAATGCTGTTGAAGCAAGCAGGATATTTCAATATTCATTGTGGGAAGGCACATTTTTCTCCTTATGGAACTCCAGCTTCTAACCCCATTAATATTGGTTTTGATGTAAATATTGCGGGATCTGCAGCTGGTCATCCTGGGAGCTTTTTAGCTAAAGATTCTTACCGAAGCAATCCAAATGATACCCTGTGGGCAGTACGTGGACTTGATAAATACATTGCGCAAGGATTAAACCTCACTGAAGCCTTAACAAGAGAGGCAATTGCCACTTTGGAGGCCAATAAAAATAATGGGAAGCCATTTTTCTTGCACATGTCGCATTATGCAGTGCACATTCCTTTGAGTAAGGATGATCGTTTTTACCAATATTATATTGATAAAGGTGTTTCTGATACGGAAGCTCGCTATGCAGCCTTAGTTGAAGGTATGGATAAAAGCTTGGGCGATTTAATGGATTATCTTGATAAAGAGGGTATTGCAGATGATACCTATATTTTATTTTTATCAGACAATGGAGGATTAAGTCTGACACCACAAAGAGGAGGGAAGGCTCATACTCAAAATCTTCCACTAAAGCAGGGAAAGGGTTCATTATATGAAGGCGGAATCCGCATTCCGATGCTAGTTGCTGGTCCGGGGATTGCCCCATCAAGCACCACAAAGCAATATGTTGGGATTGATGATATTTTTCCGACTATAATGGAATTTGCGGGACAGAAAAAATATAAGACTATTCAAACTGTTGATGGGAAAAGCATGCTTCCGTTTTTGAAGGATGCAAACAAAATGGATTCTGAGAAGCTGCTTTTATGGCATTATCCAAATAACTGGACTACTGTAAATTTGAAGGGAATATCATGGGGTACAGCCTTGCGTAAGGGTAATTGGAAGCTTATTTATTTCCATAAGTATCAAACGATGGAGCTTTATGATTTAAGTAATGATATAGGTGAGGAAAAGGATTTGGCAGCTAAATATCCTGAAAAGGTGAAGGAGATGGCAGATTTAATGACAAAGGAGCTAAAGTCTAAAAATGCTTTGATGCCTAGCTTTAAAAAGGATGGAAAACAGGTGCCATGGCCTGATGAGCAATTTAAATTTATGAATTTATCGGCTAAAAAATAATTTTCGTTTATTGACGACAGAGACGTTCAATGAGCGTAGTATTTTCTGGATAGTCTGTTTTTAATTTATCCACGAAAGCGAGTTCAAAATCATTGAAATCGAAGCCAGGAGCTACAGTACAACCCACAAAGGAGTATTCGCCCTTGCTTTCGGAGGCAAACCATGCTCCAGCAGGTACTGTAGCTTGGTAAACTTCACCTTTAACGCTATCCCGACCAAGTTTTATGATTTCATATTCACCATTGATATGAAGAACATGAACATGTAAACTATCACCTTCATAGAAATGCCAGCATTCGTCGCTTTTGATGCGGTGAAAGGCAGAAAATAGATCTTTTAAGAGCAGAAAATAAATGGCTGTGCTAATTGATCGAGCACCCGAAAATTGCTCTGGTAAAGCTGCCTGAGGAATATTTGCCGCAGATCTATAGGTTTCTTTATAATATCCACCCTCAGGGTGTGCTGTTAATTGGTATTGCTTGATAAGGTTTTCGATCATGAGGCGCAAAAATGGGTTAAAATTTGTGAAAGAGCGAAAAATTGCTTATATTAATTACTGTTTCCATTTCTATCGCATTTTTCAGATTATTCCTATCCAAATATTGAATTTATTGTCTTTGGAAAAGATAAATGTATAAGGTGAAATTATTAGATTTTTTTTAATATCTCTAAATCGATTTTTTTGCGTTTAAAAATCATAAGCCATATAGAAAGAGTGCTAGAAGACAGTTTTTAAGATAATTTAGACTGAGTATTAATTAGTTATTTTAATGAAGTATTCAAATAATATTAGAGAAACTTAATATACACGGATCATTGCTCGTAATCTCATTATAATATTTCAAACCCGATCTGCCAAAGAAAAATGAAAGATTTAAAACACCTGAATCTTTTTCATATGGAACACAATTAGAACTTTGGTTATGGAGAACTTTATTTGCATTTAATAGCCTACTGCCTGAATAGCCACAACAAACGTGATCGAATAAATATTTATCAGAGAATTCGTTTTCACCATAATTCTTTAGTATTCCGGATAAACTATCATTCCAATTTATTTTTAAACTTTCAGCAATTGCCAAATTTATTCCTACTCCTCCGTTACACCAAGAATGATTTTCTCTCAATGCAATATTATCTGATACCCAATTTTTACCTTCATAGGAATAGGTGGATATGAAATCTTTTTGAAGTTGAATAATAATTTCTTTGTTAATTTGATAACCATAATTGCATAGCTTTGATAAGCTCATTAAAAGGCCAGCTTTCCCATGTGCTAATCCAAGATTAGAAACACTGTAATATGCAGAATAATTCATGTTGATATTATGAATAATCTTCTTTAATAGTTTTGATCTATTTTTAGGGAAAAGTTTATTGTGGATGGCTAAAACAATTATTAATCCAATTTCACCTGCCATTAGGTCATTTTTTTTTCTGTTCAAAGTATGATTGTTTTCAATGATTTCATAAACCATACTTATAGCCGAATCAATTTTTTCCACCTTCGTTATTTTATTTATTATTAATAAAAATAAGAGCAAAGATCCTAAACCATTATATGCACCTCCATTAGGAATTTTTATTAGCTGTTCTTTTTTTTTAAAAATATAATCTATATAATTAATGCAAATCTTCTTAAAATTACTATTATTTTTATATGATAAAATTAGTCCAGGTAAACCATGACAAAGATCGATTCCCATTATTTCCAATCTATAATTCCCAATTGTGTCTTGGCAATTTAAAATTGAACTCGATATAAAACTAATCTCAGATTCAGTTTGACTTTGAAATGTTTCGAAGTCTTTTGTTTTTAATCTTTTTAATATCCACTCAAATTCATTTTTGATTTCAGATAATTCATTAATTGAAAACTCAAAAAAATTATTCAAATCAAAATGAATGTGACTAATTTTAACTAAGGATGAATTATAGATGTTGCCCATTAAATCACCATAGAAAACTGGAATGTCGGCCTTTTGAATCGAATCGAACTCTGAAAAAACTATTGTTTTTTCAATTTTATCTTCACTATCTAAAATAGTTATTACCTTATTTTTTTTGAGATTTTCATCTAATTTCAAATAATCATATGAAAAATATTTTTTAATTAAATTATGGTAGAAAATAGTGGGTCTAAGTAATACACGAAATTTTGTACTTGAATAATTAATTAATAATTGACTAATAGAGTCCTTATGTGCCATAATTGATTCTAAACAATCATCAATTCCTTTTCTTATGTTAATTAAGTAATTATTTTGAGATATATCTATAGTATTTTCTGAGTAAAACTTTTTTGTAATACGTTCAATATTTATTTCTTTATTCACACTGTCGAATAATAAAGTGTTTAATAGATTAAAATTGCACAGTGCTAAAGAGTTTTGTTCTTCATACTTGTCAACTATGTCACCACGCCAGAAATTATAATTGAAAATTGTTTCAAAATCAATGATTACAAGTTTATTATTTGATATAGCTATATTATCTTCATGTAAATCATTTAATCCTAATAGTTTCAGTATAGGAAGTGATAAACCCAAATTATACATCCACATAGAGATATCATCGTTATTGTTAATAGGGATGCTTTCTTGGTAGTATGATGTGCCGGTTTTTATTAAGTCTGGAAGTATGAAAAGCTCATTTCCCAATATCTTAAAAACACTATCAAATAGTTCTTTAATTTTAAATTCAATCTCAAAATGTTTTGGTTTATAAAAAAAAATTTTTTTATCCTCTGAAAATTTCACAACACATTTGCCTTCAAAATGAAAATCTGAGTTTTTCAGGAGAGATATTTCTCTAGAATTACCCAAATCGATTTGTAGTTTTTTGGAAAAACTTTTTTCAAAAAAAAGTATTTTATTTCGAATATCTAAATAACTATATCTGGAATTTTCATTGTAAAATATCCCGGATTCGTACCTTAAAAAGGGTATAGGACCAAAAATTTCTTTTAATCTAAAAAATTTGTAATCGTTTAGCATGATTTAATTAATTCCAATATTCTATTGTGGTGTTTTTTAATTATGGGATTGTCTACCTTATCTAAATAATTTGTTTTTATTCTATTTTTAAAATATTTAATATCAAATTCTTCATCAATTATTGATGCAAATGCATGCAACACGAATATTAGGTTTATTAATTCTCTGGGCATATATTTTTGCATTACTTCAAAGTCTGGGTTAGATTTAGATAGACTATTTTCAAAATCAAGAAATTCACCTGAAACGCACACATTAAAAATATTAAGTGCGTTATAAAACAAATTGTTATTGTGAAGTATAGCTAAATTTTCTATGCATTTATCAATAAAGCTCTCCTGTATTGAATAATTTGATTTATATAAATATTTGATATGTTTTTTTAATATTTTTTTATCAATAAAAGAAGAATCTGATATCCTAATTGGAGAATGAACCCTGTATTGTAGTATAAAAGGTTTAATCATTTTAATACCAACACCAGAAAAGTTTGAACCTGATAATGAATGCACAGATTCATATATTGGACAGTATACTCCTTTTGAATAGGCTAACTTCCCAAAGTTAAATTCTTTTAATGCACATTTTCTTGAAAGTGCCCCCCAAACATGACCATCTAGATATTCACATATATTTATTACGGGTTTATCAAATAATGTAAAGCCAATCCCCTTCAACACTCTATAGTATCCATCATCATGTGATTTTATAATACTTCTACCATGAAAGCTCGAAACTAAAAATCCACTTTCGGGTTCAAGAGCGTTAGTCCCAACAAAATAAGGTTGAATATCGAAAGAATAGGCCGATGATTTCTTAACTATTAAATAATCATCGGCCCTAATAAGTGGAATAACTTTTAAATAATTAGTTAAATCCATTATTTATCAACAAGAATGATTCGAAGTAGTTGGAAATGTTGTTGAACATTTGCCATTACCCATTTTTACTAGGTCTTCTTCTTTTAAATCACTTTCTATAAAAGGAATAACTATGTGTTTAACTTCCTTTGTGTCAAAAAGTAATTTAACATCTACATTTTCTTCAATTTCAATACCTAATTCTTCTTTAAGATAAATTAGATCATTTTCAATTAACTTGTTCATTTCATTTAAAATTTAAATTTTGCCTACTCATTTGGCTTTTCGGCTTCGCCCCGTTTTTAAAGTGGGTCTGGACTCCACTTTTTCGTTTTAATAAATACATTATTCTTACTAATTGGTAAGTTAGCAATATTGTTTTCGCAGGTCGTTTCTTAGGTTACCCAAAATGCAACGTATAGAACTTTGCTAACATTACTTTCTTTCTCATTTACTGTATTTTGATTATGGTTGAATAGACTATTTGCTAAGTAGATGATTGGGTATTTAGTTTCAATGCTTATTTAAGAATTGTATCTATAACTTGTTGTGCTAATTTTTTTATTCAATGTATTAACTACTCTATTTAAAAATTTCTAGATAAAAGGAAGGTGGCTATCCTTTTAATATCGGCTGCTTTTTGTTAACAGAGACAATTTTAACCAACTTCTCGAATTGAAAATCAGATTTTAAAAAATGTTTAATCACTATTAATAATAGGAAACCGCCGTGTTTGCCCATATACTATTGTGTTTAAAAATTGTAAAATTAAGGTTGTCTCATTTTTACATATAATGTTAAATCCAAAAATTTGAATTTAACATTATATAGAATCAATTTAAGAATACACAATACAATGTTTCTAAAATTTAAACGCTAAGCCAAGATTAGATGCTTTTATTATCTTAACTCAGTTAGTTGACCATTCCTTAATGTAAAAACATAAGAAGAGACTTTACCGCATCTGCATAGATTGGTGGTTGCGCCACCTGTCGTGTTTGGTGTTACATTTCTAATTTCTAGTAAAACTGTACTGCCACAATTTTTGCAATTCACAGTTTGTGTTAAATTTATTAGACTCATTGTTTTAGTTTATTTTCCTACTAGTTAGGCTTTTCGGAATTCGCCCCGTTTTTAAAGTGATCTCTGGACTTCACTTGTTAATTAATAAATATATAAAATTAACCTAGCCATCCTCAAAAAAAATCATGTGACTTGCGCATTGTCACGTTTTGTAACGCTTTTTTCTTGCTAATGAACTTCTAGGGCCAAATTTGATTTTAGCAAATATGTTTCAACACTAATTCAGTCCCAACAATACTTACATAAGAAGGAAAGGTGCATGGTTTACCCATGTTTATACGAATTAAAGTCTATTGATTATTTTGATAAAATTCCCGGAAGGCAATTCTTGAATATCGCTCTTGAATACGTTCATAGTTATGATAGATATTGCATTGATTCTCCGATAAATAAAAAAACATCCAATCGTTAAATTGGAGGTTTTTTTGTGGAGCTGTATTGGATATTTTTTTTATAATTTTACAAATCCACTGTTTACTTATTTAAGAATATCATAAAATACATTTCCACTTTAAAATCAATTGGCAGCAAAACTTCAATAATTTATATTTGACAATATTTTTTGTTAATTTCAACATTGAAATAGAAATAAACTTATGCTTAAAAAGATACTACCTACCATTGCACTTTTACTTTTGTCACAACAAATATTTGGACAAGGATGTGTTTCAGTCAGGCATTTTGGCTCCTGCTCAGCTAATTTGACTCATAATACCTTTGGAAAAGGAGATATACAAGCAGGCATTAATTATCGTTATTTTAAGTCTTTTAGACATTTTAGAGGTACTCATGAGGAACCTGATCGTGTAACAAGTGGTACTGAAGTGATTAATCATTCAAGTAATTGGGAATATTCTTTAAGTTATTGGTTGTCAAATAAAACAAATTTTGTTTTGGGGATTCCTACACAAATTAATACACGATCATCCTTATACGAACATGGAAGAACTCAGAGGCATAAAACCTTTTCTCGAGGACTAGGTGATGTTAGATTTGGAATTCAGCAATGGCTTATTGATCCAGGGAAAAAGTCATGGAATATACAAATGGGATCTTCAATAAAACTTCCCACTGGTGATTATAATGTATCAGATATTTTTTACAACGTAGGTGTCAATGGAGGTCCAGAAGTGAGACCTGTTGACCAATCCATTCAATTAGGTGATGGAGGTTTTGGTTTTATAATGGAAACACAGATGTATCTTAAGTTAAATGATAAATTTTACCTAACAAATGGTGCTTTTTATTTATTTAATCCTAGAGAAACTAATGGTATAAAAACATTTAGGGAAAAACTTAATCCATTACTTGCTAATGAGTCAATCATGTCTGTTCCAGATCAATTTTCCACTCGGGTTGCCCTAAACTATTCTCCTAATACAAGTTCAAATATTTCTATTGGAGGTCGTTATGAGGGTGTCCCAGTGCATGATATAATTGGTGGTAGTAAGGGTTTCAGGCGCCCCGGAAATATACTTTCCTTAGAACCGACATATTCATACATGAAAAATAATTTGACCTTAAATTTAGGTTTACCGATTGCTGTAAGAAGAAATCGACCTCAAAGTTATACTGATTTAGAGTATCAAAAAAATACAGGAATATATAGGAATGGGGATGCAGCCTTTGCTGATTACGCCTTAAATATTGGTGTTCAATATACTTTTAAAAAAAGACTAAAAGCACAGGTTCTACCTCAATCTGAGATTCCTCAGCTTTAAATATTATTTAATTTTATAATTATAAAGTTTTAATTCTAAGAAAAATTGTTCTACTCAAATATTTATTAGATGTAGTAATTAAAAAGCTTTGAAAAGCCTATGTTTCTAAAATCTTTGAGTAACGAGGTTATTAAAAATGAAACTCAGCTAGTGTTTTAGCTAGCTGAGTAATTAAATTTTAGAGCTTTTAAGCTCTATTGTGGACCCGGAGAGATTCGAACTCTCGTCCAAACATGGGACAAATTATGCTTTCTACATGCTTAGCTGTTGTTTAATTGTCGGGAAGGGGAAGGTCAACTGCTTACCTATACCTTCTTCCTTAGATGTTTTGTCTTACCGGATTATCACACCATTAAACCCTGGCCAGTCCTGTTGTTCGATGCCCCTAATGTCAGACTACAGAACAGAATCTGACGGAACAAAAGCTTACTTAATTCTAAATTAAGCAGCTAAGGCGTAGTTATTTTCGCCAATTGTGGTTTGAAAGTTCAGATTTGAGCGCTAATACTCACAATGCGCTGCATGCTTACATACCTATCTCCACCCTGTCAATTCCGGTCGGGCCCGATATGAATATATACAAAGATACGAAAAATCGATCATATCCTTTGTTAAAATCAGTCAATACGCCCTGGATAAACCGCTAAAGCTTTCTCCAAGCAAGTCATTGCTGCATCTAAATCTTGTTTATTCAAAACGTATGCCAAACGTACTTCGTTTAATCCTGTCCCTGCAGTACTGTAAAAACCCGTCGCTGGAGCCATCATCACTGTCTGGTTGTCATATTCAAACTCCTCCAGCATCCATTGACAGAATTTATCGGCATTATCAATTGGGAACTTAGCAACCACATAAAAAGCACCACCTGGATTTGGGCAAAAAACACCTTTAATACTGTTTAAGCGAGTAACCAAGGTATCACGACGCATGGTATATTCCTTATTTACCTTCTCAAAATAGCTATCTGGGGTATCTACAGCGGCTGAAGCGGCAATTTGTTCAACCATTCCTGGACTTAATCTCGCTTGGGCGAATTTTAATCCCGCAGCAATAACTTCCTTGTTCTTGGTAATCAAGCAACCCAAACGAGCACCGCATGCGCTGTAGCGCTTAGAAACAGTATCCATAACGATAACATGTTCTTCTAAGCCTTCTAGGTGCATCGGAGAAATGAATTCCTTGCCATCGTAACAGAATTCACGATAAGCTTCATCTGAGAATAAAAACAGATTGTATTTTAAGCAAAGATCTCTCAATGCCTCCAACTCTTTTTTTGAATATAAATAACCTGTAGGATTATTAGGGTTACAAATGATTATCGCCTTCGTTTTTGGAGTAATTAGTTTTTCAAATTCGCTAATTTCTGGCAAAGCAAAACCAGTCTCGATATGTGATAAAATAGGTTTTACCACTACATTGCTCATGCATGCAAAACCATTATAATTTGCATAAAATGGCTCAGGAATAATGATTTCATCACCTTCATTTACACAAGCCTGCATGGCTATCGTAATTGCCTCAGAACCACCAACGGTAACCAAAATCTGTGATGGATCGATGTTGTAATTTAACTTATTGTAATATTCAGTCAGTTTACTGCGATAGGCCAATGTTCCTTCAGATGGAGTATAAGCCCACACGTTAAAGTCGATATTTTTTATCGCGTTAAGCATCCCTTCCGGGGTTTCAATATCTGGCTGACCAATATTTAAGTGATAAACCTTTTTACCTTCACTTTTAGCCTTATCAGCAAATGGAGTTAATTTTCGAATCGGGGAGGCGGGCATTTGCCGGCCTTTACTTGAAATTTCTGGCATGGAACAAAAATAAAAAAAACCTTATCGCTTAGATTATTTTTCTTGTTTTATTTTCATTAATTATTTGCTGCTATTTTGGATAATGTTTCCATGTTAAAATCAATTTTTGTTGAATTTCTGAAGCTAAATCATCCCTTTAATAGTATAATTAATAATATCTCTCATTTTTTAAAATCCTTATATTATTTTAATTGAACCAGTTTTTCAGCTAATTGATTCATTTATGGAAAGAACTAATTGCAATAATTTGGTAAAATACTTGTTAGGCAAATTATTATTTTGCTTATGAATGATCAAATCATAAAGGCTTTTCTTATTTTTGCCCTTTAAGCAGAACATGAAAGAAAGCTCAGTGACAGATAATTTTTTACCCGGACAGGAAGAATTAAGCTTTGAAGATTTCAGAAGCCTAATCATTAGTGATTATAAAATTGCTTATGAGAGTCGCCAGGCTAGTCTTTTAGGTCGTAAAGAGGTTCTTACCGGCAAGGCCAAATTTGGAATCTTTGGGGATGGTAAGGAAGTGGCGCAGCTTGCTATGGCCAAGGCTTTTAAAGCAGGTGATTGGCGTTCGGGATATTATCGCGATCAAACATTTATGCTTGCTGCAGGAATGTTAACCATGCCTGAGTTTTTCGCTCAATTATACGCAAATACGGATATCGACGCAGATCCAGGTTCTGGAGGAAGGCAGATGAATTGTCATTTTGCTACCCGACTTCTCGATGAAGATGGAAAATGGTTGGATCTAACTAAAACTAAGAACTCCTCAGCTGATATTTCACCTACTGGCGGACAAATGGGACGTTTGGTAGGTTTAGCTTTGGCTTCTAAATTATTCAGAAATAATCCTGAATTAGAATATTTAAAGAACTTTTCTGTTGATGGTAATGAAGTTGCTTTTGGTACCATTGGTAATGCTTCCACCTCTGAAGGAATATTTTTTGAGTCGATAAATGCCGCTGGTGTACTTCAAATACCTATGGCTATTTCCATTTGGGATGATGGCTATGGAATTTCGGTTCCAGCTGAATATCAGACTACTAAGCAAGATATTTCGGAAATCCTAAAAGGATTCCAACGTGATGAAAAAGGTGAAGGTTATGAGATTTTCAAAGTTAGAGGTTGGGATTATCCAGGCTTGTGTGAGACTTATGAAAAGGCCATTCGCATTTGTCGCGAACAACATATTCCCGTAATGATTCATGTTACCGAAATGACACAACCTCAGGGTCACTCTACTTCGGGATCGCATGAGCGTTATAAAGATAAGTCTAGAATTGCTTGGGAAAATGAGTTCGATTGTATGCTCCAAATGAGAAAATGGATGCTTGAATCAGCCATTGCCACAGAGGATGAATTGGATGGGCTCGAAGCAACAGCTAAAACTTATATTCGCGATTGTCAGAAACAAGCTTGGGTAGATTTTAATGCTTCAATGAAATTGGAGCTTGAAATGGTAAATTCGATTGTTCAAAATACTGATAATCAGGAACTTATTAATCAAGTAAATGCGCTTAAAGCTAGTATTGATCCATCCCGTAAGGATGTGATTTCTATGGTAAGGCATGCTTTGCGTATTTTAAGAAATGATCAATCTGAAGCCAAGAAAAACCTGCAAAATTGGTATGCTCAACAGCATGAATCTAATTTTGAGCGATATAATTCTAAACTTTTCACTGAATCAGCAGAATCTCCACTTCATATTAAAGGAATAGCACCAGAATATGACGATGATACCAAATTGGTTGATGGAAGAGAGATTTTAAATGCTTGCTTTGATTCTAATTTTGCTCGTGATGCACGAATTCTCGCTTTTGGGGAAGATGTAGGTACTATTGGTGATGTAAACCAAGGTTTTGCTGGTTTGCAGGCTAAATATGGGAAAAAGAGAATTACTGATACTGGAATTCGTGAGATGACCATTATCGGACAAGGAATTGGATTAGCTATGCGTGGCTTGCGCCCAATTGCTGAAATTCAATATTTAGATTATCTACTTTTTGCTTTGAATATCCTTAGTGATGATTTAGCTACTTTGAGTTATCGCACAAGAGGAAGACAAAAAGCTCCTTTAATTGTCCGTACTCGTGGACACCGTTTAGAAGGGATTTGGCATTCAGGTTCACCAATGGGTATGATTATTAATGCCTTGAGAGGTGTTCATGTTTGTGTGCCTAGAAATATGACGCAAGCTGCTGGAATGTACAATACCCTGCTTCGTGGAGATGAACCAGCATTGGTTATTGAGTGTTTAAATGGCTATCGTTTGAAGGAAAAGATGCCATCAAATGTAGGTGATTTTAGAGTTGAATTAGGTAAAGCTGAAATCATTCGTGAAGGTTCTGATATGACCATTATTTCTTATGGTTCTACTTTAAGAATTGTGGAGCAAGCAGCAGAAGAACTTGAAAAAATGGGTATCCATGTCGAAATTATTGATCCTCAAACATTCTTACCTTTCGATTTAGATCATATTTGTTCTAAATCATTGCGTAAAACCAATAAGCTCTTGGTGGTTGGTGAGGATGTTCCGGGTGGATCATCAGCATTTATCATGCAACAAGTTTTAGAAAAGCAAAATGGTTATCAGTATTTAGATGGTAAGCCGAGAACATTAACGGGAAAGCCACACCGTACACCATATGGCTCTGATGGTGATTATTTTAGCAAACCTTCACTGGATGATGTGATGGAGATGGTTTATGAAATGATGAATGAGAGTGCTCCAGGGAAGTTTCCGGGTTTGTTTTAATAATTGATTAATTTTCGTTTGTACTGAGATTTTGTGGCTCATATGGATTGCTTCGCTACGCTCGCAATGACAAAGAGAGCTGCGCTTGCAATGACAAAGAGGGCTTCGCTCGCAATGACAATGCAGGCTGATCCCCATTTACTCAGTAACTACCTTTCTAATGATTAGGGTTTTATCCGACATGTCATTGCGAGGAGGCACGACGAAGCAAACTCATGTTAGCAGGAAAGAGATTGCTTCGCTA
>NZ_JBIIPN010000160.1:0-5150 GCF_044342615.1 Daejeonella sp. | reverse complement strand
AAATCTTCATAAACTAAAAAATAAAATCCCAAAGCAGAAAAATCATTCTACTGTATTTAAAACAAATCAAAAATGCTAAAAATCAATTATTGCTAAAATAGCTTGCCGCCATTTCATCATAAGATGGCACATTACGAAAATGCCATTTATTGATAACTGTCCCATTTTTTAATAAAATCACTCCTGGATTAGCTCTAACCATGCTTTTCAGTGGAATACCGTCTGCATAAAACACTTCCATAACTAGCTTATTCTTTTTACTAAATAGATCAGCATCAGTCGAAGAATTAGAGGTTAACAAAACTGTGCGAATATTGAAATTCTCTGCTGCATTTATTGCAAGTGCGTTCAAATTTCCAATACCAGCGGCATCCGTTTTTGTTAGGTCATAAGCAACAATTACAAGATTGTAATAAGGGTTCTCTAAAATCTCCTGATTGTAGTCTGTCCCCTGACTATCAGTTATTTTTAAATCCTTAATTTTTAGGTCAAATCCCTTTTTAATTAATTTAGAAACAGGTTCTCCAGTAATCAACCAATTTTGATCTTTCCAAATTTCAGTTTTCAGGTATTCCTTATCCGTTAATGTTTTAGACTCTCCAGTACTTTTATTTGTAAGATTATAATTAATCTCATAAATATCCGGCTCTGCCCCTGGAGGCGTTTTCATCAATTCTGGAATATTATTACCGATTTTATAGGGTAAAAAATCGAGAATTGGCAGATAGCTATAGGTAAATACTCCAAAACCAAGCGAAAATACCAAAACCAATCCCGCAATTGTTTGCTGAGCTTTTGAATTATTCACTATTGCCTTAATCTGATTCTTGTTAAAAAAGATAAAAAGAATCATTACTAACAATACAATATCCTTTGAAAATGATTGCCAAGGTGTAAGTGGTATCGCATCCCCAAAGCATCCGCAAGAAGTAACTACCTTGAAATATGCAGAATAAAAAGTCAGGAAAGTAAAAAACACGATGGTGATTAATAAACCCCATACCACTTTGCTTGTCCAAAAGCCTAACAAAAGTAGAGCCCCAAACACAATTTCTAGTGTACAAAGTAAAATCGCGAAAGCGGTAGCATAATCATTAAAAAAGCTAATGTGGAACACTTCGAAATATTCTTGAAGCTTGTAACCAAAACCCAAAGGATCATTTGCTTTAATAAGTCCAGAGAAAATAAATAATAATCCTACTAGTGATCGAACAATTTGCAAAAAGAAAGTTTTCATTATATTTTTTAATAAAATTTAATTCTCAAAATCCACTAGGCTCCTTTATGAAGCTCCAATTTAATTAAAGCAAACACCGAATAATTTAACATGTCCTGGTAATTAGCTCGTACACCCTCAGAGGCAAGTGTTTGGCCCAAATTATCTTCAATCTGCTTCACTCTTAGAATTTTCATCAAAATAAGATCTGTTAAAGAGCTGATTCTCATATCTCTCCAAGCTTCTCCATAGTCATGATTTTTTGCAAACATAAGCTCTTTTGTCTCATGCACCTTTTTATCAAAGTACATCTCGACCTCTTCCACAGGCAATTCTGTTCGCTCATCATTTTCGAGATCAATTTGCATCATTGCAATCACGCAATAATTTACTATGCCTATGTACTCGGAAGTAATATCTTCACCTACTTTTGAAACTTTTTTCTCTTCAAGTGTACGTATTCTTTGGGCTTTAATAAAGATCTGATCGGTAATGGAGGAGATCCTCAAAATACGCCATGCAGTACCATAATCTGTACTTTTCTTCAAAAAAAGTGCTCTACACACCTTGATTACACCATCGTATTCAACTGAAGTTTTGTTTATCAAAGCCTTAATTTTTATTTGTTAGAACCATGAATTAATCGGTATTTTGCCATAATATGGCGGATAAAAATACAGTTTTTCAGCAAAAATTAACGTTAAATGTTCGCGGATCCATACTAGATCTTTCGAAACCTAAGATAATGGGCATTATAAACCTCACTCCTGATTCATTTTACGATGGTGGGAAGAATAATAGTTTAGAAAATGCTTTAAAAAAAACTGAAGAATTATTGGCTGAAGGCGTCAACATTCTTGACTTAGGTGCTTATTCTACACGTCCTGGAGCCGAACATATTTCTGAAGAAACAGAATATGAGCGCTTAATCCCTGTAGTTAAGGCAATTACAAAAGAATTTCCTACAGCTTTGATCTCTGTTGATACGTTCAGATCTGGAATTGCCAAGGCTGCCATTGGCGAAGGCGCACACCTTATAAATGATGTTTCTGCTGGAGAATTGGATGAAAATATGTTTCAAACCATTGCAGAGCTGAAAGTCCCTTATATTTTAATGCACATGCGTGGTACACCCAAAACAATGGCCAGCTTAACGGATTACAGCGATTTATTAGGCGAATTGACTCAATATTTCACAAAAAAGATCAATCAATTACATGATTTGGGTGTTCAAGATCTCGTAATCGATCCGGGATTTGGTTTTGCCAAAACACTAGAGCAGAATTATAAATTGCTGGCAAATCTTAATGCTCTGAAAATTTTAGGATACCCCATTTTAGCGGCCCTTTCTCGAAAATCAATGATCTATAAATTATTAGAAACCGATGCTGAAAACGCCCTAAATGGCACTACAGCGGCAAATACCATTGCATTAATGAATGGCGCTAATATCTTAAGAGTACATGATGTGAAGGAGGCAGTGGAAACATTAAAAATTGTAGAAATGCTTAGATCATCTAGCAAAATAGAATAAATCGTAATAAATATTTACTTTAGTGGGATGCAAGATTTTGATTTCAGTTTCCTCAATTTGCGTTTTCTCGATGCAATCGACATAATTCTGGTTGCTTTCATTATTTATTACGTTTACAATCTCATTCGAGGTACCATAGCGCTAAATATTTTACTTGGCTTGGTCATCATTTATGCGGCCTATAAAATGGTGGAGCAAGCGCAAATGCGACTCCTTTCTGAGCTTTTAGGTGGCTTTGTAAGTGTTGGTTTCATCGCCCTTATCGTAGTATTTCAACAGGAAATTAGACGTTTCCTCTTATTGATTGGTAGAAATGCATCCTTGCAGAAGAATAAAGCTTGGTGGTCTTTCCTATTTGGGAACAAGGAAATTGCGAAAAATAATTCTGCCCGTATCAAGCCAATTATCGATGCTTGCAAGAGCATGCAGCAAAGTAAGACCGGTGCATTAATGGTGTTCGCCAAATTCTACGATGAGCAGTATTACAAAAATAGCGGCGAAATTATTGATGCTAAAATTTCAAAGCGACTGCTAGAAAGTATTTTCCAAAAACATAGTCCATTACATGATGGAGCAGTAATTATTTCCGAAAATAGAATCAAATGCGCAAGCAGTATTCTGCCACTTACAGAAAATGATAAGCTTCCAGCTCAATTCGGACTTAGGCATAGAGCTGGAATCGGGATCTCAGAAATTAGTGATGCCGTAGCAGTAATTGTGTCTGAAGAAACTGGCGAAATATCCTACGCAAAGCAAGGCCGTGTACGCCTAAACCTCACTTTCGTTGAGCTTGAAAAATTACTGAATAAAGATTTTTAAATTCTGACCGCCAATTGATTAGATTAAAATCCGAGTTTATAAACTACTCCTTCTTTCATCACGAAATTCATAGCACCAAGTGCTTGGATATTTTTCAAAGGATCGCCGCTTACTGCAATAATATCAGCGATTTTGCCCTTTTCAATCGAGCCTAAACGATCAGCAATTCCTAATAAATCAGCAGCATTAACAGTAGCCGATTTGATTGCTTCCATGGCAGGCATTCCTGCTTCTGTCATGTATTCGAACTCTTTATAGTTTTTACCATGAGCAAATACCCCCGCATCTGTTCCAAATGCAATTTTTACTCCTTCTTTATAGGCTTTAGCAAAGGTGCTCTGGATTTTTGGCCCTGTTGCAATTGCCTTTGGTACAACTAATGGTTGATAATAACCTGGAATTTTTGCCGAATCGGCGACCGACTTACCTGCAGTAATAGTAGGTACATAATAGGTGCCATTTTGCTTCATTAAATCAATAACTTCATCATCCATAAAAGTACCATGCTCAATGGAAGAAACTCCCGCACGAATTGCTCTTTTCATACCTTCAGCACCATGTGCATGCGCAGCAACCCGAAAACCATAATCTTTTGCTGTGCTCACCACTGCCTCAATTTCATCCTTAGTAAATTGGGCTCCGGCCCCATCCTTTGCATTACTTAAAACACCCCCAGTAGCAGTAATTTTAATTACATCTGAACTTTCTTTATAACGTTGTCTAACAGCTTTTCTAGCTTCATCAGGTCCGTTAATTACTCCTTCTTTGGCTTCTGGATCACCCATTATTGCCTTGCCAAATCCATTCGATGGATCCGCATGGCCACCTGTAGTAGCAATACTTTTTCCTGCAGCAATAATTCTAGGCCCCTTAATATCTCCTTGATTAATTGCATTTCTTAACGAAATTGCAATTGTCCCACCTAAATCTCTAACTGTTGTAAAACCAGCCATTAAGGTCCTTTCACAATATTTCACTGCTTTTAATGCACCTTCATCCTCATTTAAAGTAAATTTTTCCAAAAACTGATTCTTATTGGTTTCCATGGATAAATGCACATGAGAATCAATAAATCCTGGCATTACGGTCTGATTTTTCATGTCAATCAGCTTATCTTTTCCAGTCCCAGAATGATATCCTTTGCGCACATCAATAATTTTATTGGATTCAACAACAATGGTCATTTCGGTTTGCACTGCGCTCGACTTACCGTCAATTAAGCGGCCGCATTGAATAAATGTTTGTTGAGCAAAAGCTGGAACAGCTAAAAAAGCAGAAAAGATAAAGGCTATAAATTTCATACACGATTTTTTGATTAGTCTAAACTATTTAAAAAAAGGTGTAAAACAAAAAAAATCCGGCCATTGCCGGATTTTTTTATTTTGTTAAATTTGTAATTAGCAATATTGATCGAATGCCTGACTTAAATTATCGGCAATCATTTGTGCTGGGCGGCCTTCAATTTGGTGACGCTCTATCATATGCACTAATTTACCATCCTTAAATAAGGCGATGGCCGGAGATGATGGAGGATAAGGCAGCATGTGTTCTCTAGCTTGATCAACAGCTTCCTTTTCCATT
>NZ_JBIIPN010000054.1:0-17170 GCF_044342615.1 Daejeonella sp. | reverse complement strand
TGCAAAGTGGTTGGGACTAGAAAGTGAGCAAAAATACAATGGTTTTGGTGTTTCAGCTTGTGCGGTTTGCGACGGATTCTTTTTTAAAGGTCAGGATGTTGCAATTGTAGGTGCCGGCGATACAGCGGCTGAAGAAGCTACATACCTTGCAAAACTTTGTAATAAAGTTCATATGCTTGTCCGTAGAGATGAATTTAGAGCATCAAAGGCAATGCAAAATAGAGTGTTAAACACACCAAATATTGAGATTCATTATAATACTGATACGAAAGAAATTCTTGGGAATGGTAAAAATGTTACAGGTATTTTGGTGTCAAATAATAAAACTGGCGAAGAAAAAACAATTGATGTAAGCGGATTTTTTGTGGCTATTGGTCATAATCCAAATACAGAAATTTTTAAAGGTTGGTTGGATATGGATGAAACTGGTTATTTAATAACCAAGTCTGATAGTACAAAAACAAACATTGAGGGTGTTTTCGCTTGTGGCGATGCTCAAGATAAATTATGGCGTCAAGCAATTACAGCCGCAGGAACAGGTTGTATGGCAGCCTTAGAAGCTGAACGCTATTTAGCCGCAAAGGAAGATCATTAATATATTTTCAATTTATTGATTTCTAATGCCCCTTTTTTTAGGGGCATTTTTTTTAATCAAAAATTCTGTTTGTTCAATATCATTATTTAGGATAAATTAAATTGTTAAATTTGTTTAACATCCTAAACCATAATATAAAAAGCAGACAATGAATTTAAAATCGTTTTTTCCCCTGTTATTTTTAGTAATTGTGTTATTATTTGGCTGTGGAACTGAAGAGCCTAAGGAGGAAGTAAAGCCTATTGTGAAGAAGATAATGCAACCTTTTCGTTTTCATAAAGCTATTGAAGTTAGACCGGGATTAACGTTGGATATTGTTAGTTGGGGACGAGGTTCTAATTCGGTAGGAGGATATTTAATATTGAGATCCGACTCCACACAGTTAAATTATCGATCTGTTGCAGGCGAGCTAGATGGTAAAATAATGGATGCGTGGGATATGGATCTCGATTCAGATGGTAATCCCGAATTATATATTCATGCAAAAGGAGAGGGAAAGGGTTCCTATTTGAGCATGTATATTTATGAATATGCTGATAATGGTTCTAATCAACAATTACGTTTCCCTGAATTAAGTTCCTCATTAAATGAAGGTTACCGTGGAAACGACTCCGTTTATATAAAGGATGGTAAATTATTGCGTCAATTTCCAGTTTACAATAAGAATGATTCAACAGGCACAAAAACTGGAGAGATTCGTAAAATTGAATATGTTTTGAGAAATAATAATTTTCAATACAAGGAGTTAAAAGAGGATAATTTAAATGATAAAAAGAATAATTAAAGAAATTTAATTTATCTTAAATTAATTATCTATACTTAAATATTAAATTCATTATCATATGAATAGAATAATTGTTTTATTTTTATTGCTAATAATATCGGCATGTAAGAATACAGAACCTATTCTGCTAAGTTTTAAAAACATCCTTGTTTTCGGCAATAGTATTACAATACATCCTCCTAATTCATCAGTTGGATGGTTTGGAAATTATGGGATGGCTGCATCTTCAAAGGAAAATGATTATGTAAACATCATGGCATCTAAGCTTAATAGTAATGTAACTCCTGTTAATATATCAGCTTGGGAAGGTTCTCATCAAACATTTAATTTAAGTGATTACGATAAATATTTTGTAAATATTCCAGATTTGGTGATTATTAGACTGGGTGAAAATGTGAATAACCCATCTGGTTTTGATAAATCGTTACAAACTCTTATAAACTATATAAAATCAAAAGCTCCTAAATCAAAGATTTTAATTACTGGAACATTTTGGACAAATAAAGCTATAGATGACATTTTAAAGAACGGTGCAGTGGCTAATGAAATAACATTTGTGCCACTTTCTCAGTTAGATACGAAAGAAAATCTTTCTGAAATAGGTGCTATTACTACTTCTGTAGATGGGTCTAAAATAAAAATCTCTAATCAAGGTGTAGCAAATCATCCTGGAGATGTTGGTATGAAAAATATTGCAGGTGAACTAATTAAATATATAGAGCTAATATCTAAATAAGTATATATAGATTAATTAAAAAATCTACAAATCATTATCCTCAAATTGCTTTTGTATTCGCTCCAGATTATGAATCATGCCTTCTAGTTTAGATTCCTCTTTTTTGATATAAATTCTCATTAATACAAAATAAGAATAAGCTATCCAAGAGAATGTAAGCACCAAAGCTAAAGTTGTTAGCCAAATTGGCATTAAAAAGGAGATTTCAATAAAATAAAGTAAAAAACCTAGGCTCAAAAAGATGGAGTAAAGCCTGTATTTTTGGGTGTTTAATACATACCTTTTTTCTTTATATGCTTTTAAATAATTAATATAATCTTCAGGTTTATTTATTAGTTTATCATAGTTTATTTGCTGGTAATTACCAATTATCGTAATTATATAATATAGGCAACACGCTAAAAATATGATCATGGCCAGATGGGTGGTCCACATAGTAAATGGAATAATCCACCAAACAGATAAGATTGCTGTTGTAGCGATGCACATGCCAATAATTTCAATCAGCAGCCTTCTGGCCAGCCCATTTTTTGCTTTTCGTATTTTTTTAAATACATCTTCGTGACTGACTTTCGGCAGCGTAATCTGGTTATGCCAGATAACTTTCAATGCTTCAAAATCTTTCATACTTATTATAAATTTCAGTCAGTTTTTGTTTTATACGATGAATCTTCACTCGAAGGTTTCCCTCGGATATGCCTGATATTGCCGCAATTTCAGCATATGGTAGCTCATCTAATACCATGGTGATGATGATACGCTCATTTTCCTCTAGTTGAGCAATACATTTATATAAAGAAGAAATTTGCTCGTTTTTTTCTGAGATCTCTTCGCCTTTTGTCTCTATAATATTATCGGTGAGCTCGTCTTTAGGATGCCTTTTTTCAACGCGCAAATAGGAAAGACAAGTATTTACAGCAATACGATAAATCCAAGTAGAAATTAATGCTTGATTTCTGAATTTATCAAGATTTTGCCAGACCTTCATAAAGGTTTCTTGCATGAGGTCATTCGCCGATTCATCATCTCCAGTATATCCATAACATAAATGATATATCTTTTTGGAGTTGGCCTCAAAAATTTCCTTAAAAAGCGACTCTTTGCTCAAACCTTATTTTTCTCTTAGATTGAAATTCGATTTTTTTGTTACAAATATTCGTTTTTATTAATCCATTTTGCCTTTTTTTCGGCATTAATTATCAATTGTTCGAATTCTTGTTGATAATCAAATTGAAGATCTTCATGGAGTTTATCCATTAATTTGATAATTTTTTCAAATTGTCGATTTAATAAGGCTTGCAATGGTTTATGGCTAGTTTTTAAATCTACATAATTGAGATAATTGTTGCAAAACCATATGGATAATTCAATTTCCACCTGCTTTGAGCCGGTATATTTGGCATATCGGTTCAATAATCGAATAATTTTTCTTAGGCTTTTTGTGCTGTAGAAATAATGCCTCTGCATACTTTCGAAATCTGCAGTCAAGAATATTTTTACATCTTCAGCATATTTCATTGGCTCCTGTGCATCAAAAAGCAGATAATTGAGCAATTCTTTGTTTTCCTTTTTATATTTAGCAAGCCTTAAACAAATTTCTGTTAGCTCCGAAGTGTTAAGTCGCGATAATGTTTTTTTAAAATCACTTAATTTTTCTGGCTTCATGTGCTTGTTTCGTTTGCTTGGTAAATCTAATTAATTACTTTTGTTCATTACGCCAACCATATATTATGAAATTTAAAAATTTTGGAATCGTTGCATTAATTGCAGTCACATTTTCTGCATTACTTACTTTCTTAGATCATTATAATATTATTGCTATTCCTGAAGTAGCACTTATGTTCTCTAGGTGGCTAGCTATTGCTGGATTATTCTTATACGGACTTAAAAAGAAGTCGCTTACCACTTGGATATTAATCTCAATGGTTGTAGGTGCCGAAATTGGAAATGACTTTCCAGAAATAGGAGTGAAGCTTCAAGTTTTAAGTAAGGTATTCTTAAAAATGATTAAAACCATTATCGCTCCATTATTGTTTGCAACTCTTGTTTTTGGAATTGCAGGACATTCGGATTTAAAGCAAGTTGGTAGAATGGGTTGGAAATCAATACTTTATTTTGAAGTTGTGACTACCATAGCCTTGTTTATTGGCTTAGCAGCGATTAATATTTCGAAGGCTGGAATGGGCATTAAACTTCCTCCAGGTGCACATGAGGAGCTTGAAAAGGTTGCTCCACAAACATTTAATGATATTATTTTGCATATTTTCCCTGAGAATATTGCAAAATCAATTGCTGAAGGTCAGGTTTTACAAATTGTTATTTTCAGTATCATATTTGGTATTGCATTGGCAATGGTTCGTGAAGATAAACGTCAGCCAATGTTAAAAGCAACTGAGAGTCTCTCAGAGGTGATGTTTAAGTTTACTAATATCATTATGTATTTCGCTCCAATAGGGGTAGGTGCTGCCATTGCTTATACTGTTGGTCATATGGGTTTAGGTATTTTGGTAAATCTATTCCAATTACTATTGACTCTTTATGTTGCTCTCATAGTATTTTTAGTAGGTATTTTATTGCCGATTGCCTTAATAATTAAGTTGCCTATCAAGAAATTCCTTCAGGCCATTGCTGAGCCTGTTTCAATAGCTTTTGCTACTACTAGCTCTGAAGCCGCTCTTCCTAGAGCTATGGAAGCCATGGAAAGAATTGGTGTTCCTCGTAAAATTGTTGCTTTTGTTATGCCAACTGGATATAGTTTTAATTTAGATGGAACTACGCTTTATTTAGCTCTAGCAGCAATATTTGTGGCTCAAGCAGCTGGTATGCCTTTAACTTTCGGACAACAGTTATTGATTGTATTTACCTTAATGCTTACCAGTAAGGGGGTTGCAGGAGTGCCACGTGCTTCTTTAGTAATACTTTTAGGTACTGCTGCTTCTTTCGGAATGCCAGTTTGGCCAATTTTTATCATTTTAGGTATTGATGAGTTGATGGACATGGCTAGAACATCAGTAAATGTTATTGGAAATTGCCTTGCAACTGTTGTTATTGCGAAGTGGGAAGGTGAATTTAATCCGCCAGTAGATGATTTGGAAGAACCAAATGAAAATAGAATCCATAAATTGGAAGATCAAATAGAGAAACATTAAATTAAAAGAATTTCAATCTGTCTATATATTAAAAAAGATGAGTGATAAAGGGAAAAAGATATTTTTAGGTGTTTGTATTATATTACCGTTTCTAATTTATATGGTTTATTATTATTCCATCATGGTTAAGAACGCTCCTTATCGGTTTTCTGATTTCGAGTCAATTAGCTTCAAATACGGCTTAGGGGATAGTTTGGTGAATCAATATGATTCAAAGACAGGATATTATCAATACGTAAATAGTAGAGATTCATTGGTGAAAACTAAAGTAAAACTTCGTAAAGATGATTTCTTGTATTTACATAGAAAAGCAGCAGAATTAGGATTTTGGAATTTTCCGGAACAAATAGTAGGAGAGAATACTGATGGACAATCTGCGAAACTCCCACACTATTATTTAGAATTTAAATATAAGGACAAAACAAAGTTTATAAATTTTGACACTGGGTATAAGAAAGATCCAAAGTTAAATGATGCTGTAAAAAACCTAATTACAGAGGTTACTAATATGATTAGTGATGTAAGAGATCGGGATCTGGAATAAATTGGGACTTTAGAACATCATATTTATTATACAGATTTTTAAAAGCCTTTTATTATTTAAAATAATTCCTTATATTTGCACCTCATTTAAAAAAATATATTAATAATGTACGCAATAGTAAATATAGCCGGACAGCAATTTAAAGTTGCTAAAGACCAATATCTTTTTGTACACAGGTTACAAGGAGAAGAAGGCGCTAGTATTGAATTTGACAACGTATTATTAGCTGAGAACAATGGTAAATTCTCTATCGGTGCTGATGCATTGAAGGGTGCTAAAGTTACTGCTAAAATACTGTCTCATTTAAAAGGTGATAAAGTGATCGTTTTCAAAAAGAAGCGTCGTAAGGGCTACAAGAAGAAAAACGGACACCGTCAGCAGTTCACTAAAATAGAGATTACTAAAATTACTCTATAAGTTTTACGATTTTTCGTAAATCAATTTGTCTAAAGTTTAAAATCCTGAGTTGTTTATCAATTCATAAATAAGAAAATAAAATGGCACATAAAAAAGGAGCCGGTAGTTCCAGAAACGGACGCGAGTCGCATAGCAAACGTTTAGGTATTAAGATCTTCGGTGGTCAGGCTGCAATTGCAGGAAACATTATCGTGCGTCAGCGCGGTACAAAACACCATCCTGATAAAAATGTTGGAATTGGAAAAGACCATACATTATTTGCTTTAATTGATGGTACTGTATTTTTCAGAAAGAAATCTGATGATAAATCATATGTTTCTATCATTCCAAGAGCTGTTGTTGTTGAAGATGCAGCACCTGCAAAAGTAAAGAAAGCTGCTGCTCCAAAGGCTGAAGCTGTTGCAACTGAAGAAGCTCCGGCAAAACCAGCGGCAAAGAAAGCTGCTGCTAAACCAGCTGCACCTAAAGCTGCTGCAAAGCCAGCTGCAAAGAAGAAAGCTGATGATAGCGCTGCTCCTTCAGAAGAAGCATAATATTAAAATATAATTTGATGAAAGCCCTAATGAAAATTAGGGCTTTTTTTATTGCTCTCTAATTAATAATTGCTCCGAAAAACCTCTTAAAAGGTTCTTTTTGTTGCTTTCAACTTCAATCTTAGCTAAAGCATCAAGTGCCGTTTGAACATAGTCTTCCATTACACTTTCAGCTAGTTTCCTAACTTTCAATTGATTATAAATATTTGTAATAGCCTCAACCTTAGCTGTAGGATTATCATTTCTTTCTATCCATTGATTTAACTCGTCTGCAATATTACCAGTAGCCAATTCCTTTGCCTTAATAAGCATGAAGGTTTTTTTGTTTGAAAGTATATCTCCACCAACCTGTTTTCCGAATTTTTCTGGATCTCCATAAACGTCCAAAATGTCATCTTGTAACTGAAAGGCTAAACCTAAATTTTCACCAAATTCATATAATAATTCTGCCTGATCTTTTGGAGCTCCACCAATCAGGGCACCAATTTGCATGCTCCCAGCAAGTAATACAGCCGTTTTTTGTCGGATCATTTCTAGATATTCTGCCAGACTAACATCATTTCTGCTTTCAAAATTCATGTCGGCTTGTTGACCTTGGCAGACTCCAGAAGCGGTGTCACTGAATATAGCTAATACATCTCTTAAAATGGAATCCTCCACCTTAATCATAAGTTTGTAGGCTTCAACAAACATCACATCACCAGATAAAATTGCAGCACTTTCATTCCATTTTACATGAACAGTTGCTTTGCCTCGTCTAATCGGAGCCTTATCCATGATATCATCATGCATAAGAGTGAAATTATGGAAGATCTCAATACCAATTGCAGCATCTAGGGCCTTTTCAACCTGACCTCCAAACAGTTCCGTAGATACTAAAACTAATACAGGACGCATTCTTTTCCCACCTAATTGCATCAAATAGCTAATGGGTTCATAAAGCTCGACTGGTTCTTCAGTGTATTTTGTATCGTTTATTGCCTTGTTAATTAGGCCTTGGAGTTGTTCTATTGAATGCATTTGTTAGGTATAGGATTATAACAAAATTAGTAAAAATACCTCATCTGTTTTTATAAGAAAGAAATATACTAATGTGAAGTGTTACAAGCAAATTATTGTTTTATTTATTGAGATTTTTAATCAAAAAAACCGACTCTTTAGATAGAACCGGTTTTTATGTTGTTTTAATATTTAATATTCATTACTCGCGAATTAAACTAAAATCTATCTGTCTTTTAGCTAGATCAACCTTTTTAACCAATATTTTCACTTCATCGCCGAGTTGATATTTCTTTTTACGTCTTTGTCCAATAATGCAATAGTTTTTCTCATCTAATACATAAAAATCATCATTTAAATCGCGCAAACGAATCATTCCCTCGCATTTATTCTCGATAATTTCAACATACATTCCCCATTCTGTAAGTCCAGAGATGATACCATTATACTCCATTCCAATATTACTCTGAAGAAATTCTGCTTGTTTATATTTTACTGAAGCACGTTCTGCATCGGCAGCTTTTTTCTCCATTTGTGATGAGTGCATGGAGTATTTCTCATACTCTTCTTCAGAAACGGTTTTTCCACCGGCAAGGTAAAGTTCTAAAAGTCGGTGAACCATTACATCCGGATAACGGCGAATAGGAGAGGTGAAATGGGTATAATAATCGAATGCTAAGCCATAATGACTATGTTTTTTTGTGGTATAAACCGCCTTAGCCATAGACCTTATTGCCAGTTGCGTTAATACATTTTGCTCTTTCTTACCTTCTACATCGGCCATTAAAAAATTGAGTGATTTGGCGGTTTCTCTACCTGAGCTAGTGTCAATTTTATAGCCGAATTTCATCGCAAATTGTGAAAAATTTAATAAGGCATCTTCTTTCGGTGAATCATGCGAACGATATACAAAAGTCAGTTTTTGCTTTCCTTTGCCTTTTTTTGCTATAAATTCTGCGACTTTTTTATTAGCAAGCAACATGAAATCTTCAATAAGTTTATGGGCATCTTTACGCTCCTTGGCGTAAACACCTAAAGGTTTACCTTGATCATCTAATCGAAATTTAATTTCAACACTTTCAAAGCTAATGGCTCCATGTTTGAACTTTCGTTCTCTTAAGATATAGGCTAATTCATTTAATTTTAGAAGCTCCTCACTGTGTTTGCCGCTTTTATTCTCTAAAATTTCTTGAGCATCTTCATAACTAAATCGAGTGTCAGAGTGAATGATTGTCCGGCCAAACCATTGCTCAATTACATTAGCTTCATTATCAAGCTCAAATACGGCCGAGAAACACAATTTGTCCTCATTCGGCCTTAATGAACACAAGCCGTTTGAAAGTCGCTCAGGCAGCATAGGAATCACTCTATCCACTAGATAAACTGAAGTCCCTCTTTCAAAAGCTTCTTTATCAAGTGCTGTTCCTTGTTTTACATAATGAGATACGTCAGCAATATGTACTCCAACCTCAACATGGCCATTATCAAGCTTTCTGAATGAAATTGCATCATCAAAATCTTTTGCATCAATTGGGTCGATGGTGAAAGTTAGAACATTTCTGAAATCTCTTCTCTTAGCAATTTCATCTGCAGAGATAATTTCTTCAATAGCTTCCGCTTGCTTTTCAACCTCATCTGGAAAAGCCAAAGGGAAGCCATAATCTACTAAAATGGCATTCATTTCAGCATTATTTTCACCTTGTTTTCCTAAAACATGCGTGATCTGACCGATTGGGTTTTTTGCATCCTCAGGCCAATCTACAATTCTGGCAATGGCTTTATCCTTATCTTTTGCACCCTTCAAGCTATCAATTGGGATAAAGATATCGTGAAGCATTTTACGATCATCAGGAATGAAAAATGCAAAGCGATCGGATAGATTTACAATACCTGTAAAATCCATTTTTGCTCTTTGTAATATCTCAACTACCTCACCATCCTTCTTACGACCTTTATTTTTAGCGTAAACATAAACCTTTACGATATCCCCATGAAGGGCATTGCGCAGTTTTCTTGGCGCAACATAAATATCTTCTTCAAATTCATCTTCACTAACAATATAAGCTGATCCATCGGAGGTCATATCAACCTTGCCCGTTACAAAAGTTTTTAATTGCTTCAGTAAAAATTTACCCTTTTCAGGCTCGTTTAATACTCCCTTTTTTGTTTCTTCTTTTAGGATCTCTAAAATTAATGCTCTTGATTCATCATCATGGAGGTTTAATTTTGAAGCAACCTGTTTATAATTAAGTGGCTTATTACCTGATTTTTCAAATACATCGGTGATGAGTTTGTTGAGTACCAGGTTAAAGCTATTTGATTTCTTTTTTGACATTTTTTACTGATTTGGTCTAAGATAAGGCTTTGCAGATAAATACAAGCCTTCCTAACAATTTGATAACATAGGAATGACAGCTTTGTTTAGGCTGAATTTTCGCTTACAATAGTAATTTGCTCGTCGGGAAGGCTTGCGACCGATTTAAATTTAAGCAAAATACGTGCTGTGGTGATTACATCTTTCTCACAATAGGTTCTAATTCGCTCTAAATTATTTTCTTTCCAGTAAACCTCATTAACCATACTGCCATCTATGTCATCTTTGGGACTTGGGATTCCGAAAACAGCGGCTAATAGCTTGAGTGAGGTATAATTTTTAAAATCTCCGAATTTCCATAAGTCCATAGTGTCAAGATGCATGATTTCCCATGGTTTCTTCCCATGAAGATTGAGTTGAACCGGTATTTTCAATCCATTTATAAGCATTCTACGGCATAAATAGGGGAAATCAAACTCTTTTCCATTGTGCGCGCATAAAATAAGGCTATCGGATTGTTTTTTGAGAAGATCGATAAATAATTGTAAAACATCTCTTTCATTATCTCCATAAAAAGATTTTACACGAAGATTAAGCTTTTCTGTTTTAGTGGAGAAAATACCGACAGAAATACAGATAATCTTGCCAAATTCAGCTAATATGCCTCCGCGAGCATAAAACTCTTCTGGGGTTTCACCATCACGACGTTGAAACCTTGTTTTTTGATCCCATAATTGCTGAAATTCTGTCGGCAATTCATTAAATGATGGATATTGTGGTACCGTTTCAATATCCAGTACCATAACTTGTTGCAGATCAATATTTTCTAACATAAAGATTTTTTCTGAATGTTAAGCTAATACATTCGATGCAAATTTAATATTTTAATGAGTAAATGGTGGTTTTATCCTAGTGAACGTATTTTGATTATTAATTTGAAGAAAATAGAATAGGCTTCCATTTTTACTCTAGCATAAATTCATTTTATTAGAATACTCAATTATAAAATGACTTATAATTTAAAATGAAAGCACTGATTTATTTATTTGTCCAATTTTAGGTAATTATTCGCCTTGCTTGGAATTGTCGTTTTGATTAAAATCAGTTATTTTAAAGTCTTTGTACGTTGCCACAAGAAATACCAAGAAAGCGATAGCAAGAATTGAAGTTAAAATTGATATATCTAAATTTTCCATTTACTTCTTTGTTTTAATGTTTATATAAATTAATAATCCCAAAATAGTGGGTGGCCATAATCCTATAAAAATTGCTTTCTCAATATTATGCTCAAAAAGATAATAGTATTCGGAAACGAAGATTAATAATATGGTGATTGCCAAAATCACTAATTCTGATATTTTAAAATTTTTCATTGATGGTTTTAAATTTCGTTTTGATGAAATGATTTTTCAGGTTTATTTTTATGAATTTGAATGAAGGTGATAGATCGCTTAGTGAGCAAAGCTGAATTAAATCTAAATAAACTTAGATTCTTAATTTGCCATGCGGCAATTGTATTTGATATCGTTTTAATGTAGAATAATCTTATTTCATTAAATATACAATAAATAAAATGATTTCTAAAAAATGAAAGCTCCAATTGAGATTGGAAAATATCTACCAATGTTTAATTAAATTATTGGGAGATATTTTATTTAAATAGCTAGGAATAAAACCATTAAATATTTAAATCTTGAGGATAGATTAATTGATCTAATCATTTTTCAGTACGATTAGTTAATATAAAATGGATAAATGCTTAACTAAGCTCTGCCATTAACTTATTAAAAGCATCTTTAAGTTCAGAGAGCTCTTTTTCTAAGGTTTCAACTCTGCTTTCTAGCATCTCCATAGATGCTGTATTTAAGTTGCTGCTAGGCTCTGCTACATATTCGGGAACATCTCCTAAAAGATGAACATAACGGACCTCTTTTTGTCCCGGACGACGCTCTAATACTTTAACAAATGGTGCATCGCCTTCTCTAAGTTTTTCAAGGCTGCTTTGAACCTCATCAAGTGAGTCAAATTCGTATAATCGGCCAGAATTTGTATTTAATTCGCCTGCTGTTTGTGCGCCTCTTAGTAATAAAATGCAAATAATTGATAATTCTGAAGGAACTAATGGAAAAACGATGCCTAAATTATGCTTGAATTTAACAACCCTACCTGTTCCACCAGTCACCGTTGAAACCAATCCTTTTTTCTTTAACGAATCTAAAGTTTTGACAATTATTTCTTCATCATATTGTACAATAGGGGATCTAGATGTTTTTTGATTACATGCAGATTGGAGCCCGTTTAATGACATTGGATAATAATCAGGTGTAGTTCTGCTTTTTTCTATTAAGGATCCAAGTACACGCTGCTCTTCAGCACTTAAAATAGGTAGTGTTTGATTTGATTCCATTTCAAAATATATAATTTGAATTCTTAATCAATAATTTAATTAAAATAATAAAATTATTCTTTTAAAGATATAAATTAAAGAATTAATATTGATTTTAGATTAGCCAATCATGACCCCGGCTTTATTTAAGAGGGGTATTCTGATCATATTAGTTTCTACAATACTTTCTGGTACGAAGATAAATTTCTTATCATAAATTTGGTTTCCCAGGTAATAACTTAACCAATATTCGTTGGTTAATCCAAATACCTGTTCATCAATTAGTTCAACTTGGATAAATGATTTTGCTTCAACATTCCCTAATGAATGGCGTAAAACAGATGTTTTAATCTTTTCTCCACCTTTTTCGCCATAACCTTTAGAACTGATTAAAACTGTTTCTAAGGCTTGATCTTTTAAATTGATCAAATACACTTTCCAAAGCTTTGCTTCTGGTGTTGCCGAATCTAAAACGATAGCAATTGAAACGTGCTCAACAATATTTTCCGGTAAATCTGTCTTCATTTAAACTCAAAAAATATTATTTAGCTTTTACAAGACGTTTCGCTGGACTCTTCTTTGCAGGTGCTTTTTTACTTGTCTTTTTCACTTTTGCATTGAATGCATCAGGAATTTGCTCTTCAATTAGCTTTTTTACAGTTTCTATTGGCAATTCCGCTAATTCCTCTGCAGTATACTTGTCTTTAGTAGCTGGATTTTTACCCAATTTCAACATCAGCTTCCCAAAGCGAATGAATGGTCCCCAGCGTCCATTTTCTAATGCAATTTTTTCTGCTGGCCATTGCTGGATGAAACGATTCGACTCTTTTTCAACCTTTTTGCTGATTAACTCATTAATTTCGGCCTCACCAAGATGATCAAAATTATAACGCACAGGAACATTTATGTAAAGATCATTCCATTTAATGAATGGTCCGAAACGTCCTTTACCTTTAGTTACTGGCAATCCTTCAAAATGAGCAATAGGAGCATCAGCCAATTGTTTTTCATCAATAATTTCGATGGCACGCTCTAAATTTACTGCTAGAGGGTCTTCACCTTTAGGTAGAGAAATGAAACTTTCTCCCCATTTAATATAGGGGCCGAAGCGACCAACACCAACACTTAATTCTTTTCCTTGATAATCGTCTAATTGAAATGGTAGTTTGAAAAGATCTAGTGCATCCTCTAGAGAGATACTTTCAATCATTTGCCCCGAACGCAAACTTGCATATCTAGGCTTTTCATCTTCCTCATTTTCAGCAGATTCGCCAATTTGGACAAATGGGCCATAGCGACCAATACGAACGGATATTTTCTTACCAGTTTCAGGGTCGAAGCCTAATTCACGCTCACCACTAGCACGATTGGCATTTAGTAGTGTTGCTTCCACTTCAACATGGAAAGGATCATAAAATGTACGGAGCATTTCCGTCCAGTTTTTCAATCCCTGAGCAATCTCATCAAATTCTTTCTCCACTTTAGCGGTGAAGTTAAAATCAACAATGCCTTTGAAATGTTCAACTAAGAAATCGTTTACAACGGCACCAATATCGGTTGGGAATAATTTATTCTTTTCTGCTCCAGTATTTTCGGTCTTTGTTGCCGAATTAATTTGCCCATCTTTCAAGCTAATTACTTGAAAATTACGTTGTTTTCCTTCACGTTCTTCCTTAACTACATAACCACGATTTTGAATCGTGGAAATGGTAGGAGCATAGGTTGATGGTCGGCCGATGCCAAGCTCTTCTAATTTTTTTACCAGACTAGCTTCCGTATATCGAGCTGGCGGACGAGAATAACGCTCTGTGGCGTTCATTTCACGTAAATTAAGTGTCTGACCTTGTGCTAGAGGAGGAAGGATAGAATTATCATTATCATCGTCAAGGTTGATTTCACTTTCATCCTCATCACTCGACTCCATGTAAACTTTAAGGAATCCATCAAACTTCATCACTTCTCCATTAGCAATAAATTCTTCACTACGTGTAGAAATGCTGATTTTGGCAGTTGTTTTTTCAAAGTTTGCTTCAGCCATTTGAGAAGCAATGGAGCGCTTCCAAATTAAATCGTATAAACGCTGTTCTGAAGGATCGCCACTAATGCTGTGTTGTTCAAAATAGGTTGGGCGAATAGCTTCGTGTGCTTCTTGAGCACCTGCTGATTTAGTTTTAAATTTTCTTAATTGATGATATTTTTCGCCGTAAGCAGATTTTATTTCCGCTGCAGCAGCATTTAGAGCGGTGTCCGATAAGTTTACCGAATCGGTACGCATATAGGTTATTTTTCCGCTTTCATATAATTTCTGAGCTACCTGCATGGTTCTAGCTACCGAAAAACCTAATTTTCTACTCGCTTCTTGTTGAAGAGTAGAGGTGGTAAACGGCGCGGCGGGACTCCTCTTGGTAGGTCTTGTTTCGAGGCTTCTTACCGTATAAATGGCACTGATACAGTCATTTAAGAACTTTTCTGCTTCTGGAGCTTTCTCGAAACGTTCGGGTAGTTCTGCACGAAAGACTTCCTTTTGTTTATCAGTATAAAATATGGCAACAACTTTGAAAGCGGCTGTTGCAGAAAACTTATTTACTTCACGCTCTCTATCAACAATTAAACGTACAGCAACCGACTGTACACGCCCTGCAGAAAGGGAAGGTTTAACTTTTTTCCAAAGGACTGGTGATAATTCAAAACCAACGAGTCGGTCTAAAACACGACGCGCTTGTTGTGCATAAACTAAATTATAATCGATAGTTCTTGGTGTTTCAATGGCTTTGAGAATGGCATTTTTAGTAATCTCATGAAAAACAATGCGCTTGGTTTTATCCTCTTTAAGTCCCAAAGTTTCAAATAAATGCCATGAAATAGCCTCTCCCTCGCGGTCCTCATCGGATGCTAGCCATACCATTTCTGCATCTTTTGCTAACTTCTTTAATTCATTAACAACCGCTTTTTTATCGGCTGGAACTTCATAGCGTTGTTCAAAATTGTGGCTTACATCGATTGCATCATCCGTTTTTATCAGGTCGCGAATATGCCCATAACTTGATTTTACCAGGAAATCTTTGCCTAGGTAGCCTTCGATTGTTTTGGCCTTAGCCGGGGACTCAACGATTAGTAAATTTTTAGCCATTCAATTCAGTGATAATATGCAAATAAAGGTATTATAAAAGGGATTGACAAATAGGGAAGCCATAGAATGCCTCAAATTTGTCAAAATTGTTTAATTTTTAGAAAAAATTCTATGATGTGTATCTTTTCTGTACAAGAAATTATACAAGAAAACCTCCGCCCAGCAAATCATTCCCTTCATAAAAAACTGCCGATTGTCCGGGGGCAATACCCGAAACAGCATGATGGAAATTAACTTTGATTTTATCACCTTCTTGGATTAGTGTACTCATAGCGCCAGAATCTTTGTATCGAATCTTAGTTACGGCATCCAATGGCTTGGAAATGCTTTCATACTTAACCAAATTGAAATTTCGCACAAGGGCTTCAGATTGCTCAAGTTCTTCTATAGTGCCGAGCATGACCGTATTACTTTCAGGTAAAATTCGGGTTACAAACATGGGATGGCCAAAAGCAACTCCTAAACCTTTACGCTGTCCAATGGTATAATAAGGATAACCTTGATGTTTTCCGGCAATGGTACCGTCACTAAGCATGAAATTTCCAGGTCCGATTCGCTCATCAAGATCTTCTACCTTATTTCTTAGGAAAGCACGGTAATCATTATCTGGAACAAAGCAAATCTCATAACTTTCAGATTTGTTGGCCAAATCAAACTGACCCATATCCATGGCCATCTGTCTAATTTCGGATTTCGCGAAACTGCCTAATGGGAATTGGGTACGAGCTAGATTTTCTTGTGAAACTCCCCAAAGCACATAGGATTGATCTTTATGCTCATCTTTCCCCTTAGAAATAACATATCTACCATTATCTTGAAGACGAATATTAGCATAGTGGCCAGTGGCTATAAATTCGCAATCCAGTTTATCAGCACGCTTCAATAAAGCTTCCCATTTGATATGTGTATTACATAAAACACAAGGATTTGGGGTTCTTCCCGAAAGGTATTCATCTACAAAATTATCGATCACAAAATCACCAAATTCACTTCTAATATCTAAAATATAATGAGGAAAACCGTATGCCACGGCGAGTGCGCGAGCATCATTTATGCTATCAAGGCTGCAACAACCGGTTTCTTTTGATGAACCGCCAGAAGATGCATAATCCCAGGTTTTCATGGTTAAGCCTATCACTTCATAGCCCTGCTCGTGAAGCATCACTGCTGCCACCGAACTGTCTACTCCGCCACTCATGGCAACCAAAACCCTACCTCTTTTACTCATTGATATATATCAGAATTATGCTTCTTAAATTTTTGCAAAGATACGGCTTTATTAAATAATTTAGTGGATGTACAGTCAAGTGGGAGTAAATAATTGATTAAATTAATTCCATTTAAATAAATAATACCTTCTATTTAATCCTTTGCTATCTTTATTAGTCTGATATATAAATCGACTGATAATCATGAATAAATCTATTCTTAAAATTTTTGTTCTGCCCTTTTTGCTTGCTTTTTGTGGGATATTGTTTGCCGCCTACATAAAACCTAGTCCAGCTGCAATTAAATTCCCATATAAAAATGCGGGATTAACAGATCGTGAAGCTGCTGCGCATTTATTAAATCGATTTTCTTTT
>NZ_JBIIPN010000053.1:0-17218 GCF_044342615.1 Daejeonella sp. | reverse complement strand
CCTTAAAAATGCACGCAAGTCATTGTCTTTTAACTGATTACCCTCGGCGTGTATAAACATTTCCATACGTCTGTACGATCGGAAATCGTTGGATGTAGTTCTAAAGGTAGCACGCCCATAGCCATCACGTAAATTTTTAACATTTAGGGCTAGCGACTGTTCATTTTGGCGTGATTCACCTCTAAAATTTGTAAAATCAATCTCTCTCGTAATCCCTGGAGGAAGCACATAAGGAATTGGTGTACGTTTACCATTCTCTTCAATATTTACTGTGCTTACATCAATGGTGGAGTTATCAATACCTGGATTGTTTAGCGCAGGGTCGGCAATAACTTTTGCGGGACTATTTTCGGCATTGTATCTACGCCATTCGCCACGCACCAATTGTAATTTTGCCAGACGCATGACGGTGGTATCCGCAAAATCTGTGGTAAACATTCTGATGAAACGAATGGATTTAAAGTCTTCGATGTTCCCTACTTTTTGGATATATTCAGTAATAGGAATTTTAAATTGAATCCAACGTACCGATTCCTGTTTACCATTAGCAAGTTTCACTGAAGTTGTAAGAATATCTGAAATATAATTGTTTCCAACAGTTTGTAAATCTTTCGGACGAATTGATATTTTATATTGAAAATACTCGTCAGCCTGCGTTGAATTATTATCACGGTTAATATCTTCCCCATCAGGAAAAGGAGTTGCTGCTGTATTTTCTATTCCAGTTTGCTCCTGCGATTGTTGTGGTGTTTTGGAGTTCCCCTCTGTATTATTATACTTTAAGTATCTTTTTAAAATACCGGCATTTGCCTGATCAAGGTTAGATCCGCGATAATATTGAAAATCATCAGATGCGGGATCAGATTCCAATTCAGCTGCTGCCTGTGGACTTAAAACACCTTTAGCTTGATTCAAGAAAGAGCTAAACTGCTGACGTTCGTCTGTTGAGCTTAATCCATCAATACCCACATCTTGAAACTGCCTGGCGGAAGGGTTATTATCAAAAGCCTGGATAACAGGCTGAAGCTTAGGCACTCTACCCCAAATTGTTTGATCAGTTTTAGCGGGATTACCATCTACTGGCAGACCATTTTCAAGTGCTTTCCGGCCGTCCTTCAAAATATCTTCACTGATATTTCCTAGGTTAAAATATAAATCACCTCCCTGACTATTCTTTTTGTAAATAAAGGGGTCGAGCATCCATACCTCAATAAATTCGATGTTAAGGGCCTCAAAATCATTAGTTTCAAGCTTTCTAAATATACCACCCCACCTGCTTCTAGGATTTGATAAATTACCGTTTGGCGTTAAACCAGTAGTAGTAAAGTTATAAGGGCCACGAACATTCGGATAATAAGCAAGGTCGAAAGTGGGTAAAATAATGGCTTGTCCGGTATTCGACTCTTTGAAAGGAAATACCTCACGTTCAAATACTTGCCTCACATAGTGATTAGACATTTCGTCTTTATCTCTTTTAATATTTTCGGGAGTAAGTGTATTCCCTGTGATAAAAAATATAGGATCGATATTGTAAAAAGCTAATCTCGCCCGGTTATATCCATAGGCAAGATCATTATTCAAGTTAGATTCTGGAAAAAGCTGTGGTGTTCCGGAAATTTGCCAAGGAATAGCACTTTTTATATCAATTAATGACCTACTGGCCTCAAAATCATCCAAATAACTAGCACCATTTCTACTGCCTGCAAAGTTTAAGGCCTTAGGATGTCCTGGAATAAACTGAGCATATTCGCCTGAAAATGTAATACTTGAAGCTTCCTTAGTATTGATAAATGGAATTTTATCAACCATACGAGTCAGCCACCTTGAAGGAGAGCTATAATTTACGTCAAAGCCCCAAATAGTATTTGATATAGCCTCTTCGCCATAATTTACCTTTTGCGTGAGTGGCCTTTCGGTAAGGTTCATGATTGTACCTCCCAAATTAAGCTTATTACTAACCTTATAATCAAATCTAGATCCGGTGAGCGAGCGCTGTTGCATCCCAAAAAGCTCATTATTCTCCATTTTGATTCTAATCTGCTGGCCAGAATTCAATAATGCCTGATTTAAGATTCTTACTAAGCCAATATTATAATCTACCGTAAAATCTACCCCCTCCTGTAGCGGGACAGTACCGGCAGTAACCTGCACCGAACCTTGAGGCACATTGATTGCATTTAGCTGAAATTCAGATCCTCCCTGAGATTGATAAGTACCACGAATCTGGTATCTATTTAACTTAGCAAATAACTGCTGTGCAATAACCTTTGTAGAATCATAAAGCGGTTGGTACACATATTTATCGATGAGCGCTGCTTCAGATACTGGATTAAATCGCTTGGCAAGGTCGGAACCAAAAGGCTCCACCAAAGGAAAAGTAATACGTCCGTTTAGCGGATCAATGGTTATGCCTTCCAAAAAGTCGAAATAACCATCTGGCTTTCGGTCGTTCTGCTGATTCAAATTATCCAGATTGGTCATTTGAATCCATAGTTTATTGTTTGTGTTTTGCCCTTCCGTAATTTGAGGTTTTTCAACGCCCGTTTCCTCATCAAGACGGAAAATATTTAGTTTAAAGTCGTTTCGACTAACCTGATAAGCGCCAAGAGTATAGATGTTTTTCATCATCAAGTCCCAGGTTGGCAGACTGGTTTTGAGGGTTTCATTTTTCAATAATTTCACGTAAAGCACTTCCGGAATGGAGTTGTTCACAGAAATATCGGTAGAAAACTCACCGACTTGATATTCCTGACCATTGATGGTATAGCGGAATGCTACGGCAAGTACTTCATCAGCATTGAGAGCTGTATTGAGGGAAATATATCCTAATCGAGGGTTTAAAATATATTCTCTTTCAGTTAAACTACGAGCAAAAGTGAGCTTGGCGAAATTGTCCGTTCCACCGCGTCCTGTTTGAAAAAAGGAGTTTGCATCGTTAGAATTTGTTTGCCTTAACCCGGGAGGCAGCACCTGCAACAAATTATTCGACTGCTGTGCAAAGCCTGGTCCCGCAAAACCCGCAGGTAAAGCTGAATAACCGGCTCCACCTTGCACTTGCGTAGTATTGTAAACTTTGTTTTCACCGAGATCAAGTAATGCCAAAACATCCCTAGAATTGGATGTTGTATTTGCACGGTTTGTTACCCAAACTTCAATTTTAGTAATATTTACAGGCGAACTATTAATAGGAATATTTTGCAGCGATTTATTGTAGTTATCTCTGAAATATTGAGCTAAGAAATAGTGCTTATTAGTTTCATAATTATCCGCAGAAATAGCAAATTCATTCTGCTGAGAGCCATTGGTAATGGTTATTTCACGTTGCTGCGACTTTTGCTGAGAAAAAACACTAGTGACATTTAAACGGCCAAACTGAAGTTGTGTTTTTAATCCGAATAACGCCTGACTACCAGTAATTAGCGAAGAACTCAGTGGGAGACTCACATTACCTGCCTCAATTTTTTTAATAATATCATCCTCTTTACCTGTAAAGTCAAGCTTTACCTGATTCTCAAAGTCGAATTGCGCCTCCGTATTATAATTAGTAGCAATTTTCATTCTCTCACCAATCTGCCCAACCACATTCATCTGGATACGCTGATTGAAGTCGAAATTACCCTGACGGCGTTGACGTTCGTTGAACATCGGATTTTCGTTGCGGGTTAAGCGCCCAGAAAAGGTAAGATCGGCAGAACCTTGGGGACGAATATCAATGATATTTCCTCCAAATATGCGTTCAAATGAGCGACTATTAATTTTTACTGGAGGGATAAAGCCAGGCTCACGTGCCTCAGCAAGGGGCAAATCAGCTAACTCACGCCAATAATTACGTTTAATGAGCTGATTTTCATATTTCTGATATTCTTCAATACTTAAATATTGAGGCGCGCGATAAAGTCGATCGCCAATTTTTTCACGAATAATATAACGCTTAGAAATAGGATCAAATTCTATGCTCCTTTGGATATTAGAAGGTTTGGGAAGAAATATCCCAGCTTGCTTTTTTAATTCTATACCTTTTGAATCTTGAAAAGGATATACCAGCTTAGACGTATCTTTTTTTGCAGGAACAGTTTGAGCAAAAGATTGCCCTGCACAAAGCATAATCAAGACACTTGAAAAAATCTTGAAACAAAACGTAGCTGCACTATTCAATTTTCGAACAATCTATAAATAATTATAAACTCTTTAGAGCTGTTTTTATTAAAACTTCAACGGATAAATCTTCAGGTCCCGACTTAAAAATCGAATCTAAAGCCTTTTCAGCAACACTCTTTGAAAAACCTAACATCACTAAAGCCGACAATGCCTCTTCCTTGGCAGTACTATGGCTTGGCATGCTGATTAATGAATCAGGTCCCTCTTTCTTTAACTTATCCTGCAACTCCAAAATCATTCGTTGTGCAGATTTAGGCCCAATTCCTTTAATCCTTTGAATTAAAGGAACATCCCCCTTCACTATTGCAGTTTGTATCTCTGCCGGCGTAATTGATGATAAAATCATTCTGCCAGTATTAGGTCCAATTCCGGATACCGAAATAAGATGTAAAAACAAACGACGCTCACCTTCATCATGAAAGCCATACAAAGTATGTCCATCTTCTTTAACATGAAGCCAAGTGTATAATTTACAACGCTCTGTTTCTTGTAAAGACCCATAGGTATTTAATGATATATTAATTTGATAACCCACACCTCCCGCATCAATAACTACGTAGGTAGGACATTTAAATACTAATTTACCATCTATATACGCATACATCTTAAAAATGTTTAGTTTAAGTTAAAATTATTTCTAAAAAAGCGGTCATTTTGATTTTAGCACTCTTTTTATCACATCCTTCATTCGTTTAACAACTGGCAATTTCAGGTCTTCTTTAGTTTGAGCATCAACCACAGCAATGGTTACCATATTTACTATCTCACGCACCGAACTCCCTAACTGTAAAATATGAACCGGTTTATTTAAACCAAGTAAAATCGGCCCAACTGCTTCTGCTCCACCCAATTCTTGTAGTAATTTATAGGCAATATTACCAGATTCCAGATTTGGGAAAATCAACACATTGGCAGGAGAACCAGCCAAAGTACTGAAAGGGTAATTATCCTTTAAAAGGTCAGGGTTCATGGCAAAATTAGCCTGCATCTCACCATCTACAATGATATCTTTACGCTGCTCATGAAGTATTTTTACGGCTTGACGTACCTTTTGTGGCACTATTCCATCGTTAGAACCAAAATTTGAATAAGAAAGCATGGCAATTCTAGGCTGAATATTAAATCGCTTCACAGAATGATCAAGCAAAGCTGTAATATCAACCAATTCATCAACTGTTGGATTCTCATTTACCGTGGTATCGCCAAAAAATACAGGACCTCTTTTTGTGAGCATCATGTACATTCCTGCCACTCTATTTACACCTTCTTCAATGCCAATTAATTGAAGAGCAGGTTTTATCGTTGATCCATAATCCTTGGTTAAACCTGAAATCAAGGCATCAGCCTCACCAAACTGCACCATTGCAGCACCAAAATAATTGCGATCTCTCATCAACTTTTTTGCTTCAAAGAGTGTTATTCCTCGTCTCTGGCGCTTCTCATAAAGAAATTCGGCGTATTTAACGCAGGTATTAATATCATCAAGTGGATTTATAATCGCTACGCCATCAAGCTCAAGATCATGCTCCGACATTATGTTGAAGATTTTTTCTTTATCTCCCAATAAAATAGGAATAGCAATGCCCTCATCACGAACAATTTGAGCAGCTTTTAATATTTTATAGTTATCAGCTTCAGCAAATACAACACGCTTTGGCGACGATTTAGCTTTATTGGTAATTGCACGCAATAATTTATCATCTAAGCCAAGTCTGCTTTTTAACTCCTCTTTATAAGCCTCCCAATCTGTAATTTGCTTACGAGCTATACCTGAGTCCATTGCCGCCTTTGCAACAGCCGGCGATACCGAAGTAATAAGTCGCAAATCAATAGGCTTAGGAATAATATAATCTTTACCGAATTTCAGATTTTTGGAATTGTAAGCAAGATTTACTGCTTCTGGAACATTCTTTTTGGCAAGCTCAGCAATAGCAATTACTGCTGCTTTTTTCATTTCCTCATTGATACCCGTTGCACGAACATCCAAGGCACCTCTAAAAATATAAGGAAAACCAAGAACATTATTCACCTGATTTGGATAATCAGAACGGCCAGTAGCCATAATGATGTCTTTTCTTGTTTTTATAGCAAGGTCATAAGCAATTTCGGGATCAGGGTTTGCCATAGCAAAAACAATAGGGTTTTTAGCCATTGTTTTAAGCATTTCGGCGGTTAAAACATCTGGTGATGATAAACCGATGAATACATCCGCATCCTTCATCGCATCAGCCAGTGTATCAATCTTACGACTGGTAGCAAATTCGGCCTTAGTACCTTCCAACTTATCGCGATCATTACGAATAACGCCCGAACGGTCGAGCATCACAATATTTTCTTTTTTACAACCAAGACTTACATAAAGTCTGGTACATGAAATTGCTGCAGCACCTGCCCCATTTACAACAATCTTAATTTTTTCAAGTTTCTTCTTTTGAAGCTCACAAGCATTAATCAAGGCAGCAGCAGAAATAATTGCAGTACCATGTTGATCATCATGCATCACTGGGATTGACATGCACTCTTTCAGGCGTCTTTCAATTTCAAAGCATTCAGGGGCTTTGATATCCTCCAGATTTATTCCGCCGAAAGTGGGCTCTAAAGCCTTCACTATCATCACAAATTCATCGATATTTTGGGTATCTAATTCTAAGTCAAACACATCAATATCAGCGAATATCTTAAATAACAATCCCTTACCTTCCATTACTGGCTTTCCAGCCTCCGGACCGATATCGCCCAAACCTAAAACGGCCGTACCATTGCTGATTACAGCAACAAGATTACCTTTAGCGGTATATTTATAAACATCTTCCTTATTCTCGGCAATCCTCAAACATGGCTCAGCTACCCCTGGCGAATAGGCCAGTGATAAATCACGTTGAGAATTTGTAGGCTTAGTAGGTACAACCTGGATTTTCCCAGGGCGGCCCTGTGAATGATAATCTAGTGCGTCTTGTTTACGATTAGTCTTACTCATTAAATTGGAAATTGATCAGTGGCGCAAAATTACAATTCTTTTCTATACTGATGTTATAAACATTGACTATCTATTATGAATCTTAATAAAACTAGATTTTAGGTATCTTGAGTGGCATTCCAGGTTTTAACACAGTGCTTTTCAATCCATTGAGCACTTTGATCCCCGCAACTGTAGTTCCTTTAAATTTACTAGCAATGCCTGAAAGTGTATCTCCAGCCTTCACAATGTATTGAAAATAAGAATTTTTATTGTTTTTCTGTTCAGTTTTGAATTTATTCTCGGGATTCGCGCTAATGGTTAAGTTAGCAGTTGTGTCCTCATCCTTACCATTAAACAACTCATAAAGAGACGAATAACTCGCACTTGTGAAAGATGGAACCACCAATTGCATCGGCAGGAGACTGCTTCCATTAATAATTTGCTTTTTATAAGAAGGGTTTAACATCAATAATTCATTCACATCCAGCTCTGTAGCTTTAGCGATACTGCTAATAGAAATTCGTTTAGTCACAGGAAAAATATCAGTACTAGTACTAAAGCCCGCGGGTTTTTCAGCAATTTCATGAATCTGATGATAGTTCATCGTGTAAACTGTAGCAATGAAAGCTGGCACATAATTCTGCGTTTGGAGTGGCAAAAAAGGACGGACTTTCCAAAAATCAGCTACGCCACCAGACTTAGCAATGGCACGAGTAACGGCACCCATACCGCAATTAAAGGCAGCAATCGCCAGAAGCCAATCGCCAATACGTTTATGGGCATCAGAAAGATATTGTGCAGCAGCAAGACTTGCCTTTTGAGGATCTTTCCGCTCATCGGTATAACTATCCATTGTTAAACCATAGCCTTTGGCTGTAGTGTACATAAACTGCCAAGGCCCCACAGCACCCGACCTTGAAACAGCATTGGGATTTAATGCTGATTCAACAACCGTGATATACTTCAACTCATCAGGAAGGCCAAATTCTTTCAATGCCTTTTCAAAAATGGGGAAATAATACTTCGACAATCCAAGCATTTTACCAATATGTTCCTTTCTCTTCAAATAGGTATCAATATACTTCTGAACATGCTCATTATAAGATAGATCCACATCTTTACGGATAGACTCCAACCTAGTTTGAAAAATACCATTAGAAAGTGGGACAATCGGATTTCCAATGAAAACACTTTTAGGAATTGAGTCCTGATTTATCTGTAATGTATTGATATTTAGATGATTAGATTCGAAAACTATAAGACTATCATTCTCTGATGCAGTCAAAATCCCACAAGAGAGAAAAAATAAAAATAACAGAGAAAATACCGTTTTAAGCATAGGTTTGATTAAAGGTAATTAACAATTTAAGAATATTATTTTGGTATAATCCTATTTTCAGATTATACAAGCTTGCAGTACATTTTTGAAAAGTTCAACAAATTACTCTCGCCAAAACGGGGAGCTAAAAACTGTATCCCTAACGGTAAACCCTCTTTATTATTGCCTGAAGGCAATGAAATAGCCGGAATTCCAGCTAAGGATGCCTGAACAGTGAATATATCCGCTAAGTAACTTACGATAGGATCATCACTTTTTTCACCAATGGTAAATGCCGGTGTAGGTGCTGTTGGAAGCATAATTAGATCATATTTTTTTAAAATCTCATCGGTTTTATCACGAATCAATCGCCTAACTTTCTGTGCTTTCGCATAGTAGGCATCATAATAGCCCGCACTAAGCACAAAAGTTCCTAAAACAATTCTGCGTTTAACTTCTGCACCAAAACCTTCGGATCGAGAGCTTTTATAGGTCGATTCTAAGTCGAGAGCATGCGCGCTCCGATACCCATAGTGCACACCATCATATCGTGCTAAATTGGATGATGCCTCTGCCATCGTTAAAATATAATAAGTTGGAACTACATAGTCGAGGTACTCAAAAGAAACCGGCTCAACCACATGCCCCGCATCCTTCAGTAATGCAATACTTCTTTCAAAAGCTTGCTTTACTTCCGAATCTAGTCCCGCAGAACTCAAAGCCTCCGATAAATAAGCGATCCTCTGCTTCCCATTTGATTGAGGCTCCTCCGAATAAGCAGGAACTATTTTGCTTGAAGCGGTGCTATCGTATTGATCGGGACCAGCAATGATTTCTAAAAGAAGAGCTGCATCCTCCACGCAATTTGTAATTGGACCAACTTGATCGAATGAAGAGGCATAGGAAATAATTCCATGACGTGAAACTCTTCCATAGCTAGGTTTTAATCCCACAACACCACAAAAAGATGCCGGCTGACGAACAGAGCCACCCGTATCAGTCCCTAAAGCCGCAAGGCATAATCCAGCTTGTACAGCCACTGCTGAGCCACCAGATGAGCCCCCTGAAACCCTTTTTCGGTCTGCAAAATTCTTCACGGGACCATAATATGACGTTTCATTCGACGCACCCATTGCAAATTCATCACAGTTGAGTCGCCCAATGATAATGGCATCCTCAGCTAGGATTCGCTCAACTACTGTAGCCGAAAATGGGGAAACATAATTTTCAAGAATCTTTGAACTAGCAGTAACTTGATGACCTTGAAAGCAGATATTATCTTTAATGCCAATAATCATTCCTGCCAGTTTCCCGGCGGTACCTGCGCTGACTTTCGACTGAATTATTTGGGCTTTATTGCGTGCTTCATCGGCAAAAACCTCCACAAAGGCATTTAGATCTTGATTTTCGGCGATACGATTTAAGTAATACTCAAGCAGAATAGGTAAAGTAAAGTTTTGATCCTGCTTTAATAATGCCGACTGAATAGTGGAAAGAGAAGAAATACCTTCCATGCCTTATTGATATGATTAGAAATTTAAAAATATGAAAATCCACATTTTTGAAATGAGGTTCCATTTATATGCCAGCCAGGGTTTGGCTCTCTATCGTCTCTAAAGATTCCCAAAAGGCAAAATGACAAAATGATCCTTTTGATCGCCATAAAAATGACAAACAAAAAGATCATTCACAATATAATTATTTAGCGTCCTGGTCTTTTGAAGGTGTTTCACCTTCGCCATTTGAGGCCGTTTTAAATTCCTTGATACCCTTGCCTAATCCGCGCATAAGTTCCGGAATTTTTTTACCGCCAAACATTAATAGGACAACCACAACGATAAGCACTGCTTCCGTAACTCCTAGTCCCATGAACAATAAAATTGAATTTAACATGATAATTTATTTAATGTGCGTTTTTTATGTTTTCAGAAGCATTTTCGCCAGGCATAACCTCACCTGAAGCTGCTTCATCGCTTGAATTATTTTCTGTAGTATGGCTATCTGACATTGGTGCATCCATGTCTGGATAAGTCCCGCCACCTGAAGGCACACCATAACTATTTGGTGATTCTGAATAGCTATTTTCCGTATCCTGATAATTATTTACAGGATTTGAAGCGGCTGCTTTTTCTAATTCTGCTGCCTCTGTCACGGTATTGATATTATTATGGATTTCACGCTTAATGCCATCCGAAGCATCTTTAAACTCCCTCAATCCTTTCCCTAGTCCGCGAGCAAGCTCAGGAAGCTTTTTGCCTCCAAATAAAAGTAGAATAACAACAAATATCAGGACCATCTCCGGTCCGCCGATATTTAAAAATAACATTATCGAATTATACATATTACAATGGTCAATATACAAATATAGGCATTTTAAACACCTTAAATTTAAAAATTAATTTGATAGCCAACTTGCAGGGTTCAGAGGGGTAGCACCTTTACGTACCTCAAAGTGCACTTCAGTTGTTCCATCTACGGGGTCAGTAATTACTACCCCAATGCTTTGCTTTAACGTAACTTTCTGTCCTCTTGATACACTAACACTTTTTAAATTGGAATAAACCGTAAAATATTCACCATGTCGGATTAAAACTGCATAAGATCCCGAAATGTTTTGTACGGCAGCAACCTCACCAGCAAATATTGCCCTTACCTGCGACCCTGGAGCCGTTTTTATATCTACACCATTGTTTTCAACAGTCACATTTCGGCCGATGGTATGATTCCCAAAATCCTCAATAACCATTCCATTACTAACGGGCCAAGGTAAATTACCGCGGCTGCCAAGGAAATCGGACGATAACTTTGCCGATTCAGGCGTAGCCGATAAAATACTCGAGCCACTCGCTACTGGCCTTGCATCTGGAGCGGCTCTATTTTCTGCTTTAGCCTTTGCAAGTTCAGCCTTAGCCTCTGCTTCAGCCCTTTTTCGAGCCTCCTCAATTTCACGATTAATGGCATTCTGAATGGCACGATTTAATCTGGCTGATTCTTTCTGCTTTTGTGTAAGCTCCTGCTTTAGCTTTTTCTCCTGAGTGGTTAAGCTACTTAAAACTTTCGACTTACTATTTTTTTGAATACCAAGCGTCTTTTTTTCCTTTTGTTGATCAGAGAGCAAACTACTTTTCTCTTGCTTATTACGATCAAGTTCCACAATTTTTACATTGAGATCTTTCTGCGTTCCTTCAATATAACGTGCTTGTTTTTTGCGATACTCGCTAAACTGCTGCAAATATTTTAAGCGCTTATAGGATTGATTGAAGTTGTCGGAAGCAAAAATAAACATCAGCTTACTGTATGCACTTTGATTTCGGAAGGCAAATAAAACCATGGCCGCATATTCCTTTTTAAGCTTATTTAGTTGAGATTGTAGCGAACGAACCGTATTGGTATTGTCAGAAATTTGATTGTCCAACAATTTAACCTCCGAGTTAATGACATTAATTTTTTTCTCACGCAAACGTATCTGTGCATTCAATGCTCTGATTTCCTTTAGAGAGAGGTTCTTATTGTTCGCTGTTTGATTTAAACTGCGATTAAGTGACTCTATCTCCCGCGTTAAAGCCTCCTTTTGCCGTCTAAGATCAGAACTACTCTGAGCAAAAGCTTGGGAAGCTAGGCAGAAGAAAAACAAGAAAAAAATGCACTTTAAACTCTTCATTCTAACAAATGTATTTAATTTTTTATCGAAAAGCGCTCTGGAACTCTAAAAGGCAACTCAAATTTGGTGTCCATATCTACCTTTAAATAATTCAGATCCAGACTAATAGCCTTATTTTTTGCCTTCGAATTCATGCTTACTGATTGAGGTATCAATTGCTCATTAATAGACATAAAATTAGAATAATTCACCAAAAGCTCTTGCCCTGCCTCAGAATCATTCAATTGATTTATTAATACTTTATTCTGTGAATCAACCTTAAAATTATAAATCATGGAGGTAAAAACGCTTTTCAATAAAGTATTTTCTCCTTCTATATTTAAAGCTGTATCCTCACTAATAAACTCATCTATTGCATTTCCTAGCAAAACAGACTGCAATGTTTTAAATGTGATGCGCTCATTGGTAAACTCATAAATATAGCTAAATGGTTTCTGAATGTAAATATTATCTAAACGGTTTAAAATTTTAACACTATCTGGCGTGATGTATGCACGAGCAACTTCCAAGCCAGCAATAGCCGTTACAGATACCCAAATCACTTCCTTATTTCTGATTCGGATATTCATATTTACCTCATTGTTTTTATTATCAATATTTAAATTGGCTGTTGCCTTAATCGAAAGGGTATTAAAAACAGTGTTCATCTGTTTTACCGCATTAATTTTAGTGATTTTTGATAAATCAGACTTAGGCTCTTCTGCCATCACTTTTGGAATAAGAGAAGCCGGTAAAAGCTCTTTTTTAGCCTTACAGGATGCAAAAAATGCCAATAATGCAATTCCGCAGATTAGTTTAGTCAATGTATTTTTTCTCATCTATCTTTTTATTCAATTTTTCTGATCCACCACCCTGAGCCTTCGCATTTTTCCATTTTTCAATCGCATTCATCTCATCCCCAAGGAAATATAAAATATCTCCATAATGTTCTTGCTGGGTCGCATTATTTTCAGGCTTCCCTTGAATTGATTTTTCAATCCATTTTTTTGCCTCCGAATATCTCTTTAAGCGGAATAAAATCCAAGCATAGGTATCTTCTGAAGAGGGATTATCAGGATCAAGCTCTAATGACTTCCTCGACATTTCCTCCGCTTCCATAAGCTTCTCTCCTCTTAACGATAAATAATACGCATAATTATTTAACACATAGGAATTATTGGGATCAAGCACAAGCGCGCGATTATAAGCATCATCAGATTCTTTAAACTTTTTTAAAGCATTGTACGAATCTCCCAAACTCGAATAAATCTGCACCACTATTTCTTTATCACTCGGCTCGAGATCCAAGGCCCCCTTTAAAAATACAATTGCTTTTTCATGATTACTAACTTGAGCATAGCCAATCCCGGTGTAAAGATATAAATTGGCTTGATTGGGAAAAATGGTTAAAGCCTTATTTCCATCTTCAATTAAGTCCTTGAAATCGCCCCGATTAAGCTCAATACTCAATAATTGTTCCCAAATTTGATATACCTGATCATTAATTTCTAAAGCTTTTTTATATGAGATTTGAGCTTCCTCAAATTTACGCTCCTGAAAAAGCACATCACCCTGAAGCGCAAAAGCTTTCGCTTCACCAGGATGAACTTTCACTGTAATTGAAGCAAGTTCATTGGCATAAGCTCTAGCCTTCATCTCAGCAAACATGGGGAAAAATGAAAGTACAATTCTTACCTTCTCATCAATGTTTAAATTAGCATCTTCAAAAGCTACTTTAAGCTCTATAAATGCATTTTCCATCTGTTTTAATGCAGTAAATTGATCGGCAAGCGCTAAACGAAGCATGCCATTTGAAGGAAATTGAGTTTTTGCCTTTTGCAGGATATCAATGGACCTGCTACGATTACCTGATTTAACAATCACCTCGCTTAGATAGATATAATTTTTTATCTCTTGAGGATTTTTAAGAATCTGATTATTAAGCTCTTTCTCTAGCTCCTCATATTTCCCATTTTGCAATAAAATTCGCTGCCGAACAGAAATAATTTCATCCGAAGAGCCAAACTTGTCCTCAATCTCACGATAAGTCGCCAATGCATTATCAAACTGCTCAAGAAGAAGATAGGCATTTGCACGATCATAAAAATAATCCTCCTGCTTTGGAGCAAGCTTCGAAACTTCCGTTAAAACGGGAATAAGCTCATTTATTTTTTGAGACTTTTTATATATCTCGGCCAATGAAATCCAATACCATTCATTGTCAGATTTGAGGCTAATAGCCTTTTTAATCAATTCTTCTGCTTGAGGCAAGTTATTCTCCTCCAACTTGATATTGGCTAATTCAAAAAGGGCGGCGTGATTGGAAGGATCGAGTTTAAGAACTTTTTCAAAGTGACTTGTAGACTGCGGATAATTCAAGACTAATTTTTCTTGGAGTCCCGCAAAAAAGCTGTTCTTAATCTCCAAACTATCGTTAAAAGTTAAGATTTTCTTAGAAGGCGGATCAGTCTTTTCCTTAATATACTCAATTTTTTGCGAAAAAGCAAATAATGACGTACAAATCGAAAAGAAAATCAGAAATCCTGCCTTTTTCATGTCAATTTATAATCCGGTATGGCCATAACCGCCAGCACCACGAAGTGTTTCGGACAATGTTTCAACAAGTTCCCAATCTACTTGCTCATGCTTGGCAACAATCATTTGAGCAATTCGATCGCCATCGTTAATCTCAAAATTGATATCAGAGAAATTGATAAGCAAAATTTTTATCTCACCTCTATAGTCGGCATCAATGGTACCAGGAGAGTTTAAAACTGTAATGCCATGCTTCAATGCCAAACCGCTTCTAGGTCTGATTTGGGCCTCAAAACCTAGGGGTAGCTCGATGAATAAACCTGTTGGGACTAATTTACGCTCCATAGGTTTTAAAAGCACTTGCTCGCTTAGGTTTGCCCTCAAATCCATGCCAGCCGAAGCAAAAGTTTCATAGGCTGGTAGTGGATGCTGCGATTTATTTATTATCCTGATTGTCATTTTAGGCCGAAAATTGCTTTTAACTCTTTACGCTCAATAAAAATTATTGTTCCGGCAAATATAAGAAAGAGGGCATTGCCAATGAGTAAATTACGGTCAAATACTACAAATGCGACAAAAACAATACAAAGGGAGCTTAGCAGATAGACCAAATTCCTTTTGAGATTGTATGGAATAGGATAATTTCTTTGCCCCCAGATATAAGAAAGCACCATCATCACCGTATAGGCAGTAAGTGAAATCCAAGCGGAAGCTAAATAGCCGTATTGCGGAATAAAAATTAGGTTTAGGATGATTGTTAAAATCGCCCCAATACCCGATATATATAAACCATAGCGTGTTTGATCAGATAATTTATACCAAATGGAAAGATTGATATAGATTCCAAGACTCACATAAGCGAATAGTAAAATAGGTACAATCTTTAATCCCGACCAATACATAGCCTGTTCTGCCGCATCTTTACCCTTGATAAAATACTTCAAAAGTTCAATATTGGCTACCAGGAAAACAAAGATTAAGCATACAGCAATCACAAAATAGTTCATGATTTTGGCATAGGTTTCGCCCGAATTTTTATTCTTAGCATGGCTAAAGAAAAATGGCTCAGCCCCTAGGCGGAATGCGTTGATAAAAATGCTTAGAAAAATAGCGATTTTGCAACATGCAGCATAAATTCCAACCTCCTGATCAGATATTCCTGGAGGCAATAATTTTCCTAAAAAAACCTTGTCGATATTTTCATTAATGATGAAAGAGATATTGGCAATTAAAATTGGCAGACTGTAAATGAACATCTCTTTGAGCAGTTTAAAATCATAACTGAATGTTAATTTAAATAGCTCGGGTAGTAAAAGTAAGAGGGTTATCAAACTCGCAATTAGGTTTGAAATAAATACATATCCAACCCAAGAATCTCTATACCAAGAACTTATAAACTCTGCGCCATACCAATTCTCTTTTATAATTAAGGGTAAAATAAAGATGAAAAGGATATTAAATCCTACAAAAGTTAAAATATTAAGCACTTTGATGAAGCTGTAGCGGATAGGTTTCCCATCGGCTCTTAATTTGGCAAAAGGAATAACTGCCAAGGCATCAAGTACAAGAATATAAATAAAATAATTGATATATCGGGCATAATCGGGATCATAAACATCCCCCATTTGCATCCAGGCTGCAATATCATCTACAAATAGAACACTAAAAAGCAGGAATATTAATGCCAACATGAAAATCGTAAAAAAGGTATTATTATACACCTTCTGCTTGTCGTTTTCATACTTATTTAAGTAGCGGAAATAAGTAGTCTCCATCCCAAAAGCCAGCACAGCATTGAGCATGGAGGCCCAACTATACATCACCGAAAAGATACCATAAACTTTTGGGGAGTATAGCCCCACGTAAATTGGGGTAAGAAAGAAGTTTAGAAAACGAGTAATTACAGTGGTAAACCCGTAAATCGCAGTCTGACCGGCAAATTTCTTAATTGCTGACAAGGAGGTTATGGTTTAGCATGAATAAAATTACTTCTTTATTATCTCAAAATTACGATAGTTTTTTAATTCGCCCTCGGTGGGGCTTACATTTTCTACAACCGACCTATCTGAACCTTTTTCGCAAAATTCTAGAAATAGCTCTAAAGAAAAATCATCCCCCTCGGCTTCAATAAAAACAGTCCCATCAGGCCTATTTAGCGCAGTTCCCTTTATCCCAAGCTGGTCGGCTACAGCCTTAATCATGGCTCTATAAAAAACTTTTTGAACCTTGCCACTCACTACAATATCTAAATGCTTCATCTATTAAAATTTTAAATCACTCAATCGATCTTTCTCTATCAGAAATTCTGTCCATAACTCATTAAGAATTTGGGAAGCAGGTTTCACTTCATGAATAGCCGATGCAATCTGTCCGATTTCAAGCTCACCTTCCACCAAATCGCCATTAAACATTCCTTTTTTTGCCCTTCCCTTACCTAAAAGATCCATTAATTGCTGCCGGTTTGCGCCATCGGCCTCAGCCTGAGCAACTTTCAAGTAGAAATCATTTTTTAATAAACGGACAGGCACGAGCGACTTTAAACTAAGTTTGGTATCCCCTTCTTGAGCTTCAATAATTGCATTTTTGAAATTTGCATGTGCCGACGATT
>NZ_JBIIPN010000159.1:0-5270 GCF_044342615.1 Daejeonella sp. | reverse complement strand
ATCTTTACCTTCTTCCTTTCCTTTACTAAGGCCTAAAAACTGACTTAACTTGTTTAAAAGAAGGAATGGGGCCGTGATTTTAGTCGTGATTTTTTCTACCTCAATTTTTAGATCAGTCTCCATTTCTACACGGACCTGACCTAAGCGCTCAATTTCCGCTCGTAAATCGTCTATGTTTTGAATTTTAGTTCTCATTTTCTATCTCTGAAAAACTTTGCGATGATGACATTCATAATCTTCTTCTCGAGGTATTTGTCTTTAATGGAATTTAGAATAATCGCCACTAGCAAATAAAATCCAGCAACAATGAGGAATCCACTGTATGAGTTTCCTAAAATCTCGGATAGGTAAAAACTTAAAGCAAAGCTACCAAACAAGAATGCTAGGATTGCAAATACCAGCACGAGGATATCGCTTAAGAAATTGGCAAATATTTGCGATCCTTTATCAACAGTCTTGAGTAGTGTTAGCTCTTTACGAACGTTTACGTAGTCGCTAACCTTTTCAATAAGCTTTTGATGTTCAAATTCTTCTTCCATAAGAATTTAAATTTAAGATTTTATTATCGAATTTAAATCTCCCTCTGTTTTATCTAAAGTAGAATCAAAGTCGTGACGAGTTTTTGAGTACCCCTTTTCTGCTGTTTTTATGGTTGATTTAATACCATCCACAACTTTTTCTTTGAAATTACTTAAATTATTTATTTCATCCGCTGCTCGATCTTTTATGCTATTTCCCAGATTTTTTAGAGAATCTGTTAATTTATCTCGGGTGTCTGATCCCTTATCTGGGGCAAATAAAATTCCGATTGCTACTCCTGCCGCTACTCCTGCTAACAAGGCTGCTAAAACTTTTGTGTTATCGCTCATGATCTTCTTTTTGGTTAAAAATTATAAAATTTACTAGTTCTCTCTCAATCTAAAATTATAAACCTTAGGCATAATTAATTCAGCAAATACTTATGAAACAAGCAATTAGGGATTGATGTTCATAGTAATATGCAGTTAGTAATCCTAAGATTTTAACCCAATAATCAAGCCAATATTGTTCGCTTCCTGATTATTATTCAATTTATTCTATTAATAGAACAACAAATAAATGATTAGGTTTTAAGGCTTTTCGGTTTTATTCCAGATTTATTAATTTCATTTTATTGTAGAGAGTTTTTCTATCAATATTTAAAATTTTGGCAGCTTTTGTTTTGTTGAAGTTAACTTCTTTTAATACTTCTAAGATGGTTTCATATTCTGCCTCTAAAGCAGCATTTTTGAGGTCGTACTTGTTAGAGTTCTTAGCAATTTTTGCTTCAAGTGTATTTTCTAGGTCGGCACCTTTCGAAAAAGTAGAGATTTCGAGTGGTAAGGCCTTTAACTGGACTACATTTCCCTCGCTTAATAATGCTGCACGCCTGATCACGTTTTTAAGTTCACGAACATTACCTGGCCAGCTATAGCCTAATAAACATTCGCTAACCTCAACTGAAAAGACTGGCACTTTTCTATTGAGTTCCTCACAGGTCTGCTCTAGAAAATGTTCTGCAAAAATTAGAATATCCTTGCCTCTTTCACGTAGTGGAGGCACAACAATATTAAACTCATTGAAGCGGTGGAAAAGATCTTCTCTAAACCTACCCTTTTGAATGGCATCACTCAGGTTTTCATTTGTTGCCACAATAATGCGAACATCAAGGGCTATTTCGCTTGTGCTACCAATGCGTTTAACTTTTCGTTCTTGGACAGTTCTAAGAAGTGCGGCTTGGATTTCATAGGATAAATTTCCAACCTCATCCAAAAACAAAGTTCCGCCATTTGCCATTTCAAAGTGACCAATTTTGGTATAAAGCGCGCCAGTAAATGAGCCTTTTTCATGACCAAAAAATTCACTTCCCGCAAGGTCTCTAGTTAATGAACCGCAGTCCATAGCAATAAAAGGCATATCTTTACGCTTACTATTAAAGTGAATGCTTTTAGCAACAGACTCCTTACCTGTTCCGCTATCCCCGTTTAGAATCACACTAAAATTTGTAGGGGCAACAAGCTTTATTTGTTTTAAGAGTTCTTGCGATGCTATGCCTTTACCAACCACAAATTCTTCGGGCATTAAAGCCAGCTCTGCCTTATCATCTTTTTCTGTTTCAAGAGGCGAGCTATTGACCTGATTAATAAGCCTTTGTGTTTCAATAGCCTTGTTGATGGTATTTAGTATTTCATCTGGATAAAGAGGCTTGGTGATATAATCATAAGCCCCCATTTTTATAAGTTCTACGGCAAGCTTGATATCTGAGTATCCAGTTATTATGATTACTCCTGTATTAGGATAGGTTTTTTTAATTGTTCTTAATATTTCTCTTCCATCGGTATCTTCAAGCCTATAATCGCATAAAACTAGGTTAAAAGACTCTTTAGTCATTAATTCGAGGGCATTTGTACCTGTAGTGCTTGTACTAACCTCAAATCCATTTCTTGTTAAAAACTTGGAAAGAAGTATGCCGATGTTTACCTCATCGTCAATTATTAATATTTTATTCATAGTAAAAGCCTAGCCTTTAATTTGAGATAGACTAAACCCAGTCGAATTTATAAATATTATTAACAATTGGGAAATATTTTCTACACTTATAACAAAGATTCTTGCCTAGGAAAAAAGATAGAAATACTATTTTCCTTTAAATTCGGCAGGTCTTTTTTCTAAAAATGCGGAAACACCTTCTTTAAAGTCGTCAGAACCAAAGCAATTTGAAAACTCAGTAATTTCTGCTTCAAATCCATTTTCACCTTCAATAAAGGCAGCATTTACTGCTCGTATGGCTGATCCTATGGCAAAGGGTGAGCGACTCATAATTTTCTTAAGTATTTCTTCTGCTTTGGGGATTAGCTTATCTTCTTCAACTACATGATTAACCAAACCGGTTCTGTAGGCTTCATCCGCTTTGATCATATCTGCTGTTAGGATCATTTCTAAGGCTCTTCCTCTTCCAATTAGCTGACTTAATCGTTGGGTGCCACCGTAGCCAGGTATTAAACCTAAGGAGACCTCTGGAAGTCCCATTTTTGCTGTTGAAGAAGCTACTCGAATGTGGCAGGCCATGGCAAGTTCTAATCCTCCTCCAAGTGCAAAGCCGTTAATTGCTGCAATAATTGGTTTTTCACTGTTCTGAATTACATCAAATACTTTGGTTTGACCCTCACGTGCAAGTTCTCTTGCCTCATCCGAATTGAAATCAGAAAATTCGGAGATATCGGCACCTGCAACAAATGCTTTGGGACCAGCACCAGTGATGATAATTCCTCCAACAGCATCATCATGAAAAGATTGGGTAATTACATCATGAAGCTCGGCAAGTGTAAGTTTATTTAAAGCGTTTAATTTACTTTCACGATTAATGGTAATGTATAAAATGCGATCGCGTATTTCTACGAGTAGGTTGGTTAAATCCATAATATAATTGGTTTAAATAAAGGGTTTTAGCTATCCGAATTTTAGAAGTTTCGGTTTTCTTTCACCCAATTGTTAATATAAGAAACGATTTCTTGAGTATTTGTTCCAGGTTGAAAAAGCTTTCCAACCCCCATTGAATGGAGTAGGTTCATGTCATTTTCCGGGATGATTCCACCTCCAGTTACTAAAACATCATTTAGACCTTTTTCCTTCATAAACTGCATAATTTTGGGAAAAACTGTCATGTGTGCACCAGATAGAATGGAAACTCCAATAGCATCTACATCCTCCTGAAGAGCTGTATTAACCACCATTTCAGGTGTTTGTCTGAGGCCTGTATAAATTACTTCCATTCCCGCATCTCTTAGTGAAGTGGCAATGATTTTTGCTCCTCTATCATGGCCATCAAGGCCAACTTTGGCAACAAGTATTCGTATTGGACGATTCATTTTTTCATCATAATTTATACAAAGTAAAAGTAAGAAGAAATTTGCATTGCCAATTGAATTAAAATATCAATGCATTAAATCGCCACATTCCTAAATTCTTAAATCTAAACTTAAATTTTGCTATTTTTGTTGCCTGTAAAATCTATTATGAGCGAAGAAAGATCATTAAATTTTTTAGAAGAAATCATTGAAGAAGATCTTAGCAATGGTAAAAATGGTGGTCGTATTTTAACGCGATTTCCTCCAGAGCCCAATGGTTACCTCCATATTGGCCACGCTAAATCCATTTGTTTAAACTTCGGAATTGCCAAAAAATATAATGGAAAAACCAATTTAAGATTTGATGATACTAACCCAACTACCGAAGATGTGGAGTATGTGGATAGCATCAGAGAGGATATAAAATGGCTTGGTTTTGAATGGGATAAGGAATTATACTCATCTGATTATTTTGATCAGCTCTATGATTTTGCTGTAGCACTAATAAAAATGGGCTTAGCCTATGTGGATGATAGCACGGCGGAGGAAATTGCTGCTGCTAAGGGAAGTCCAACAGAACCCGGCAAGCCAACCCCTAATAGAAGCAGAAGCATTGAAGAGAATCTTCAGCTTTTTGAAGATATGAAGGATGGAAAATATCCAGATGGTGCAAAGGTTTTGCGTGCTAAAATTGATTTAGCATCACCAAATATGCACCTTCGCGATCCATTGATGTATCGTATTAAACATGCTCACCACCACCGTACAGGCGATAAATGGTGCATTTATCCGATGTATGACTTTGCTCATGGGCAATCGGATGCGATTGAGGAAATTACCCATTCTATTTGTACGCTTGAATTTGTTCCCCATCGCCCACTTTATGAGTGGTTTATACAACAGTTAAATATTTTTCCTTCCAAGCAATATGAGTTTGCCCGTTTAAATATCAATTATACGGTAATGAGTAAGCGTAAGTTGCTTCAGCTGGTTAACGAAAATTACGTAACTGGCTGGGATGATCCACGCATGCCTACCATTAGTGGTTTACGTCGCCGCGGATATACACCCTTATCTATTCGTAATTTTAGTGAGAGAATTGGAGTTGCCCGCCGAGAAAATCAAATTGACTTAGGTTTATTAGAATTTTGCATCCGTGAAGATTTAAATAAGTCGGCTTGGAGAAGAATGGCAGTTATTGATCCAGTAAAATTAATCATCACTAATTATCCGAAAGGCCAAACAGAATTGCTTGAGGGTGAAAATAATCCTGAAGTTGAAGGAGGTGAAGGTGTGCGTAGCATTCCATTTAGTTCGGAGCTTTGGATTGAGCGTGATGATTTTATGGAAGAGCCTACTAAGAAATACTTCCGTTTAGGTCCGGGACTTATGGTTCGTTTAAAG
>NZ_JBIIPN010000157.1:0-5377 GCF_044342615.1 Daejeonella sp. | reverse complement strand
ATTGGGACAGATTTAGATTTAACGTTCGCGCTATATTTAGCAAACTGCCTAATATAGGCTATTAGTTGCCAACGTTTTTCTTCGGATAATGCAAAATTATATGCTGGCATAACACCTTTACCATTACTCAACTTCCAAAAAATTGAGCCGTCTGTTTGATTTACAAATTTTTTATCATGAAAGTTTGCTGGTTCTATATTAAATCTACCAGGTTGGCCATTTCCTAAGCCGTCTTGACCGTGGCAACTAACGCACAAGGTATTATAGAGTTTTTCACCTTCTGCAATAAATGGTGGTGAAAATGGCATGGGACTAATTATTGTGTCGGCAAAAGCGGGAGCTTTCCAAGGATCTTGCTTTAAATAATTAGATTTAAAAGATAGAATAAACAATGGAATTGATAGAATAATTATAAAAACTAAGAGTTTATATCTTATAAAAACCATTGCTTAAAGGGCTAAAAAATAATAATAAACAACATTATTTATTAATCTAACTAGAAAATATCAATTTAATAATTAATTTTTAAAAATTGCAAATTTGAATTGTTAACTCCGAAAATAAATTTTTCATTAGCCTTAGATGTAGAATTAATTGTTGTTAAACTTCTTACATCGCCCTTAATTTTTAAGCCACTTTGCTTTTGTGGAACATAATTAAACGTTCCATTTCCATTTCCAATTAATAAAACCCCATTATTAGCATTAAATTGTCCGAATTTTATTCTTGTGGAAGAATTGTTACCTGCCAATAATAAATCTTTTTTACCATCTTTATTGACGTCTAACGATGTTAAAGCGTAAATAGGTGCATATTGAACTTCAATGGGCAAGCTCTTTAATTTAAATCCATTTGTGGTGTTTTCAAGGTAAACCGTTTCTAAAATTTCAGCTTTGAGAACCTTTGCATCACTTAATTGAGATTCTGTGAATAAATCAGTAATTGTCGCATTTGCGTATTTATAGTATTCTAAGAACTTATTTTTTATTTGGGGCAATTGATCTGCAAGATCATCTCGAGACGCTGCAGGATAAGATACACCATCTAGGAAATAGCAAAAGATAGGATCAATAGACCCATTACCATCAAAATCTTTATAATACAAGCTCAATGGTTCTTTTTCACTAGCTTTAAATTGTGCATTAAGCCCCAAGTTCCCTATGACAAGATCAGCATCACCGTCATTATCAAAATCATCTGCATAAATCCTATTCCACCAGCCTGTAGAAGCAAATTTGATATAATTGGATGAAGCATCCACAAGTTTACCATTTTTATTAAGAAAAACCTTTATTGGCATCCATTCGCCAACAATAATCAAGTCTTTAATTTTATCGTTATTTAAATCAAGCCAAAGAGCATCGGTAACCATTCCAATTTCTTTAATCTGAGGGGCAATAGTGGAAGTTAAATCAGAGAAATTACCCTTCTTATCATTTATTAGAACTTTACTTTCAGGAGAAACAGGATACATCCCAGGAATAAGTCGGCCACCAACAAATAAATCTAAAAAACCGTCACCGTTTATATCAGAAGCTTTAACTACTCCTGTGCTAATCAACATATTAGGTAATGCTGAAACATTTCGTGTGAAATTTCCTTTCCCGTCATTTAAATAGATTCTGTCTTGAAGTAAACTATTATCATAAGAAAATTCATAACCACCACTTGCCACATATAAATCTAGATCACCATCATTATCAATATCAAGAAACTCAGCGGAGGTATCTTCAGATAGAGCATCAACATCAATAGAAGATGAAGATTTTTTATTGAATTGGCCATTTTGAGTTTGAATAAATAATGCCCCAGTCTGATTAGCAGCACCCCCAATAAATAAATCATCAAGGCCATCACCATTTACATCTCCTTTAGCCATGCAGGGTCCTTGTCTTGATAAGTAATTTGGCATTAAAGTTTGAACAGTAAAATCATTAAATAAATTTTCAACATGTGGATGATTAATTGGTGAGGAAGCAGAGAAATATGGAATAGTAGCGTCTTTAACCATAGACTTTAACTCAATATCTGCATTTTTAGAATCAATGGTAAGGGTCTGATTAACCTTTACATTAGTTAATTTTTGAATATTATCATTTGGCCAAATAACTATTAAAGAATCTAAAACTTTTATCTCACCTAAACCAAAATTTAAAATCGGATCAATAGAAGATTGGAAACCACGTGAAAGAAATTGTTCCTGAAAAAATTTCTTTCCTTTACTGTAAGCAATAACCTTAGCACCAATACCGAGTGAATTATTCTTATCTCCTTTTAATTTTACTTTTAGGTAAGAGTTAGGCTTAATTTTATCACTATTATTTCTATATATACTTACATAATCATTGATGTTAGAAACGATTAAATCCATATCCCCATCATTATCCAAATCAGCATAGGCAGCTCCGGATGAAATACCGGATTGATCGAGTCCCCAGTCTATATTTTTTTTAACAAATCGGTCATTTCCTATATTCTGAAAAGCATAATTGGGCATTTTTATAGTGGGCATTTTTTCGATATAATCTTTCACAGAAGTTTCCTTTCCTACTTGCCTAGATTTAATAGTTTGATCCATGGTGAACTTAAGAAAATCCATGTCTGTATAATCTTTAACATAACCATTAGTGATGAATAGGTCTTTATTCCCATCATTATCAAAATCAGAAAACAAAGCAGACCAGCTCCAATCTGTATTAGATACGCCTGCTAATTGTCCAATTTCAGAAAAAGTACCATCACCATTATTTTTCTGAAGCATATTTCTACTAAACTGATAATAAAAACCCTTGTTAAACAAAAACTGCATTTTATCGAAATTTTCGGATCCAGAATGCATTTTTTGTGTTTTATTATCTTCAGGCAACATATCAAGAGTTATTAAATCCGTATGGCCATCATTATTATAATCAGCAATATCTGATCCCATTGAATACATCGATATCTGATCCATCGATTCAGTCAATTTATCTGTAAATGTTCCATCTCCATTATTAACAAAAAGATAATCTGGTTCATTGAAATCGTTAGAAACATAAATATCAGGCCAGCTATCTTCATTAACATCAGATATAGCTACACCAAGACCAAAACTTAACACATTAGAAGTGATACCTGCTTCAATACTCACATCTTTAAAATACCCATTATCATTACGATATAACTTAGTAGCAAAGTTTGGATCTCTAAGTTTTCGTAACTGTAAATTTTCTTGAACACCAGTGCTGTATTGTTGCAAAGAATGATTGATAAGAAACATATCCAAATCACCATCTTTATCAAAATCAAAAAATGATGCTTGTGTTGAATATCCGTCATCGGCTAGCCCATATTCTTCGGCTCGTTCAGTAAATGTTAAATCACCATTATTAATAAAAAAAAGATTTTTCCTTCTTTCTGGATTTATATCTGCAGATCTTGAAACATAAATATCTAAAAATCCATCACCGTTAATATCCACCATAGTTGAGCCTGTGCACCATCCCTCTAACAATGAAATCCCACTTTTTAATGTAATATCTTCAAATTTAAAATCACCCTTGTTTATATATAGTTTATTTTTCACCATGTTACCGGTAAAAAATACATCTAGTAAGCCATCGTTATTAATATCACCAACACTAACACCAGAACCATTATAGAAATAAGAATAATTCATCACATTTAGTTCATCCCCTTCAACAAGCATGTTTCTAAATTCAACGCCAGTGTCGCTCTTATCAAGAAGAGTGAACAATTTATTGTTGTTATTACCGCAAGAAGTAAACAGAAAAATGGCTATAATTAATGAATAAAAAACTTTGGACATATAAAATCTAAAAAAAAGCATAAATAATTATTTCAAATAAAAAGATTCCATCATTAAATCGACTAATACAATAAAGGATGGACTTCAATACAATTGATATAAAAATAAATATAGGAAAGAAAAAACAAAAGGGCATCAGAATCATAAAATATCATTCTGATAAGAACGAATAAATTTAATATTACAAATAGGATATCAAAAATATTTGTAAAACAAGAAAGCCACCTCAATATTTAAGAGATGGCTTTCTTGTTAAAATTATAAGATGAAATTATTTATTCCACCAAAGTCGAGTAGCTTCATTATCAGTACCACCTAATTTGGTGACACCAGTAGCAACTCCTTTTGGATTAGTTTGTAATTCACCAATTGTAAATGGAGTACGACGAACAACACCATCTTTTGCAACCACTAAACTTTCAGAATTAATTCTTGGATAAAGTTTAGGGAAACCTGTACGACGGTATTCAGCCCATGCTTCAAGACCATCAGGCCATAAAGCAAGCCACTTTTGGGTATGAATTTGCTCTAAATGCTTTGTAGCATCTGAAGACCATAAAACAGGAATATCAGTCATTGCAGGAGAATTTACAGCATCAGTTAATGCAACTGGCACAGAAGTACTTGCAGTATAAGCAGCAATTGCAACAGCATCAACAATACCCCATTGACGCATTGAAGCATTGATACCTGCCTCATAGTATTCTTTAGCAGTACCACCACCCATATCCCATCCTTTTAACACACCTTCAGCTCTTAAGAACCATGCTTCAGAAGCCATGATGATACCAAAAGGCTGAGTAGCTTGATTTGCAGGAAGGAAATTAGCTGCAACATTAGAAACATTTGTTTGTAGGTTTGCAGTTAAACCAAGTTCAACTTGATTATATCCATTACGCAATCCTTTGAATTGTCCGGTTGCAGAAGCAGGAGCATAAAATTTAGACATTCTTGGGTCATTATAACCTTTTAATACACTTTCCATTGCAGCACTCATACGGAACTCATTCCATGCGGTAGCTTGGTTAAGTGTGTTAATTGAGTTTGCAGTAACCTTTAAGAAAGCATCATGTGCATTAGTTTCCAAAACACCACCTTTTATAGCTTCTTCAGCATTTGTCTTTGCCAATACAGGCTCCACACCAGACATACGCATAGCAATACGAAGGCGCAAAGTATTTGCAAATCTAATCCAGAGATCAACGTTTCCACCATAAATTTGATCATTATTACCGTACAAAGCAATAGTTGTTCCCTTATATGGCTGAAGGTCCTTAACAGCTTTAGTTAATAATGTTAAGAAGTCTTTATAAATAACATCTTGAGAATCATAATCTACTTGCCTTGATGCATTACCTATTTGACTATAAGGAATTGGACCCCAATAATCCGTTCTAGGTAAAAACATACGTACCTTCCAGATATTTGCAACCGCAAATGCAGCAGGATTATCAGATATACCACCAGGCTTAGTATTCTCTAATACGCCTAAAAGTGGTGGAACAGCAGAACTATAGAAAGTATTAAAGGCACCGTTTAACCAATTTCCCACCATCACATTACGATCTG
>NZ_JBIIPN010000001.1:0-52875 GCF_044342615.1 Daejeonella sp. | reverse complement strand
CCTATATAATTTTTTTCACCCTTACTTAATTCAGTAATATTTTTTCCATCCACACTTAATGTGTAAATACTCGTCAATGTTTTATTGGTCTCCGACCAGACAATATTTTTTCCATCTGCTGTCCAACCCAAAATACTTCCATCTTCATTGGGTGTTGCTTTTAATCGCCAAGTTTTTCCATCTGCTAAAGCATAAACTTTTGCATGTTTTGCACCCGGCCAATCATTAGGATTCTCAGTGCAATAATAACTTATCAAACTCCCATCGGGACTAAACTGCGGAGTAGACTCACCAGCTGGTGTATTCGCAATGTCTTTAGTTGCTCCTGTTTCAATATTAATCAACGCTATATCGCTAAGATTATTATCATTGGCTTTTGTAGACTTACCATAACTGTAAACAATGTTTGTTCCATCTGCGTTCCAATCAAATGCATAAACAGAAATATTTTCTTTCGTCAATATTTTTTGCATATATTTTTGAGATGAATCTTTTTGATGGATCCAATATAAATGCAATCTATTTTGTTTTAATTCTGCTTCCCAGATATACCAATCATTTTTTGCTTTTTTATTTTTTTCTTCTTTATCAGTTGGCGCATCTGCAATAATAACTGCAATTTTATTGCCATCATTACTCCATTCAAATTCACTAACAGCTCCTTTAGCCTCTGTTATTTTTTCTGCTTCACCACCTGCGATAGGAAGTATATATAAATTATTTTTTCCATCACGCGAAGAAGTAAAGGCTATAGATTTATTATCAGGACTCCATTTTGGATTTGTATTATTTTTATCACCTGTCGTTAATTGTTTAGCATTAGATCCATCAATAGCACTGATCCATATTTGATTTACATATTCACTTCTATCGTCTGTCATCATAGCTTCTCTGATGGTATAAACTACCTTAGTTCCATCAGGTGAAACCTCTGCACTACTAAGATTTTTAATTTTTAATACTTGTTCTGGACTCCAATTTTTTTGTGCCAGTGAAACAAAGGGCAATATGATGACAAATAATAGTACTAGATACTTTTTCATACGATATGTTTTTGTTAAAAATTAGGTAATACAATTTAAATCATTTTGGTGGTTTATGCTTGCAAAAAGTTTTTCACATTTGTGTAAAACTTCATTTTCAAACTATCAAGGGCTGTTTATGTGTGTTTATCAGAAAACCTTGGTTTTAATTGCTTGCCCCGTTGTATTATTTGCTCAAAAAGAGGTAGTTAAGAAAAGAAGCCTGCTTTTGTTGTTTCATAAGAAAACCGTGCTGTAGGATTTAAATTCACAATAAATAAAACCGTAGATACACACGGCCGTGTGTATCTTATTTACGTAACAATAAATTTGTAGAGCCGCACGGTCGTGTGGCTCATCTTTACGTAACAATAAATTTGTATAGCCACACGGCCGTGTGGCTCATATTTAAATAACAATAAATTTTGTAAATACACACGGTCGTGCGGCTCATATTCAAATAACAATACATTTTGTAGATACACACGGCCGTGTGTATCTTATTTACATAACAATTAACCTTGCGTAGGTTCATAATTGTGTGGTTTCTACGCATTGTCTGAAACTCGCAAAGACACACGGTCGTGTGTCTCTGGATAGATAGATACACTGCCGTGTGTCTCTGGATAGATAGATACACTGCCGTGTGTCTCTGGATAGATAGACACACGACCGTGTGTCTCTACTGGATAGGCATCTACAATTTTTAAAGGCTTTATTCCCTTTGCTATTAAATTTTTATTACTAATATTTAATTCACTGTTGTGTGATGATTTATTCCTTAATTTGGATTTATTCCATTACCTGAACAAACTTCCCACCATTATTTTTCCACCAAATTTTTCGGCCTTGTGTACCCATTAAGTCTCCAAATAAACCATCTCCAACAACATCAATATCTCCATCTTTATCGTAATCGAATAGATGAATCCACTTGATCCAAGAGTTCTTGCCTGTAGCCGAATAGATATCAAAGTAGCTACTTGTTACATCTTTGAAACCAGTACCGGTATTTTGGAACAGATTTAATTCATATCCCTGGTATCCATTTTTATTACTCATTGTTAGGACATCCATATTTCCATCCCAATTAAAATCCATAAATGCAATATCAATAACCTCCAGATTATTTCCTATTGGGATAGGTATAAATTCTTGACGTATATATTCCTTATTTTTTTGAATAATAATATTGAGCTTACCAGATCCACCTAAGAATAAATCTAGGGAACCATCTTTATTTATATCAAATAACTCAACGGTATAGTAATTATCATCGGTTGTATTAAAACCTTTAAATAGTTGGTTTGATAGTTCCATATTTCCACCACCTTTATTGATATAAGCTGTTGGGTGAATTGGAATAATGCTACTCCAACCCGAATATGCTACAATGTCTATCAATCCATCATTATTTATATCTCCTGTTGCGCCACCATGAAAGTATCCAATGTCGGCAGTTAAATACTCGTATCTTCTTTCAGCAACATGAAAAATTCCTATTTGATCCCCAGGGAAGGGCATTCTATCATAACCAGATGAAAATAATACAATTTCATTTTTCTTATCATTATTTAAGTCGGCTAGCACATTTTTTCTAACCTGTACTAAGCCAGGTTGAAGATCATAAATACTTGGATAGGATTCATATTCTGAAAATAGATGTAAGCCAGGTGCATTGGTTGGCCATGGGTTTTTCCAATAATAAGCCCATAAATCCTTTTTTCCATCACCTGTTAAATCAGTGTATAAATATGCTCCTAAATCATTCCAATAATAGCTTTTGTTGGCCGACCAAGTGTTTGTAGTACTTGTATTATATGGTTTTAAGCCATTAGCTGTTACTTCAAATCCCCAATACAATGATCGATGTACATTAAACAATTGGTCAAAAGATTTATTCGTGTTATACCAAGATGTAGTTTTGTTAATGCTTGATAATGAGTCTAATGTATTAAGAGGGTAAACCGTTTTAAGTGTTTCGGGAGGTGTAAGTACAACAGGGTCTTTAACAATTTCTTTTTCACTTGTCTTTTTACATGAACTTATTATTTGAAATGCTAATGTAATTAAGAGCAGATATTTAAGTTTATGCATGATTTTAAAGCTAGATTTTTTTAAACGATTTTAAATAGGCTATTAAGAATTTTAACTGATCAAATCTTTCAGCTCAGCTTTTACCTCCGGATCTAACATGTGAATTGTTAGCTTTACTGTAACGTAAATAACGGAAAAAACCTCTCATTTTAAATTTTTGAGGAGTTTGATTGGTTTAATTAAGCCTTTTTAAAAGCTTGGATATTAGTTCTTGCTTGTGTTATTGAGATTATAATCAGTTTTTCGGTTATTTTTTTTAATTCATCAATAATTCTTGGTAGGTAAATAATTCCTTCAAATTGGGGTCAACAATTACTTTTACTGAAGCCATATCTGCATCTCCAAATACCTGTAAACGTGTAAAATTTAAAATGGTAGTACGTTTATCCATATTTAGTAAGGGTTTATCTACAATAAATCGGTGAGAATCGCCATTTACTAAAAGCACTGGTTTAGCATATTGCTTGCTGAGTTCAGCTAATTTGAGCCTTATTTTTTCAAACCCTGATGAACCTTTGCCCATGTAAAACATGTCTGCCTGAGTAAACATAACAAGTCCTTTTTTATCTGCCGCCTTCACATATATTTCTTCAAGCCAAGCTAAATTAGCATTTTCACGCTCAATAAATTCAGTATTGTCCCCGCTTTCCTTAAAATTATTGTTTGTCCCAACCAAATGTACAGTAGCAAATTGCACACCACCATATTCCCAAGCTACGTTTTCAACGTAGCTAGAAAATTGAGCGTTTTCGGCCTGGCTATTTAAGGCTAATTTTTTGTGGCCAAAGCTCTCCCTAGAACTAAAAAACATTTTTCTTAAGAATGCTAAGCGTTCTAAAGGATTGTATTCGCCTGCTGCTTTACGATTGCAATCGGTCCATTCATTATCGCCAGGGGTGTAGATCAATGGATTTGTAAATGTCCCAAAATAATCGTATATTCTTTTGAAATACTCATCAGAACAGAGTGTAGAGCCAGATTTGAAATCGCCAACGTGAACACTAAATGCGGGCTTCTCACTATTTATTTGCTTTATTAAATTTTCAAACCGAGGGTAATCATTCGGAATTCGATAAGGCATATCGCCAAAAGCAATGAATTCAAATTTTTTATTTTGTGCAAATGCCGTTGTAGCTAAAAACAAGCAAAGCAGACTTAAATAAATGAATCTCATGTTGATTTAGGATTTTTACAAAATTAGTATAAAGTAATTAGTACAAGGTATTTAGATGTGAGACATTAGATCCGAGACACTATTCTACACATGTTGATTACATTTTACTCTAAGTTATTTGTTGTATGGTGACTCAGAGTAGAGATTTTACCTCTAATCATATTAGTATTTGGGAAATCTACTGAGCATCATAAATCACTACACGATCAAAAAATACTCTAAATTCGTCTAAAAATGCTTTGTGTAGCGGGTGGACTTGGTAAACATCATGTGCTGCTAAATCCTCAAAAGCGAGAAAAAGGCTGAAAGTATAAGTGGTATCAACAACAGTGCGCTCAATAGGTGCAGGAGTGCCTAAATGAAAAAACTTAACTACTTCAATTTGTTCTAATGTGCTTAGGCTTTTTTGGAAGGCATTTTTTTCTTCGGCAGTAATATCAGCTTTAAGCCAAAATAAAACGTGGTGTGCGATCATAAATTTATTTGTTTGCCGCAAATATAGTGATGTAGCCCAAACGAAACTTATATTTTAAATTATTATGATTGACCGCAATTCGTTTGCAAATACTCTCTTAGAATGGGTAAGTCTGCTGCTGCCCAATCTAAATCAAGTAAATTAGTTTTATCTAACCATTTAAAGTCTTTATGCTCTTTTAGCGAAATTTCACCGCTTAAGTGCCTGCAAATGAATGGGATAAGTCGGACGGATTTGTCGGGATAATGATGATCATTCACACTTTTTTGTTCTATAATCTGAATTTCAATATTAAGTTCCTCTTTAATCTCTCTAATCAAACAATCTTCGGTTGTTTCATTTTCCTCAATTTTGCCACCAGGAAATTCCCATTTAAAAGGAAGGTGCATGTTTGCACTTCTTTGGCAAGCGAGTACCTCATTTTGATTGTTTTGAATGATGGCGCAGGCGACGAGTAGCATTGGGTTCGATGTATAAAATTTATTAATCAGGAAATTGTGTCTTATCAATTCCCGGAATTATTCGAATTGCATTTTTATAATACACCTTTTTTAATACCTCATCGCTTAAACCAATACCATACATTTTCCAATAAGCATGGTATTTTTTATGGTATGGAAAATATTCATCTTCAGTCTCAAGTACTCTAAAATAGGTGCTATATTCTGATGGCACCCAGCTGTCCTTTCCAAATAGTATCCTATCTTGATATTTCTCAAAAAACATTTTGGCCATGCGTGGCTGTCTGCCAATCTCCGCGATGATGGCTCCAAATTCAATATTCATGTTTGGATAGCTATCAAGAAGGCTTCCAAGATAGTCCAGATTATTAGCAAACCATCCGAAATGTGCGATAATAAAATTGGTCTTCGGATGTTTTTTAATGAGATTATGTTGCTGTTTAATCAGATTTTCCCATGAATAGCCATCGGTTGCACTTCTGTTTCTGCCTGGTTGCGTTAAAAGCTCCAGCCAGCGTTCATTTTGTGCATTGGGTTCATCCCAGAATTGTTTGGGGTCTGCGGTGTGAATAAGAACTGGAATCCCGAGTCTTCCACAAGCAGCCCAAATTGGGTCTAGTCTTTGGTCATCTACAGCCACCAGATTTCCCTTATTATCTTTTACAGAAAAGCCTAAACTTTTAAATATTTTTAATCCTTGAGCTCCTGCTTTTACATCATTTTCGAGTTGCTTTACCGTATTTTCTGCCCATGATGCTTCCCCAATACCTGAAAAAGATACGTTTGCAAAAACAATCAAACGTTTAGCATCACTTTGCTTTATGTTTTTTACAGCTGATGCTAAATAATCGCCGCTACGTCCGCTCAAATTAACCATGATTTTCATGTTCAACTTATCCATCTCTGCAAGTAAATTGCCTAAATTTTGCGAGGGCATATTATTTTGATGATTATGAACATCAATAAAGGGAAATTTTGCTCTTCCTAAAACGTGTTCAGGAACAACTAGGCTTGAAGGTGGGTTATAGCTTTCAAAATCAATTGACTTTTTCTCATTTTGTGCTAAAGTACTCTGACTGAACAAAACAAATGCAATGAGGCATATTATATTGATTTTAAAGGTGTTCATGATCTATTTTTAGATTTATAATTACTAGTTAATATGTTTAAAATAACATTAATTATTCCTTTCGACCTAAATTTCTCGCAATTAAAATGTAATCATTAAGAAAAAAAGCAACAATCATTTAAGAATTGTTGCTTTTTATTAATAGTTTTTGATTGTTTTATTAATCTGGAATATTATTTAAGGGCTTCATTTACAGCTCTTCCGATATTCCCATTAGGTTCCTGAATACGTAACAGTCCTGTAATAGTTGGAGCAATATCAGTCATGTTATAAGGGACATTCGTTTTCCCTTGTTTAATACCCCAGCCCATAAAAACCATTGGAATGTGAGTGTCGGCAGGGTTTAAGGTGCCGTGCGTTGCTCCTGTTGATCTTTGTGAGGAACCAGAATACCATGAAGGTTCTAAAATAATTTGAACCACACCACTACGTTCTGGATGATAACCATTAATGATTTTTTCTTTATACAAAGCCGGAATTGTGGCATTTTGAACGTTCGCAATATCCACTACAAAGGCAACACCATTTTGTTTTTTGAGAAAATTAATGCTAAACTGCTTAATTGTATTTTCATTCAAATTATTAGCTTTTATAGCTGCATAATTTAAACTAAGTGCGTAATTACTAAAGCTTTTTGCGATATTTTTCACATTAAATTCGGCTTCAAGTACAGTATTTAGTTGTTTCAACACATTAGAGCTCTCAAATACTCCTGTATTGATCTTATTATCAGCAAGATATGCCGAATTATGTTGTACGGCATGATCTGCAGAAAGGAAAACAGTATAATTTCCTTTTCCAACTTTGCTATCTAAGTGATTAAAAAATGTCGCTAGATCGCGGTCAAGACGTAAGTATGTATCTTCCACTTCAATAGAATTTGGTCCGAATTGGTGACCAATATAATCAGGTGAAGAAACGCTAATCGCAAGAAAATCAGTGATTGCATCAGCGCCTAATCCTTCATTATCAATAGCTGCTTTGGCAAGATCAAGAGTTAATGAGCTACCGTGTGGTGTGTTGGATATTATTCCTAGGCCATTTTTTAGCATTTCTGAGGTTTTAACCGGGAACGTTGGGCGATCCATGCCTGCAAACTTGCCTTCATAGGGAGCATCATCCTTAGTACTTTGGATATATGTTTCTATAGGATAAAGTGTGTTCCAGTCTTGTTTTAAGTATTTCTCTGGGTATTTTTGATCATTAAAATTAATAAGCCAATTCGGTAATTTATCCATGTAAAAAGTGCTGCTAATCCAGTTGCCTGTGCTACCATCATACCAATAAGCTGCATTTGCTGTATGACCACCAGGTAAAATTGCTCCTCTATCTTTGGATGCGATTGATATCACTTTTGATCTGAAATTAGTCGCGAGCCTCAACTCATCAGTCATGGATGTAACCAACATATTTTTAGGCGACATTTGACCTGCCGACTTAGAGCTACTCCCAACAGTTGAAACGGTTGAATCAGCTGCACAATACATTGTCTTTCCTGTTTCTTGAATAATCCAATCATTGCCAGTTATGCCGTGAATTGCAGGCACTGATCCGGTATAGACTGTTGTATGGCCAATTCCTGTAACACTAGGAATGTAATTTATGTAGGCATTTTCACATGAAAAACCTTCATTAAGCATTCTCTTAAATCCACCATTACTGTAACGCTCATAAAAACGGTATAGATAATCCCAGCGCATTTGGTCTACCATAATGCCTACAACTAATTTAGGTCGAGGGATATCAGTGCTTTTTATTTGACTTGATGACTTATTCTGTTGAGCATTTATAGAAATGCTAGACAGAAGAAATAATGCGAAAAATAGAATTTTAATTTTCATATGAATTCAGGAATAAGATTAATGCTAAGAAAATTTAGGCTTATAAACGTGTTTTAAAGCTTAATTAATCTTTTCAAATAATTCCTAAATATCCGATTTTAATTCAGGATTTATGTAAAGAAAACAATACGAAATTGTTGTTTTTACAATCAAGAACGAATATCTGATCAAGCGAGGATTAAAGGCTGCTAATTTCCTTTTTCGACTGGAATTTATCCATGTACACATTCCCAACATAAATAGCGCCTTTTTCTACTTGAAGGTTATTTGTATGTAATTCTCCTTGTATTTTACCGGTGCTTTTTATTTGAATAGAATCTGCTTTTATGGTTCCGTTAATTGTACCATAAATTACGGCTTCGCGCACATTTAAATTGCCATCAATAGTTCCTAGTTCGCCAACGATTATACCTTCGTTGATAAAAATCTCACCCTTCACATTGCCGTCGATTCTTAAGAAAACATCAGACTCGATTTTGCCTTCAATTACGCATCCTTTACTAATCAAAGTGGGGGTTGCTGTAGATTTTTTTGTTGCCATTTTGATTAATTTAAATTCAGGTAATTACGCGGATTTACAGGCTTACCGTTTTTACGAACTTCATAATGCAGGTGATTGCCGGTTGATTGACCCGTTGAGCCCACCTTCCCTATAATTTGCCCGCTAGTAACCATTTGCCCTTCCTTCACATTTATTTTAGATAAATGTCCGTAAAGTGTCTCTAGATTATTTTTATGGCGTATTCTAACACATTTCCCGTAGCCTTGAAACCAACCGGCTAATATTACTTTTCCATCCGCAGTGCTTTTCACAGCATCGCCTTTACGGCCTTTGAAATCTAACCCGGAGTGAAATTCAATACTGCCTCGCCTTACTGGGTGACTTCTATAACCAAATTTTGAGTTGATGATAGAAGCGCCAGGATAACCTATAGGTGTAAACGCTACACCCACCAAAACATCTGTTAAGCGCTCATCATAAAAGGCAAATGTTTCTTTAATGCTTAAACTCTCGCTCCCCTGATTATTTCCACCTATATCATTAGTAGAAAAGCCTTTTATACCTCTTTTTTTAAGGTAACGATTAATTTTTTTGAGTTTATCCTCTATATTTTGTATGTAATTTTTCGCTTCTGCAGTATCTGTAGGTGCAGGCAACTTACTTTTTAAACGTGCAATTTCTCTACTATATGCTAGTTTTTCTTGCTTATGTTTACTTATCTCTAATGAAAGCAGGATGATTGTTCCCGTTAATAATAAAATTGTGATACCGATTGAAAATGCATAATGCCTAAATCTTTTAATGTGTTTTGTTTTTACACGCAAAGACTTTGTTTCCCCAGTATTTGATCCAACTATTAAAACGGTACTGAAGTCTGATTTTGAAAATATCATAGGTTAATATTTTTGCAATTATTCTTTCTGAATACCTTTTATATATAATGTTAGAATTGCTTTATAATTTAAAATAATTCTTTTTTTAAAATTGTATGTGCCAATTGAACTAGCAAAAATAAGCTTTTTTAAAATGAATTTATTACTTTGCCGAATATTTTAAAGAGAAAAATTACATAATAAGTCAAAAAATTAGGTAAAACGCAATTTATTGTGCTTTACAGAGTATAATTAAACTTTATGGCGCTAAATTTTATAAAGAACACTTTCGGTAAAACTCATAGTAAAAAAGAAGCTGTTGCAGATTTTCATACTACAATTATAAAGGTGGATGATAATTTTATTTCATCAAGTTCTATCATGCTCGACGAAAAATTATTTGGTAATATTTTCTCATTAAAAGAGGTAGAAATTGCAGTACCTTCAGAAATTTCTGGGAATATCATTTCACGTACAAGTATAATTAGTGGTAAGGTATTTGGGGATATTCGTGCAACAGAATATGTAGAGGTTAAAAGCACGGCAACAATTACAGGCAATATTTTGGCTAAATCTATAATGATTGAGCCGGGAGCTATTGTAAATGGATCTATTCGTATTGATGGTGCAATAGATGAACGCGATTTAATTGAAAAAGTGGAGAACCGTCTTAAATTAAATATGCAAGTAGGTAGTGCTGCTACTCCATTTTTAATTGAAGAAAAAAATAGTCAAAATTCTAAAAAGAAATAAACTATTCGGGTATTTGCTGACTTAAACAATGGAGTGTTCCAAATCCCCAAATAAAATCTATTGCGCTAATCGGAATAATTATCCTACCTGGGAAACAGCCCGCGATAATATTCAAAGCTTCTGCATCTTTCGCATCATTAAAAACCGGAACAAGCACACATTTATTTAAAATTAAAAAATTAGCATAGCTAGCGGGGAGTCTGAGGCCATCAAAATAAATCGGACTAGGCATCGGTAATTCGACAATTTTAGGTGCTTTTCCATTTTCTAATTTTGAGACTTGTAGTCGCTTTAAATTTTCTTGTAATGACTTGTAGTTGAGGTCTTTACTATCTTTTTCAACTACGGTGATAATAGTTTCTTCATCCACAAATCGGGTTAAATCATCAATATGTCCATGAGTATCATCACCAGCAATTCCATCACCTAGCCAAATAACATTGCTTATGCCTAGATATTCTTTGAAAATTGCCTCATAATCTTCTTTTGTGAATCCTGCATTTCTAACTTGAATATCAGGATGTATTAAGCACTCCTCAGAAGTTAGTAAAGTGCCTTTACCGTTTACATCAATTGCTCCACCTTCAAGAATAACAGCCTTGCCTTTGTATGTAACTTGGCTTATTGGAATATTTAGAAAAGATGAAACAACAGATGGCATCTGCCTGTCTAGTTTAAAATTTTTATATTTCGCCCAGCCATTAAAATTAAAATTCAAAGCTTCACGTTTTGACCCATTTTTAACGATTATCGGACCAGAATCACGCATCCAGCTTCTATTGGTTTTATGTAGGATAAAAGATACTTTATCCATTGCTACATGAGCTTTTTCGAGCATTTCATGTATTTTTTCTTTCGTTTTCTTATTAGCAACCACTAAAAATACTTCCTCAAAAGTGGCTACTTTTTTGATGAATTCAACAAATGCCCACTGCACGGCAACAAATTTTCCTGGCCAGTCATTTCCATTGTATGGGAAACACAATAATATCCCTTGCTGCTTTTCCCACTCGGCGGGAAATCTTCTTTGTGTACTCATTTTAAAGGATTGCTCTTTTGGTAATATCGCCAAAGGCATCAATTCTGCGATCTCTAAAGAATGGCCAGTTTTGGCGCACATTCTCTTGTAGATTTAAATCTACCTCAGCAATGAGAATTTCTTCTTGATCATGAGATGCTTGAGCTAGAATTTCGCCTTGTGGACCAGCGATGAATGAGGAGCCCCAAAATTGAATTCCCTCAGTTCCAGGAACATATTTTTCCAATCCGATGCGGTTTGCTGCTGCCACATAAACGCCATTAGCTACTGCATGCCCTTTCATCACATTCATCCAAGCTCCATGTTGTTTTTCACCGTATTGTTCCTTTTCTAAAGGATGCCAGCCAATTGCCGTAGGATAAAATAATACCTCAGCACCTTGTAAAGCCGTTAGTCTAGCAGCTTCAGGATACCATTGATCCCAACAGATTAAAGTCCCAATTTTACCTTTTTTGGTCGGGAAAGTTTTAAATCCAATATCACCTGGTGTAAAATAAAATTTCTCGTAAAAATGAGGATCGTCTGGGATATGCATTTTTCGGTATAAACCCGCCTCTGTACCATCTGTATCAATGATATAGGCACTATTATGGTAAATACCTGCCATTCTTCTTTCAAAAAAAGGAACGATAATTACAACTCCCAATTCCTTAGCCAATGCGCTAAATGCGATAAATGAAGTGCTATAAAGTGGTTCTGCTAGAGCAAAATTATCGGTATCCTCCGTCTGGCAGAAATAATGGCTGCTGTATAATTCTGGTAGAGAAATAACTTCTGCTCCCTTTTTTGCAGCTTCACGCACCCAGGAAATGCATTTTTTTAAATTGTTTTCTGCAATATCATTTAGGTTTAGCTGCAGTACAGCTATCTTATAAGTGCTTTTTGACATATTAAAATGGTATAGGAGCTTTTAAAATGCAAAATTAGTGATTTTATTTTATTCCTCTCAGAGCTTTCAAAGCCCCCCGCTAAAATTGTTTGTATATTATTTAAAGGTTAAGCCTATGCCTAATCTTATATTACCCAAATTAAAGCTCTCGCCCAACCTATAATTTGCAGGAAAATCGATTTTTTGATAATTATATCCTGTTTGTAGACCCAAATTCAATCGACTGTTGATTGGGAACGAGTAGGAAATTCCACCGCCAGCCGTCATCCCTTTATTGAAATTGTCGAATAATTTCACAGCGTAACCTCCATAAATGTCTAGTTTTAAGCCGGTTAAATCAGAATTTAAAAAATAAGAACCGTTTAATGTAATAGGCAATGTATTATAACTTGCACCATTTGGCTTACGGTAATTATCTGTCCCTAATGCCAAACCAAGTCCGACATGATTGGTCAATAATTTTGTAAGCCCTGTACGTGTTCTAAAACCTTTAAACGAGGGATTCCCACTCAATGAAGTGCTATTGTGAATTAATGCACTTATTTCTGTATAGTTTATCAGTCGCTTTTCTTGTGCATTTACTAGCTGACTAAGCATTGAAATAGAACAAATGAATAAAATTCGAATACTAATTTTCATAAAATACAATATAAAATTATTGATCAATGCGAATATAATCACATTATGGAGAAGTATTTGATGCTTTTTGTATAATTTTAAGGCATAGATTCATCGATGCGAATCTTTTTTCTCAACAAGAATGGCTTTATCATTTACATCATTAAATTCTGGGAGTAATGGAAATTGTTATTATGTTGAAAATCAGCATGATGCAATTTTTATTGATGCGGGCCTGAGCTGTCGTGAGACAGAGAAAAGAATGGAACGATTAGGCTTATCTATGAGTAAATTAAGAGCTATTTTTGTCTCTCATGAGCATTCTGATCATATTCGTGGGATTTCAGTCCTAGCCAAAAAGTACCAATTGCCAGTTTTTATTACAGAGAGAACCCTTAAAAACTCCGGGATTGATCTTGAAAGTCATCTTATTAAAAGCTTTGTGGCACATGAGCTTGTTCAAATTGGCGGACTAGAAATTACTTCTTTTACTAAGTTTCATGATGCTTCTGACCCACACAGTTTTATCGTGACTTGCAATGGCTTGAAGCTTGGTGTATTTACCGACATAGGCACGCCTTGTGAAAATCTTATTCGTTATTTTTCAAGCTGTGATGCTGCCTTTTTGGAAGCAAATTATGATGATGAAATGCTTGATAAGGGTAGATATCCTCATCATTTAAAAGCCCGAATTAGAAGTGATTATGGTCACCTTTCAAATCTTCAGGCGCTAGATCTGTTTTGCTCGCACGGACTTCATATGAGCCATTTGTTACTTTCGCATCTTTCAAAAGACAATAATCATCCGCAGTTAGTGTCTGAATTGTTTAAGAGTAAATCTCAGAAAACAGAGATTATTGTAGCCTCCAGAGATCAGGAAAGTAAAATATTTCATCTTCACAATTCCACAGTTTCTGCAAATCCAAAGCTTAAAAACAGCAAATCTGTTCAGTTTTCCTTGTTTGATTAATTTTTAGAATTCTAAAATCTTCATGATTTTTATTGTCAACTTCCATTTTATTTATCACAATTTTAATGCGCTTTTGTTGAAAAAGAATTGAAAAAAAATAGAACATTTCAATTTATATCATGTTATTCTTTTGTGATTGGTGATAGCCAATATTCGATTTTTGGCATTAATATTCGATTTTTTTCGTTCAATATTGATTTTCTGGATTATCACCTATTTAATTTCTGGCATTTCTCTTTCGGTAAAAAAGCTGTCATCAATTTGGCATTATAGTTATTTTTTATCCCAAGAGCCTATTATTTGATACGATTTATTTATCAATTTAAAATTTAAGCAAATGGAAACCAAAAAGCAAATGTTGTCTGATATGCCCAATGCACACCTTCATGAATTATTTGTGGATGAATTAAGGGATATTCTAGGTGCAGAAAAGCAATTATTAAAGGGTCTTAAAAAGATGTCATCTAAGACCGCAAATACCAATTTAAAGCGTGCATTTGATGAGCATTATACAGAAACTGAGCATCAAGTTGAGCGCCTTACAGAAATTTTTCAAAGTATCGGTTTGTCGCCGCGCTCAAAAAAATGTAAAGCCATGCAAGGCTTATTAGAAGAATCTGAAGAGATTATTGACAATTTTGAATCGGGACAAGTTTTAGATGCAGCACTTATTGCAGCAGCTCAAAAAATAGAGCATTATGAAATAGCAAGTTATGGTTGTTTATTAACTTATGCCAAGCTCATGGAGCATACTCGAGCAGAGGAGTTATTAAATGAATCTTTGATTGAAGAGAAGGCGGCAGATGTTAAACTCACAGAAATTGCCATGGCTGAAGTTAATGTAATGGTTTAAGTGCGTTTTTAAAGAGAAGGGCCTTATTCTTAGTGGAATAAGGGCCTTTTTTTGTCTTTTTAGCTCTCTTTTTCACCGATTTTCTATCTTCGTATCAGAATTTATTTGTATATTATGCTTTTGATAGTCCTAAACATCATTTTTTGCCTTTCTTTCCTTGTTTTTGCTTGGTTTAATATAAACGATAATGATTCCTGGCTTTGGCTGCCGATTTATATGGCGGCTTCTATACTTTGCGGAGTAGCCGCATTTGGTATTTATTATCCTATGGGATACCTATTTCTAATTGCCTTTTATTTAATTTATGCCTTAATTTTGTTCTTTGCCAAGGATGGTGTACGCGATTGGATTACTAAATATAACACTCCAAGTATTACCGAAAGCATGCAAGCAAAAAAGCCATACATCGAAAAAACACGTGAATTTTTTGGCCTGTTAATTATCGCGGCAGCACTCGGATTAAATTATTTTGTTTCAGGTGGAATTTGATTCAAAATTACTCCATTTTTACCTAGTTTCTTGCTAATTTTTATTAGATTTCGCAATATTTAATTCCTACCAACATTCAATTTTGTGGGCATGTTTGATTACGATGCAGAACGATTAAGGGAACTTATAACTGAGTTAACCCGTGCTAATATTAATGATGATGCCTGGAACTGGCTGAGCGATAAATTCTTGGTCCTAGATACCATGGCTATCAATTCCGCTTTTGCGATGATGCCACGAAAGACTGGTAAATCACCGGTGCAAGTTACTGAATCACAAAATATTGAAATTGAAAGTATAAAACCTGGTTTTACTCTAAAGGTCTGGACAGCTGATAGGCTGGCGCGACTTTGTCTTCTCCTACATATTGACACCTCCGAAAAGGGAAAATATCTAAAAACAATCGATAATTTATTTCTTGCGGCCGAAATTCAAGAGCTTGTAGCCTTATATTCTTCGATTTCTTTATTTGCCTGGCCTGAAGATTGGAAAATGAGATGTGCCGAAGGAATTAGAAGTAATATCGGTCTGGTATTGGAGTCTATCATGTATCATAATCCTTATCCTGCAAAATATCTTGATGAGAAGGCTTGGAATCAGCTGGTGCTAAAAGCTTTTTTTACTGATAAAGATTTGAACAAAATTGCTGGTATTGATGAGCGTGCCAATGCCGAACTAGCAACTACTTTGCAGGATTATGCACACGAACGTTGGGCGGCTAATCGTAGTATAAACCCTCATTTGTGGCGCTTAACGACTAAATTTATCGACGAAAAACTATTAATTGATCTAAAAAGGCTATTTGAAAATGGTAATTTAAGAGATAGACAAGCTGCGGCTTTAACCGTTTATTACTCTGATCTTGAGCCCGCTAAATTGCTCTTGAACCATTACCCAGAGCTGCTTAAAGCAATTGAAAATAAAGAACTAAATTGGAGTAATTTGACTCCCGAAGCATAAAATTAAAATAAAAAACATGTGTTGTAGTCATTCATTCGAACAGAAAAGGCCTTTAGGTGTTATAGAACCAATGAATTTGGATAGCATTAAGGGAATGAAATTTTTCGACCCTCATATCCACATGGTTTCTAGAACTACAGATGATTATCAGGCCATGGCCGATGCTGGTATTGTAGCCTTAATAGAGCCTGCCTTTTGGTTGGGTCAGCCACGGACAGGCATTGATAGCTTCCGCGATTATTATAGCAGCCTTGTGGGATGGGAGCGTTTCCGTTCTTCCCAATTTGGCATCAAGCACTATTGCACCATCGGTTTGAACTCGCGTGAAGCGAATAATGAAAAACTTGCCGAGCAGGTGATGGAAATACTTCCTTTATTCATTTATAAAGAAGGGGTTGTAGGTATTGGTGAGATTGGTTTTGACGATCAAACCGCTGCGGAAGATAAATATTATAGGATGCAGCTTGAATTGGCTAAAGAAGCGGGACTTCCTATTCAAATTCATACGCCACATCGGGATAAGAAAAAGGGAACACAGCGTAGTATGGACATTGCCATTGAACACGGCATTGATCCTAAAATGGTAATTGTGGACCATAATAATGAAGAAACGGTAAAAGAAGTTTTAGATCGTGGTTTTTGGGCAGCATTCACCATTTATCCATTCACTAAAATGGGAAATGAGCGCATGGTAGAGGTCGCAAAGATGTATGGTTCAGATCGTATCATGATAAATTCTGCTGCCGATTGGGGCATTAGCGATCCGCTTGCTGTTCCTAAAACTGCAGCTCTCATGAAATTAAAGGGAATTAGTGATACAGACATTAAAAAGATTACCTATTCTAATGCAATTGCAGCGTTTGCACAAAGCGGACAAATAGACGAACGTGATTTTGTGAGTCCGCAAGTAATAGATCAAACTGGAAAGTTTGAAGGCAATACCGTTCTTCGTGGTGGTCAGCAGCCACGAATAGATAAATCGTCTATCATAATAAGCTAAAATTTGGGAAAGATTTTTCATCTTTTACGCTTGATGCGGCCAGCAAATATTGTGACCTCTGTGGCAGATGTTTTGGCAGGCATTGCGATTTCAAGTTTTGTTTTTGGTTCCAGTGCAAGCCTTCTGCCCGTAATTCTACTTTGTTTATCTACTATTGGATTATACGGTGGTGGTATCGTATTTAATGATGTTTTTGATGCTGATCTCGACAAAATTGAACGTCCTGAACGAGCAATTCCTAGCGGTGCAGTCAAATTAAATGAAGCAGTCTATTTAGGGATATTTTTGCTGGTTTTGGGTATTTTGAGCGCATTTTTGCATTCTATATTTTCTGGAATTATTGCAATGTTCATTGCTTTTTTTGCGCTAGTCTATAATAAATTCTCCAAACACCATTCATTTATTGGTCCACTAAACATGGGGACCTGCCGGGGCTTAAATCTAATTTTGGGAATGAGTATTCTTGCATTTTCGCAAAATAATTTGTATATTATAGCTATTGTACCGCTCATTTACATCTTTTCAATTACCATGATAAGTCAAGGAGAGGTGCATGGATCCAATAAAAACAAACTTTTTTTAGGCGTCTTTTTATATGCTATGGTCATAGGAATCATGCTTTATTTTTCATGGTCAATGGGGCAGGTATTGATGGCTTTATTATTTATCCTTCCATTTGCTTGGATGATATTTAAGCCTCTTTTTAAAGCAATTAGGGAACCTTTAGGTAAAAATATTGGTATGGCTGTTAAGGCGGGTGTAATCTCACTAATTTTAATGGATGCAGCCTGGGCAGCAGTATTTGGCTCCTTAGGATTGGCCTTTTTTATCGTAATTTTATTGCCTCTTTCTATTTGGTTATCAAAACGTTTTGCCGTTACTTAATTGACGATTATCTTTATCCACTGCTAGCAAATTGAAAGCCAGCATATTTTCAAGAATCTATTTAAAATGAGATACCTTCAACAATCTTTTGATGTAAAATTTGAGTATAAGGTTTTTTTTAGCTCTGGACTTTTTGAGTCATCAAATACCTTGTTGAATGATTTTTTGAAGGGTGATGGTATTGTGCGTAAAATCTTTTTTGTTGTGGATGGTGGTATTGGTGATGAGTTACAGCAGGAGATTAAAAATTATTTCAAAATTCATCAAGCTGTTGAGTTAATACCCGAAATTTTGGTCCTGCCTGGTGGTGAGCAATTAAAAAATAATACCCTGTATTTTGATCAGATTTTAGAATTAATCAATAAATATAAAATTGATCGACATTCGTATATTGCTGCTATTGGTGGCGGTTCAGTACTCGATTTAGTAGGCTATGCTTCGGCAGTTGCGCATCGTGGGATACGACATATTCGCATTCCTACAACCGTTTTATCGCAGAATGATTCGGGCGTGGGTGTTAAAAATGGAATTAATTACTTTGGTAAGAAAAACTTTCTTGGGACTTTCGCTCCGCCAATAGCGGTTTTCAATGATGATTTTTTCATCAAAAGCTTGTCTGATAGGGATTATAGGTCAGGTATTTCTGAGGCAGTAAAAGTAGCACTTATTAAGGATTCCAAATTCTTTACTTGGATCGAGGAGAGTGCTGAAAAATTAATTTCCCGTGACGAGGAAAGCATGAATTACCTGATTTATAAATGTGCTGAATTACACATGAATCATATTGCCAGTGGCGATCCTTTTGAAAAAGGTTCTTCGCGGCCTTTAGATTTTGGGCATTGGAGTGCGCATAAACTGGAGCAACTTTCCAACTTTGAAGTCCTTCATGGTGAAGCAGTAGCTATGGGTATTGCCTTAGATTCAGTTTATTCCAATTTGATAGGTTCTTTATCTGATTCAGACTGCCAGCGGATAATTAAACTTTTAATCAAATTAGGCTTTGATATTGTTCATCCACTCATGGAGGTTAATGATAGTCAATCACCAATTATATTAGGTTTAGAGGAATTTAGAGAGCACCTTGGGGGTGAATTAACGATAATGCTTCTTCAAAAAATCGGAAAAGGCTTAGAAGTACATGAAATTGACACTGAAATACTGAAAAAAGCATCTCAAACACTTCGAAATAGGTCATGAAACTCGATTCTGGGCATTTAACTTATTGTACAAATATCCATGCTGGAGAGAGCTGGGGGGATCATTTTGAGTCTTTGGACTTAAATTTTCCAATAATTAAAAAAGAATTTTCTCCAAATCAAGCCATGGGCATTGGTTTACGTCTGTCTAATTCGGCAAGTATTGATTTAATGAATTCTGAAGAGTTGAATACGTTTAAAAAATGGCTGAATCAACAGCAAGCCTATGTTTTTACCATGAATGGTTTTCCTTTTGGTGATTTTCATCATACGGTGGTGAAAGATCAGGTACATGCTCCCGATTGGACAAGCCAAGAACGTGTGGATTACACCCTGCGACTATTCAATATTTTAGCCGAACTATTGCCAGAAGGTTTGGAAGGCGGTATTTCTACATCGCCTTTGAGTTATAAGTTTTGGTTTTCTACCGACGATTTAGCTTTTCAGGCTAAAGAAAGGGCAACACTACATATTATCGAGCTTGCTCAACATCTGATTAGTATTAAGAATGAGCGTGACATAATTATGCATTTGGATATTGAACCCGAACCCGATGGACTTCTTGAAACGGGGGCTGAATTTATTGATTGGTATGAAAATATGCTTCTACCACTGGCAAAGTTAAACCTTACTAAAAGTTTAAAACTTAGTGAACTAGAAGTAGAAAATTGCATCAAAACGCATATTTGTTTGTGTTATGATGTTTGTCATTTTGCTATAGGTTATGAAAGCCATGCCAAGGTTATACAGCAGCTTGATGAAAAAGGGATAAAAACAGGTAAAATTCAAATTAGTGCGGCTTTAAAGGCAGATTTGGCTCTAGATCAGGAATCTAAATCAGCTATTTTCGAGGCCTTTTCAAAATACAATGAAAAAACCTACCTGCACCAGGTTGTGGCTCAGAAATTTGATCAATCTTTAATTCGGTACCGTGATCTTCCAGAGGCTCTTGAAAATACTCATAATCAAGATGTTAAGGAGTGGCGAGCACATTTTCACGTACCTGTTTTTGCGCAAGATCTCGGATTGTTACAATCCACACAAGAAGATATTATTGAAGTGCTGAAAATTCAGAAAAACAACGCTTTTTCAGCTCATTTAGAAGTAGAAACTTACACTTGGGAGGTGCTTCCTGAATCATTAAAAGTTCCGATAAGTGAAAGTATTATTAGAGAGTTAAACTGGGTTAAAGAACAATTGGTATAAATTCAAGGCTATGAAAAAGACGGTTGTAATTGATGTTGTAGCACTTTCAAGCTCTATTATTGGGGAGCATACACCATTTTTAAGCAATTATATCAGTCGTAAGCACTTAGCAAGGATTGAACCTGTTTTTCCAGCACTAACTACCTCAGCACAAAGCACTTATGTTACGGGTAAATGGCCATCTGCTACTGGTATTGTGGGGAATGGTTGGTATGATCGTACAGATTGTGAAGTTAAATTTTGGAAGCAATCGAACAAGCTTGTGAGCGGTGAAAAAATTTGGGATATCGCTAAAAAGGAAGATCCTAATTTTACCTGTTCAACAATGTTTTGGTGGTATAATATGTATTCTTCGGCCGATTATTCTGTTACTCCGCGACCAAATTATTTGGCTGATGGCAGGAAAATGCCAGATTGTTATTCCCAACCAGCAAGCTTACGCGATGTATTGCAAGAGAAGCTGGGAGAATTTCCATTGTTTCAATTCTGGGGACCAGGAGCAAATATTAAATCAACGCAATGGATTGCTGATGCTTCGATGTTGACAGATGATCTTTATGATCCCACATTGACACTTATTTATTTGCCTCATTTGGATTATTGCCTGCAGAAATTCGGTCCCGATTTCTCAAAAATCCACAAGGAGTTAAATGAGATTGATGAGGTGCTAAAAAAACTCATTACTTTTTATGAAGATAAAGGTGCAGAAATTATCCTCCTTTCAGAATATGGTATTTCGCCAGTAAATAATCCAATACATCTCAACCGACTATTTAGGGAGCACGGTTTACTGGCTATTAGAGAAGAGCGCGGACTAGAATTATTAGATGCGGGGGCTTCAAAGGCCTTTGTGGTTGCTGATCATCAAATTGCGCATGTTTATATCAATGATCCATCTGTAAAGGAGCAGGTGATGCAATTATTAAAAGATGTTCAAGGAGTTGAGCGAATCTTAGATCAAAAGGAGCAAAAAGATTTTCACATCAATCATGAGCGTGCGGGTGACTTAGTCCTGATGGCTGATCAAGATTCCTGGTTTACCTATTATTTCTGGCTTGATGATTCAAAAGCTCCCGACTATGCACGTTGTGTAGATATCCATAAAAAGCCTGGTTATGATCCTGTGGAGATGTTTATGAGTTCCAAACTAAGAGCTGGATATAAACTATTGAGGAAAAAGGCCGGTTTTAGATATGTGATGGATGTTATTCCTTTGGATGCTAACTTAGTTAAAGGCTCACATGGTAAAATTGGTGTAGGTGCAGAATACCAACCTGTATTGATTACAAATGACCCTTTGGAAAGCTCAATTATCTCTGGAGATTCCGTTTTCGACCTAATTATTAGGACATTAAGGAAATAATTCGTTTATTATTAAAATTGATTCGCATGTCATTGCGAGGAGGTACGACGAAGCAAACCCTCTAGCTATTGTTTCCTAACATTCTATCTTTCAGCACTAATTAAAATAATTTTAGTATTATTATATTTTAATTTCTGAGAATATAAGATGGCTAAACTTGAAAACACCGACCGAAGATCTTTTATCAAATCAACCGGAGCAGTTGTTATTGGAACCGGAATTGGTTTATCGGCAGCAATCCCTACAACAACCTTCGCGCAAAGCAAAAGTGTATTAAAAGTGGCCTTGATAGGCTGTGGTGGTCGTGGTACGGGTGCTGCAAGTCAGGCAATTAATGCCGACCCCAATGTGATATTAACCGCTATGGCGGATGTGTTTCAAGATCGCCTAGATAGTTCATACGATATTTTGATGAAGGCCCATCCCGATAAGGTGAAGGTGCCTAAAGAAAATAGATTTGTCGGTTTTGATGCTTACAAACGTGTAATGGAATCGGATGTGGATGTCGTTTTACTGACTACACCTCCAGGATTTCGTCCCGATCAATTAGTTGCTGCCGTTGAAGCAGGTAAACATATTTTTTGCGAAAAACCCGTTGCAGTTGATGCACCCGGAGTACGAAAAGTCTTGGCAGCTTCCAAAAAAGCCAAAGAAAAAGGATTATCTCTAGTTTCTGGTTTTACCTTTCGTTATGATCTTCCTAAAAGAGAACTTTTTGGGCGTGTTCAAAATGGGGATATTGGCGAGGTGAGAATGGTGAATTCTACGCGTAATGGTGGTGGATTATGGTATTTTCCGCGTAAGCCTGAGTGGACTGACATGGAATATCAGATGCGGAATTGGTACTATTATGATTGGCTTTCGGGTGATTTTATTGTAGAAATGGTGGTTCACAATATGGATATGATGACTTGGGCATTGGGAAGCAAAATGCCTATAAAAGCATTTGGAACCGGTGGCCGTCAGTCGAGAGTAGAGAAAAACTGGGGTAATATTTATGACCATTTTGCCATCGAGTTTGAATTTGAAAATGGAATCAAAGGATATAATTTTTGTCGCCAGCAAGACGGTTGTTCCTCTAAAAATTCAGTAGAAATAATTGGTTCTGAGGGTATTGCTATTTATCAGGGACAAACACATAAAATAACTGGTAAGACGAATTGGAATTATCAGGGAGAGAAGAGGGATATGTATCAGGTTCAACATGACGAATTATTTGCATCTATTCGCTCAGGTAAGCCTTTGAATGATGGAGAAATGATGGCGAATAGTACGATGTTAGGGATCTTGGGCCGTATGGCGGCTTATAGCGGACAAACCATTACCTGGGAGCAGGCGATGAATTCTGACAAGGTAATTGGTCCCGATTTTAATCAATACAATTGGGATTTGAAATGGCCTGTTCCAGAGCCTGCGGTACCGGGGGTGACGAAGGTTTTGTAGTGGTACGGTGGTATGGTGGTACGGTGATAACACCGACCACAGGACCGACCACAGGACCATCCATAGGACAAAAAATAAGTTCGAACAGATGATATTTATATTAAAAACACAAATAAAATGATAAAAAAAACGCTAATTCTTTCTTTCGTGTTGCTATTGAGTAGTAACATCAGTTTCTCGCAAGAGGTTCTTTTTGAGTTCGGTACTTCAAAAGCCATGGATGCGGTAATTCTTGGTTCTAAGGTAAAAGAAACACCCCTAAAATGGGTGAATGTAAACACTACCAAAGAAACATGGACAGTGAAAAAAGATGGTACTTTATTTTCTACGGGAATGCCAATTGGTGTTGCTCGATCGGAAAAGCAGTATGAAAATTTTATCCTCCATGTAGAGTGGAAGCATTTAGAACCAGGAGGTAATTCGGGTGTATTTGTGTGGAGTGGAGCAAATCCTCAAGGTAAAAACCCCCTCCCAGATGGAGTAGAGGTGCAAATGCTTGAATTGGATTGGGTAAATTTAAATCTTAGAGATGGCCAAAAGCCTCCTATTGCTTATGTACATGGCGAGCTTTTTGGAGTACAGGGGGTAAAAACTACACCCGATAATCCTAGAGGAGAGCGCAGCAAATCGATTGAGAATCGTGCTAAGGGTAAAGGTGAATGGAATTCCTATGATGTGGTATGTATAGATGGGGTAATCAAACTTTCTGTAAACGGTAAATTTGTAAATGGCATTAGTAAGTCGACACAAAAGAAAGGCTATATCTGCCTAGAGGCTGAAGGTGCTAAAATTGAATTCCGTAATTTTAAGATTATTGAGTTGGCGCCAGGCGTAACTTCTGCAGAGGAGACTGCTGCTTTATTACAATAAATTGTCGAATTAGGGCATCTATGGCTAGATAGCTAAAAGTCTATTTCATATATTCGTATTCTAATTCTTTGAAGCATTGAGCAAAACAAGACTTAGAATACGAATATTTAAAAGCTGAAATAGACATACATTGCATGAAGCACTCCCTACTTCTTTTTTTGGTTCTCTTAATTGGAGCCTGTACTCCCATTAAAAAATCAATCAAAATCCTTTATTTTTCTAAAGATATTAAAGGCCAGCAGGCTGTTAAATTGAAAAATGTAGCCATGAAAAATGGCTGGGAATTGCTTGTGGCGGATAGTGAAAAATATCTCCATGAAGATTCTCTTGCCAAGGTGGATGCTATTTTGTTGCCTTTCTCATCCCTAAATAAAATGGGGTATCTTGAATTGCCGGTTTTGAAACGTTATTTGGAGGCGGGACGTGGGGTTTTAATAAGTATTGCTGATACGAGTTTATCTCAAAAAGAATGGCCTTGGCTTCAAGTCTTTAATACTAAGTCTGATGCCCAAGTATGGACACAAGATAAGTCCTGGATTAGCCGTTTAAATCCTGATTTTAGTGAAGGTGATTTATCCCAAATCCTAAGTAAACAATTTTCTAAGGCATCAATCCCAGATTATTTAAGTGTAAAAACTTTAACTGTTCCCGACAGCAGTAGATACACCCGCACCGTTTTAGTTGAAGGCTTGGATGAACCACTGGGCATGGCAATTCTTCCTAATAATGATGTTTTATTGGCCGAGCGTAAGGGTGGCTTGAAAATATATAACCGACTGAGCAAGCAAATAAAAACGATTTCCAATTTTGATGTGTTCAGTGGGATTGAAGACGGACTTTTAGGGGTGGCGATTGATCCTAAATTTGGTGAAAATCATTGGGTTTATTTCTATTATTCCATTGCCGGGGATAAATTCGTAAATCGCCTATCACGGATTCAATTATATGGTGATAGTTTAGCAAAAGCTTCCGAACAGATTCTGCTAGAAATCCCAACTCAGCGCAAATATTGCTGTCACTCAGCGGGTTACATCTCTTTTGATGCAGATGGCCTACTTTATTTATCTACCGGAGATAATACCAATGCTGAAGAAACGGAGGGCTATACTCCAGTAGATGAGCGTCCGGGACGTGCCTTGGCAGACGATCAAGCTACTGCTGCAAACACCAATGATTTGCGAGGTAAAATAGTAAGAATAAAGCCTTTAGATGATGGAACTTATGCTATTCCCGAAGGCAATTTATTCCCTAAAAATAATCCCAAAACAAGGCCAGAGATTTACATTATGGGTTCCCGTAATCCATATCGCTTTAGCGTAGATCAAAAAAACAAATATTTATACTGGGGTGATGTAGGTCCCGATACGAAGGTGCCGAGCAAAGATGGTGAGTTAATGAGTTTCGATGAAATAAATCAAGCGAAGGCGCCAGGTTTTTACGGTTGGCCCTATTTCCTTGGAAATAATGAGGCTTTCCCAATGTACAACTATGCAACTAAGTCTGAGGGGCCTAAAAAAGACTCCTTAAACCCAATAAACGACTCGCCAAATAATACGGGAGAGCGAATTTTACCTCAAGCACAGCCTGCAATGATTTGGTATGGGAAAAAGAATTCCAAGCATTTCCCTTTGCTTGGTAATGGAGGGGCTTCAGCTATGGCGGGACCAGTTTACTACAGCGATCTTTTCCCGAATGCGCCATACAAATTGAATGATTATTATAATGGTAAATTGTTCATTTATGAATGGATTCGTGGTTGGATAATGGCTGTTACTTTTGATGAAAAGGGCAATTATTTGCGTATGGAGCCATTTTTAAAGCAATACACCTTTGCAGCACCTGTAGATATGCAGTTTAGTCGCGATGGTGCCCTCTACGTTTTGGAGTATGGCACCAATTGGTTTTCAAAAAATACAGATGCACGCCTCGTTCGGATTGAATATGTAGAAGGGAATAGAAATCCGGTAGCAGAAATCGAGCTAGACAGGCAATATGGCGCAGCCCCATTTAACGTTCAGTTTTCAGCTAAGAAAACCTTTGACCATGATCGCAATGATCAGCTAACTTATACTTGGAGCGTTGAAAATGTCACTTATGAGGGGCTTAATCCTGCTCATACCTTTACAAAGCCAGGGGTATATTCTGTAAAACTGAGTGTGAGCGATGATAAAGGAGGTAAAACTGAAACATCCTCTCAAGTTTTTGTGGGAAATACTCCTCCTGAAATTCAGATTTTTACAAATGCTAACCGTAGTTTTTATTGGGATAACGTGCTTCTCGATTATCAAGTAAAAATTACTGATTTGGAAGATAAAAACATAGATGAAAATAGGCTAAATATCACTTATGGATATATTGCTCGTGGTAAAGATGTTGCCATTGTTTTGACACAAAATCAGAGCTCAAGCAGCCTTAAATACCTAAAAGGCCAACAATTGGCGGCAAACCTAAATTGTAAAGCCTGCCATGCGCTGGATAAAGCTTCTGTTGGTCCATCTTTTGTTGCCATTGCAGAACGCTATGCAGGTAAACAGGGAATGGTAGCTACGCTTTCTGATAAAATTATTAAAGGTGGTGGTGGAGTTTGGGGCGAACGTGCCATGATTCCACATCCCAATCTATCTAAAGATGATGCGGCAGAAATTGTCAATTATATTCTTTCTTTATCTGATAAATCGACTATCAAACGACCCTCGTCGGATGCTATTGAGTTGAAAGATCATATTGGCAAAGGGAATGAAGGTTCATATCTACTCAATGTAAGTTATACCGATTTAGGAGCCAATGGTATACAAGCACTGCAAAGCCGAAATCACATAACTTTGCGAAGTCCATGGGTGCAAGCAGAAGATTTTGATTCAGGAAATGTTCGAATTGCAACATATCCTACCGAAAATTTAGCCTATGCTCGAGCAATTAACCATGAGACTTATGTTCGCTTTAATAAAATTGATTTGAACCTTGTAAAGCAGTTGCTTTTCCGTGTTGAACCTCTTGCAGGAGGAAAAATCGAGGTTCGATTAGGTAAAATTGACGGGCTTATGATTGGTGAAACACAAATACCAGCAGCTATTGCAAAGGATTCAAAGCCATGGAAAGAGCTAATTATCAATGCCTTAGAAACAAAAGGAATTCATGATTTGTATTTTGTCTTTAAAAGTTCATCCGATATAAAGCAGAATTTATTTCATTTAGATTGGATTTATTTTTCGAATAAGAGCCAATAGAATATTAATTCCTTTTGGGATTTAAATAATCATAAAGTATTTATAATCAATATATTATAGTGTTTTTATGGTATTAATCTCATTGAAATATTACAAATGAGGGCTTATTTTTTAATTATATTTAGTAAAAATTATTTTGAGGGACCAGTATCAAAGGTCTTTTACCACCATATTGATTAATCATGAAAAGAGCACCTATTTTAATCCTCCTACTATTTTTAGCACAAATTGTTGTTGCCCAAAATAGTGCGCAATATGCTATTTTAATAAAGGGAGGACATGTAATTGATCCCAAAAATAAGATTAATGAATTGATGGATGTGGCGATTGATAAGGAGGGAAAAATTGCCGCTTTAGCCAAAAACATAGATTCCAAAACAGCTGTGCGTGTAGTTGATGCGAAGGGATTATATGTTACACCAGGTATTATAGACATGCATACGCATAACTTTGCTGGGACAGAGCCTGATAAATACCTACGCAACAGTTATTATGCTAATCAGCCAGATGGATTTAGTTTTCGTGTGGGTGTAACCACTGTGGTGGATGCCGGTAGTGCCGGTTGGAGAAATTTTGAGAAGTTTAAGGATCAAACAATTGATCGGTCGCGGACTCGTGTATTATCCTTTTTAAATATTGTGGGTGAGGGCATGGCAGGAGGTTCAATTGAGCAGGATAATGCCGATATGGATGCCAGATTAAGTGCCGATATGGCTTTAAAACACAAAGATCATATTGTTGGATTTAAAGTGGCTCATTATAATAAACCCGATTGGGTGCCTATTGATCGAGCAATTGAGGCTGGGAAAATTGCAGGAAACATTCCCGTGATTGTTGATTTTGGTGGCAGCGGACTATCACTTGAAGAACTAACGATGAAGAAATTCCGTGCAGGAGATATTTACACCCATACTTTTGGAGGTGGCGGTAAGGAGCGTGAAGCAATTACCGATCCGCAAACCGGAAAATTAAGACCTTTTGTTTTTGAAGCAAGGCAGAGAGGTGTGATTTGGGATGTTGGCCATGGAGCAGCAAGTTTTTCCTTCACACATGCTATTCCCGCTACCAAAGCAGGATTTTTCCCAGATGTGATCAGTACCGATCATCATGGAGGAAGCATGAACTCAGCCATGAAAGACATCCTAAATGTGATGAATAAATTTTTAACCTTGGGCATGCAGATTCCAGACATCATTAATTCTGTCACTTGGAAACCCGCTCAAGTTATTAATAGAGAGCAACTAGGTAATTTATCGATTGGTTCTGAGGGCGATGTTACCGTTTTACGCATTCGCAAAGGAAAATTTGGCGTTTTTGACCAAATGGGGCAGCGTTTAGAAGGGAAGCAACGCTTTGAATGTGAGGTTACGATCAAAGGAGGCCGTGTTTTTTATGATCTAAATGGTTTAACAGATCCTCTACCTAAAGTTGCTGGTGGATTGCCAAGTTTATAATATTTATGAAAAGAAGAGAATTAATTAAGGGATTGGGTGTTTTGCCTTTGGCTGGAGTTGTTTCAGGAGCTGCGATGCCATCTGTCTTTGCCGCGAGTACAGATCCCATTCAAAAAAATATAAAGAGTATTTATGAAGGAATCGGCGTTAAGCCTTTGATTAATGCTCGAGGAACTGTTACGGTAGTGGGTGCTTGTCAGATTTTGCCTGAGGTGCAACAGGCTATGGATGAGGCTGTTCGCGAATATGTTCAGATTGATGAGTTGATGGATGCCGTGGGAGTACGTTTGGGTCAGTTAACGGGCACTGAATTTGGTTATGTCAGTTCTGGAGCCTCAGCGGCAATAACTGCTGGTACTGCAGGTTGCGTAACAGGTGGCGACCCCGACAAGCTCTGGATGATTCCTAACCTCACGGGAATGAAGGATGAAGTTATTATTCCTGCCTATTCACGCTCAGCATATGATGCAGCTGCAAAGGCCGTTGGTGTACGTATGGTGGAGGTTTCAACGCTTGAGGACTTACAATTAGCTATTGGTCCGAGGACTGCCATGATTCTCGTGCTTGCAGGCGCTCGTTCCGAAAATGGTCCGCTATCCTTAAAAGAAATATCTTCTGTTGCGAAGCCATTAGGCGTTCCAATTCTGGTTGATGCGGCTGCCGAAGGTTTAGAACTTCCCAATCCGCATGTGGAGCAAGGAGCAGATTTAGTGGCTTATAGTGGGGGCAAATACCTCCGCGGACCTCAATGTGCGGGTTTATTGCTTGGTCGGAAAGATTTAATCATTGCATCAAGAATCAATGCTGGTCCGCATCATGGCTTTGGCCGCGGATTTAAAGTTGGACGTGAAGAAATTATGGGCATGCTTGCCGCTGTAGAAATGTGGTTCAAGCGTGATCATGCAGGCGAGTGGAAGACTTGGATATCTTGGGCGAAACACATCGAGAAGCGTTTGGAAGGCATTAAAGGCCTAAGTACTGAAATCAATGAACCGAAAGCACGTTCCAATCGTGCGCCTTCACTCTCTGTGAAATGGGATCAGTCGATTATCCCACTCACCGGCGAGGAGATGGAAAAACTTTTATGGGATGGAAGTCCGCGTATTGCTGTAAGTGGTGCAGGAAGCTTTTTGCCATTTCCACCGAATTTACAGCCTAATATTAGTATTGCCATGGCTTCACTGCGTGTTGGGGATGAAAAGATTATTGCAGATCGTGTTTTAGCGATACTTTCTAATCCGCCAAAGATGGAAAAACAAAGTGTGGCACCAGCTTTTGATCTTAGTGGACAATGGGATTTGAAGATGAAATTTTCGGCAAGCACTGTTGATCAGACTTTGGTGATTGAACAAAAGGCTAATGCATTGATTGGGACGCACTTTGCAAGCATTGGATCACGCGATTTGGATGGAACTATAAATGGAAAAGATGTAACCATCAGAAGTTCTTATACAAAAGATGGCGTACGCATTAATTTTACATTTAGTGGGACAACGGATGGCAATAGCATGCAGGGTAAAGTGAGTTTGAGTGAGTATGGAGACGCTGAATGGAGCGCTACACGCCACGATTACCGTTCTGCAGGCTCATCCAAATCTAAGGCATAAGATTGTCGCCTAGGGTTTAATTTGAATAATTAGATAGATATGGCTCGAGTTTTTTCTCTGCTGCTACTTATTATGCTGGGTTTAGGCTTAATTAGTGGTACAAATAAGGAGGTTCAAGAACCTTGGACGGCGCCTTCATGGGCCGATACCCTCTATAATCCTTATAATTTGGAGCCCTTAACGCTTCCGCAGGCACAAGAAGTATATAATTTAAAGTGCATCAGGTGTCATGGTGGCCAGGGGCAAGGCTATCTTTTGGAGCATACTGATCAGGAAGTACCTAATTTCAAGCAAGAATGGTTTAAGTCGCAGAGCGATGGGGCTATTTATTGGAAAATACGGGAGGGGAAAAGCGCAATGCCAGGCTATAAGTCACAGTTATCGGATGAGCAATTATGGCAATTGGTGGAGTATGTACGCGATTTATCGAAGCCATTTGAGCAGCAGAAAAATCCGTTTAAGGTTTTTGGGGAGTAGGGTGAGAGCAAGGATTAAGGAGCAAAGATTAAAGACAAAAAAACTTTAACTCCACATTAATCTCTCAGATGTCGTTAGCCTGATAACCGACAACTGATAACCGACAACTCATTTCCCCGGCTTCGAGTACCTCAGCCACCGGTAGCAGATGTCGCTAGCCTGATAACTGACAACTGATAACTCTTTCATTGGCTTCAAGAACCTCAGTCAGCGGATATCGAGAACTTCAGCCAGCGGTAAATAAAAAATCTCAAAGATGACTAAGGGCGACCGCGAGGGTCGCCCCGACTAGGATAAATTAATCTAACCACTAAAGACCTAAATCTCCTCCCAGCCTGATATCTTACAAAGATAACTCTTTCCCCGGCTTCGAGTACCTCAGCCACCGGTAGCAGATGTCGCTAGCCTGATAACTGACAACTGATAACTGATAACTGATCCCCTAAAACACCGGATTATCCCTAATCCCCAATTTCCCAAATTTCTTGACATCAATACTTGGGAAGTCGAACTCCTCAACCACCTTACCCTCAATGAGGTAGCAGCCTTTGCCACGGAAGGGGTATGCTGGCGTGCTTAGTGGAAAGTGGACGGTATCCATGAAATTACCATCCTTGTCGAGGAAGGTGCCGAACCACATTTTTTTATTGCTTTTGGTTCGGACTGGTTTTTCGCAGACGTAATTGCCTACTGTGCGGATAGTTTTCCCGATGTGTTCGCTCAATTCATTGGCCATGACATCTCCCCGATAGCTCGTTTTGACTAGGTCGAACATATCCATAGTCAATGGGAAACCCAATAATTCCAATTCATTGTATGCATCCTCCACATTTGAGCTTTCTAATTCGGGGAGATAAAACTCTTTTGCTTCGCTATGAAATAATTCGCTGCTCTGCTTCGCGATTGTTTTGCTGCCTAAATAATTATGTACTTCCCACAGAAGTTCCTTTTTATTGTTCCCAGTAAAGCGCAAAGCTCCCAGTCGGATGAGGATGATAGCCTGCTCTAGATGAATGCTAGTCCGTTTAATAAAATCCCCAAGATCTCGGTAAGGACCATTGGCTTTGCGTTCTGCGGGAATGAGCTCCACAAAGCGACTTTCGAGTCCCTGGATACCAATAAAGCCTAACCAAGCCTCCTTGCCCTTGATGCTAACCTTAGCCTCGCTATTGTTTACGCAGGGTAGATGTACTTTTGCACCTGCTTTTTTCAGTTCATGCACATAAAGCCAACGCTGATAAAATCCACCATAATTATTAAGCACCGCCACCATAAATTCGAGTGGGAAATAGGTTTTCAGGAAGAGACTTTGGTAGCTTTCTACGGCAAAAGAGGCCGAATGGGCTTTGGAGAAACTATATCCCGCAAAGGATGATACCTGTCGCCATACCTCTTGCGTAATTTCTTCCTCTCGCCCAATTTCCTTGGCACGATCAAAAAAGCGCTGTACGAGTCGGTCGAATTCCTTTTTTGAGCGATATTTCCCACTCATAGCCCGTCTAAGCACATCCGCATCGGTGAGGTCTAAGCCTGCATAGTGATAACAAATCTTAATTACATCCTCCTGATAGACCATCACACCATAGGTTTCTTGGAGATATTCCTTCATTACCGGATGCAGATATTTCACATTTTCAGGATCATGGTAATTCTGAATATACGTCTTCATCATCCCCGAGGAGGAAACCCCTGGCCTTATGATGGAGCTTGCCGCCACTAAGGTGATGTAATTTTCGCAGCCTAATTTTTTAATCAATTGTCGCATAGCTGGCGACTCGATGTAAAAACAGCCAATGGTATCGCCACGCTTGAGTTGAGCATTGATTGTAGGATCTTTCATGAAGGATTTTACATCATGAATATCAGGCTTCTTCTGCTGATTTTCAGCAATGAGTTGGATGGCTTCCTTGATGTGTCCAATACCCCTCTGACTTAAAATATCGAACTTTTCATAGCCTATAGCCTCGGCCTCATACATGTCCCATTGCACTACGGGCATGCCTTTTGGAGGTAAATCTAATGCCGTGTAATAGGTGATTGGCTCTTCCGAGATGAGTACCCCACCTGCATGAATGGAACGCTGATTAGGCATGTCCTGCATCATATTTTGAATCGCCAAAATCTTGCCAAAAGTGGGATTATCGCGGTTTTCACTAAATCGTGTGGGGTCGCTGAAGCTATCAATTTCCTGCTTGGGCAATCCCATTACTTTGCCAATCTCACGAATGATGGAACGATCTTTAAAGGTACTCATGGTGCCTAGCAGAGCCGTATGCTTGCTGCCATATCGTTTAAAAATATAATCCTGAACATCTTCGCGCTCATCCCAGTTGTAATCGATGTCAAAATCTGGGGGACTACTACGTTGGCGGTTTAGGAATCGCTCAAAGTAGAGGTCGAGTTCTATGGGATCCACATCCGTAATGCGCAGGCAATAAGAAACGATGCTATTGGCCCCAGAACCCCGCCCGATATGGTAATATCCTCGTGCCATCGAATAGCGGATGATATCCCATGTAATTAAAAAGTAAGCCGAAAAGTGCAATTCATCAATTACCTGCAGCTCCTTTTTTATCCTTTTTAATGCCTCTTTGTTGGAGCGCCCATAGCGATATTCCATTCCCTCCATGGCGAGCTTCTCCAAGAGATCTTTATCATCTTTGGCATATCCCGTAAAGGTTTTTCTGTTTTTTGAACCCTTCTCAAAAGTGCTGCTGCAATCATTCATCAATTTTTCGGTGTTCTGAATGATGAAAGGGTAGGAGCTGTAACGTTCTTTGATCTTTTCTGGCGAGAGCAGGATCTCATCCTCATGGCATCGATCATAATCGCCTATTTTAGATAAAAGGGTGTTTAAGTCTATACCACGTAAATAAGTGTGGAGGCGGTGTTCTAGCCTGTTGCTCACGCTTACAGGCTGCAATGCCACCATTTTTTCTTGTATGTGTGCGATTGGCTTCCCGAAAAGCTTACTCAATTCGCGGTAGGGTATTCCTAGAAATTCATTGTCTTTTAGCGGTGGATGATCCTGCGAATAGGGATAAATAATATAGGCATTCTGAAAATCCCAAGGGCAATCGGGCAAGCTCATGCTATTTAAATTGTAGAAGCTCAAAAAATCATTCAGCTCTTTCATTCCCTCGCGATTACGCGCAATGCCGATGTAAAGTAGTTTGTTATCTCGCCTAAATTCGATGCCTGTAATGGCTCTAATGCCTTTTTCATGGCAGTTACGAATAAATTCGGTCGCTCCGGTAGAATTATTGATATCGGTTAGCGCCATCTGTTCTATTCCAAAAGCTTTGGCTTGATCTATCAAATTTTCGATAGATAGGGTGCCATAGCGCAAACTATATTGAGAATGAACATTCAGATACATGCCTTAAAGCTTAATATTAATGGTGGATGCTAGTTTTACAGCCTTTTCCCCAAAGCGATTTTTGATGCGGTCCATGGCTTGGTAGAGCTTGTATTGCTCCTCGGAAGCGCTGTACAGACTAATTTGTTCATGTCCGCTCACCAATTGCGAAAATTTAACGCCCACCAAACGGAGTAGCATTCGGCGATTATACAATTTATCGAAAAGCTCTTTTGCCCTGCTAATGAGCAGCGAATCGAGGGAAGTATAGGCTATTTTGCTTTGCTGCGTATGCGTTTCGAAATTCGAATAGCGGATGGTTACCGTGATGCAGGCAGTCAGTTTTCTTTGTGCTCGGAGCTGAAAACAGAGGTCGCTAACCATGGATGTAATCAGTTGTTTAATGGTCTGTGTATCAATGCTATCCGTTTCAAAAGTGCTTTGAGTGCCGATTGATTTTTGTTCCCGATAAGGCACAACTGGCGAATTATCAATTCCTTGTGCTTTTTGCCATAAGCCTATTCCATTATTTCCAAGCACCTTAAATATCTGTTCTTGAGGTATTTGCGATAAGGTATAAATCAAACGAACGCCCATTTCGCTGAGTTTTACATAGGTTGCTTGTCCTAAGCCGGGTATTTTTTTGATTGATAAAGGGTTTAAAAAGGGCTGGACTTCATTAAGAGGCACTTGGCGCTCTCCATTTGGTTTACATTCGTTGGTGGCTATTTTTGAGACTGTTTTATTGACGGATAAGCCGAAGGAGAGGGGCAGACCTGTCTCTTTCATCACATGAAGTCGGAGTTCATGCGCAAACTTCATGCAGCCATAAAATCGGTCCATGCCCGTCATGTCGATATAATGCTCATCAATGGAGGCTTTTTCTAAAAGAGGAACCTTTTCCTGCAAAATATCAGTAACGATATGCGAGTATTTACTGTACTCTTCCATGTTGCCACGGATGAAGATGGCATGGGGACAAAGCTGTTTGGCCATTCGGGAGGGCATGGCCGAGTGAATGCCGAATTTTCGGGCTTCATAACTGCAAGAAGCAACCACTCCACGGTCGGATGTGCCCCCGATAATCACCGGCTTCCCAACAAGCGAAGAGTTCTTTAAAAGCTCTACTGATACAAAAAATGCATCTTGATCAATATGTATAATTTGCTTTTCTGTTGGCATAAAATTAGTTGTGGGGAAACAAATTTATGCTAAAATTTTTAGCAATTCAAATAAATTAGCAATTCATTTTTCTTTTTTTTATTGGGATAAATTGTTGCCTTTTGCTAAAAAAAACGGATTGTTTTGATGAACCTGTTTAAAAAACAAAATAAATAAGTATAATTGTCTACTAATTCCATAGGCTTTATATTTTATAAAAACACATGAAACAAAAAGAAGCATCGGCGGAGTCGGTTCGGCTTTCAGAAAAGAATCAAGAGCGGAGGTGGAAAAGAATTGCGTATCTCTCATTATTTAGTTTGGCCTTGCTTTTTATTGCCTATGCCTGTTATACATTTATTAGTTATACATCAGTTGTTGAATTAAGTAAAAACCTCAGTGCCCAGATTGACAATAAATTTATGTGGATGTTGCTGATTGGTTTTTGCGCTCAGATTGTAGATGGTGCATTGGGCATGGGCTATGGTGTGGTTTCTACTACGCTTTTATTATCTGGGGGATTAAATCCGGCAGTAATTTCGGGAAGTATTCATACTGCCGAGATGTTTTCGAGTGGCGCTTCGGGTTTTAGTCATTACCGTTTTGGCAATGTGAACATGAAACTATTCAGAACACTATTAATACCGGGTGTTTTAGGAGCCATAATTGGAGCTATTTTTTTGGCTTATGCTGGAGATAATTATTCAGAGGCTATTAGGCCAGTAATTTCGGCTTATACTTTACTTCTTGGAGTTAGGATATTAACGAATGCATTTAAGGAGAGAAGAAAAGCACAGAAAGTAAAGCGTGCAGGTTGGCTAGCTGGTGCGGGAGGTTTTTTGGATTCGTTTGGTGGCGGTGGCTGGGGACCCTTGGTTACGAGTACATTAATTTCAAAAGGAAGAACTCCTAAGTATGTGATTGGATCAGTAAGTTTAACCGAGTTTTTTGTCACTATGGCGAGCGCCCTCACTTTCTTTGTCATTTTAGGTGTTAGTCATTGGCAAACTGTACTCGGCTTAATCATTGGAGGGGTGCTAGCCGCCCCAATTGCCGCCCGCTTGGCTGGGAAATTACCCCTCAAAAAGATGTTTATTGGTGTTGGGATACTAGTTATCATCTCAAGCCTCCGAATAATTTGGAATTCATTCGAAAAATTCGTATATTAAGTTTTGCAATCTTCTTATTTTTAATATTGAATGCAATCAATATGTTAAAGAAAACTAAACTGATAGTTCTAGGACTAGTAATTTGTCTGACGAGCTTCACCACAAAAAACAGTCAAGATCATATTAATGGCGCCTGGCATACTCAAGAAGACTATATTGACCAGACCTTATTATTATCTGATGGCTATTTTATGCATACTACCTTTGATAAGATAAATAAGAAATTTATTCAAAGCAGGGGCGGGACCTATACTTTTTCGGGGGATAGACTCATTGCAAATATTGAGTTTAATACGATTGATCAAAATCAAATCGGGCAGACAATTAGTTATTCCTTTGTAATTAAAAAGGAAAAACTCAATTCCGATCTCAATGGTAAGACAGTTGCTTGGAATTTATTAGATCAAGGCAAAGGAGAGCTAAGCGGAACTTGGCGCATGTCTGGAAGGATGCAGGATGGTAAAATTGCGGATTATCCGCGCAGAGCGCGTAAGACTCTGAAGTTACTCACGGGTACTAGGTTTCAATGGGCAGCCATCAATGCCGAAACGAAGGAGTTTTTTGGTACGGGGGGAGGCTCTTACACTTTTGAGAATGGAAAGTATAGTGAGAAAATCGAGTATTTTTCGAGGGATGATAGCCGCGTAGGAGCAATCCTGTCTTTTGATGGTAAACTTGTTGATGGTAAATGGCATCATTCGGGTCAGAGTTCTACAGGTAATCCGATTTATGAAATTTGGAGCAGAGATAATCAGAATTAGGTTTTAAAAAATCTTTAGCTCTAATTTTGTTATCGAAATATTAGTATTCGCCACGTTTTCTATCATTTTCTGTCTAAAATTAGGCCTTTTATAAATTGTTAAACAGCTTCTTCGCCTTCAAATTATTCGATAAAGCAAATCGATGAAATAGAGAGCGCCCAATTGAGAAATTAAAATTCTTTTTGCTAAAATAAGCGATTCTTTATTTTCTTAAAGTTAAATAAATTATCATATTTTATTATATTATTTATTCCATTAAAAATTCTTTTAAATGCTATTTGAAGCTTAAATTATTGATATATTTATATCAATCTAAAGCCTTAGAATTTCATGCCATTTGTAAGTTTAACTATAGTTTTTGCACTTATTGTAATACTGTCGTTTTCTGTTCACTATTTTATTTCAAAAAGGGGAATACGATATCTTAATTACTTGCTTGGATTATTTTTATTTGCTCGTTTTACACAAATAGCAGTTTTTTTATTAATTGATAATGAGCTAATTATCTATTTTCCGGTTCTGTTAAAGTTATTTTGCCCACTATATTACGTTGCACCAGGTTTTATTTATTTATATACTGTTGGAATAGTAAATAATCAAAAGAAATTACGCAAAATTGATTATTTGCACTTTTTGCCAGGTTTAGTTTCTTTTATAGATGATCTTCCTTGGTATTTTTCGTCTTCTATAAATTGGGATGCTATCACGCAAGAGCTTATTAAAACTAAAAACATTGCTATTGTTGCTGATACGGGCTTGTTCCCTTCGGAAGTTTATCTTTATTTCAGACCAATATTACTTACAATTTATTTGATTCTATCCTTTTGGGTGCTTTTTAAATCACAGCTGAATAAAAACAAAAACGGGGGTACAACTAAACGTATTTGGCTTTTAGGGGGACTGTCTACCATTACAGGTTTCCATATTTTAAATATTGTTACCGTTTATTTTCGCACCAAGGGTTCATTTTTTGATGAAGATCAAAGTATTTATTTGTGGGTTTTTGGGATTGGACTGCTTATGTTTCTTTCTATTTTATTGCTCTTGGTTCATAATCCAAAGATATTATATGGCTATATCTTGGTTTCTATTGGAGAAAAATACAAGTCTGTAGAGTTAATAGACAAAAAAGAATTAGTACAACTTTCAAGGAAAAACAGCGATACGGAGCTTGAGATGGTTAAGTGTATTCAGAATTATATGATTCATGAAAAACCATTTTTAAATTGTGCCTATCGCGTAATGGATTTAGCCAACTCATTCCAAGTTCCAATACATCAATGTTCTTCATTGATAAATAAGTATATCGGCAAGAATTTTAACGACTGGGTAAATAATTATAGGATTCAACACTTTATCAATACCTATCCATTAAAATCCCAGAAAATTACCATTGACGCTATTGCTTTTGAGTCTGGGTTTATTAGTATGACCACCTTTTACCGCGCATTTAAGAAGGAAACAGGGAAAATGCCTCTTCAATATTTCTCAGATTAGTTTTTCAGTGTAATGCTTGGCCAGCGTTTCAATAAAGTTTTTTTCTACCAAATTTCAAAAGTGGTAGATTTTTGGCTTTACCAAAATGCTTTTTTTTAGGATAGATTTTCACCTTTGATTAATAATTTAATTTTTGCTGTTATGTTTTGACTATTGATAATATTTCAATAGCAATTTTCTATGACTGTTATGAATTTTATTGTTAGGAGTCCTATTCAAGAATTTTAATGTTCGCTTTTGATTGAATTTCTTAGAATTTTTAAATGTAAAATCTATTAATATAAATAAATTTTATTCTCAACATCTACCTTAATTAATATGAAAATCTATTTTAAGTATCTATTCATTTCCATTAGCCTGTTAACGGCTTCGAATGCATTCTCTCAAGTTGGCATCGGCACGAGCACACCAGCAGCCTCTGCCGCATTAGAGGTTACTTCTGATGCCAATAATAAGGGAATATTGATTCCTCGAATTACAGCTACGCAAAAAGACGCAATTAGTAGTCCTGCGCAAGGCTTATTGATTTATCAAACTACAGCGCCTAGTGGTTTTTACTATTACAGTGGGACAGCTTGGAAATTGATAGTTAATCAAGCGGATACAGACCTAAAAGTTGATAAAGTAACTGGAAAAGATTTATCTACGAATGATTATACCACAGCAGAAAAAACAAAGCTTGCAGCCATTACTGGGACAAATACAGGAGATCAAACCACCATTACAGGCAATGCAGGAACAGCCACTAAATTAGCAGCCTCAAAAAATATCAATGGAGTAGCATTTGATGGAAGTTCTGATATTACTGTAGCTGCTGCTGCAGGCACATTAACTGGAATTGTAGCTATTGCCAATGGCGGTACTAATTCAACTGCCGTAGCTACAGCTGGGGGTATTGGATATGGAACAGGTACTGCACATGCCTATACTGGTGCAGGTAGCTCCGGACAACTATTAAGTTCAACTGGAGCAGGAGCACCAAGGTGGATTACGCCTCCTACAGGTGGTATACCTTATACAGGAGCCAATGCTGCAGTTAATTTAGGCGCATATGATTTAACGGTCAATGGCTTAACAATTGGTAAAGGTACTGGCCAAAATGATCAAAATACAGCTATTGGTGGCGGAGCATTATATTCAAGTAATGCATCTGGAACTAGAAATACTGCCGTGGGATTTTTTGCATTGAAAGATTATAAAGGAACTTCTTTCGATAATAATACAGGCGTTGGTTATGCTAATATGATAGGTTTGACAACAGGTGGAGGAAATACATCGGTTGGAGCCGAAACTATGTTTAATGTAGCTAGTGGTTCAAATAATACTGCAATAGGTAACCAATCCTTAATAAGCACTTCTGGAAATAATAATGTTGGTGTTGGAACTCGATCCGGTGATAATTTAACAACAGGCTCTAACAATACTTTTTTAGGAACACAAGCTAGAACTACTAGTGCAGGAGCAACTATTTCTAATTCAACAGCTATCGGTTATGGAGCTGAAGTTGGAACAGATAACACTATCCAATTAGGAAATGCTAGTGTAAGTAATGTGATAACTTCAGGCACTTTGACCGCGGGTTCAATTACCTATCCTAAAGTATCTGGCACAAATGGTCAGGTTTTAACTACTGATGGGAATGGGACTGCGAGTTGGGGAAGTGTTTCTGCTCCTGCTGGCAATACATTTGTAACTAATATAGCCGGGCCAATTAATACTTCAAATTATAATCCAGGTGATGTAGTTTATGACCGAAGCGCTGGTACTTTTTATTTATTTAAGTCTCCAAAACAAAGTTCATTAGGTTTTACTGGTGCAAATTCAAATTTTTCATTTTTTGATTTTGGAAAGAATGTAATAAGAATGCGGCCAACAGTTACAGGAAATATTACTTCAATTTCCCTTGAAATTTATAATGCAACAAATGCAGTATTCTCAATCTATAGTAGTTTAAGTGCTTGCGCACCTGGTGGAGGTGCATTCAATAGTACAATTGCTACAGTTAACACATCAACTTTATTAGGTTCGTCCAATTCTAATAGTGGTAACGGTATATTAACATTCACTTTTTCTTCCCCAATATCTGTTACAGCAAATACAGATTATTATTTAACTGTTTCATCTGCGGTTAATAGTGTTGGTTCTATACGAGTAAAAACAGGGGTGAACGATTCGGATTTTTCAATTTCTTATAATACGTGCTCGATAGATCAAGGTTCACCAAGTGTTCAAATTATTTATGCTACATCATATTCTACCTTGTAATATATATGAAATGTTCTGAAATCCAAGGCTTTAAAAATGAAAAGTAATACATTTTGTTATTCAACTTTTCTTTTAAAAAACATCACATGAAATACACATTACTTTTCCTTTTCACATTAATTACATGCGAAGCATTTTCGCAAAGTAGCTCCTTGATACATGTGGGTAATGCAGAGCAATTGACAATTACTGCAGGTGCTCTCCTTCATGCGGATGGTATAAGTTTGAAACCCACAGAAGACTTTAGCTTGAGCGATAATTCCCTGAAACGAGTATCTGTTTCCAATGCAAAGCTAGGCAATCAGATTTCTCGTGTCTATCAATTTACGAATCCAACTGCCGCCTTTACGGGTAATTTGAAAAAGGATTACTTTGATTCTGAATTAAATGGACTAGCCGAACAAAGCTTGCAACTATTTGCATTTAGTGCAAATAAATGGTATCGCCAAGCTACGGTAAATGACCTGGCAAATAATAGCTTGTCTGCCAATATGACCAAACTAGCTTTAGGCGAAATTTCTTCTGCTGTATTTGCGCCTGATCTGATTTTAACAGCCAGCTCCATTGCAGAAAATAGCCCTCTTGGCACTAAGGTGATTACTTTAGCCGGTACAAATGAAAACTTAGCAGAAGAAGAATTCACCTATACGCTGGTAAGTGGAACAGGATCTGCGGATAATGCATCCTTTATTATTAACAATTCAGAAGTTCAAACGAATACTGCTTTGGATTTTGAAACAAAAAAGTCTTATTCTGTTCGCTTACGTGTTACAGACGCCTACGGCCGATTTGATGAGAAAGCACTCACCATCGCTGTGAATGACGTAAATGAAGTTCCAACAGCCATTGCAGTCACTAAGCTGAATCTTTATGAAGACAATAATGTTGGGGACCTGATCGGACTCTTATCTAGCACAGATGTTGATGCTGGCGATACCCATAGCTACTCTTTAGTAGCAGGTGCGGGTTCTACAGATAATGCGGCATTCACTATTTTAAACGGACAAATACGTGCCGCGCAGGTATTTAAGTTTGATACTAAAAACAGCTATGCTGTACGATTAAGAACAACAGATAGAGGCGGCCTTAGTCATGAACAAGCATTTACAATCACGATATCTAGAAGGCCAGTCCTAACAGGGACAGGCAATGAAACCTATCCAAATACAAGAACCGCAGCAAGTGCAAACCCTTCCATCAGCATGGGTTATAGCTCTGATCTATTTGTGAGCGGATCAGATATTATATCCTATGAATGGTTCCCTTCAACTAGCTTAAACTCCACATCAATTAGTAACCCAATAGCCACACCAAAAACAACAACTACGTATACGGTAGAAGTAACGAACCGCTTTGGAAGCAAAACAAGGGTAGCCATTACCGTGACCGTGAGAGAAGATTATAATATCACGCCGAGTAATATTTTATCACCAAATGGAGATGGAGAGAATGATGTTTGGACGATTGAAAACTTAGCAGCTTATCCATCCAATAAGGTAATGATCTTAGACCGTTCAGGCAGAATAGTTTATTCAAAAATTAATTATACGAATGATTGGAACGGGATGTTTAATGGCTCCGCATTACCTGAAGGGACTTATTACTATGTGATTACGTTGAACAATGGCGAAGGTGAGAAGAAGGGCTTTATTACCATCATCAATTAAATCTATAGCACAATAAATATTATCTATATGTACCTAAAAAACATGTTTAAAGGTCTTTTTTTACTAATAATTACACTGTTGTTGGGCAACACTAATTTAAGTGCGCAGATCAATCCGATGGCTGCTCAATACTTCCAGAATACGTATTTAGCTAATCCGGCAATGGCTGGAGTAAATCAAGGCATCCGCCTAAATATGGGATATCGGAATCAGTGGAGTAATATTCAAGGCTCGCCAAGAAATTTATCGGTAACGGCTGATTATGGTGGCGAGAAGGTAGGCGTGGGCTTAAACTTTTATAAGGATGAAGCGGGATTACTAACTAGATCTAAGCTTCAGGCGACTTATGCTTATCACCTTCCATTAAACAATGATGAAGGAAAACTGCATTTCGGAATATCATTAGGATTGCAAACCAATTCATTAAACACTCAAAACATTGTAGGTTCTGGCAATGATTTAAGTGCCATGCGCTATAATGATCAAGAGAACATTTTGGATGGTGATTTTGGAATGGCTTATTCAGATAAGAAGTTCAGAATTGAGGGATCAATCAGTAATCTTAAAAATCAGTTACAGATTGAGGATAATGAAATTGCCGATTATGCTACGTTCATGACTGCTTTTACGTACATGACCCAAGTGTCGGACTGGCAGGTGCATCCCAAACTAGTTTACAGAGGGGTTAAGAACTTCAATGATATTCTGGATATGGGACTAGAGCTTCGCACACCAGATGATCAATTAGGCTTTATGAGCATGTATCACACGAATAAAAGCATGAGCTTTGGTTTAACTTATCAGAAGTTGAAGCAGTGGCAGTTATTAGTACTTTATAACACTCCAGTTCAGGCATTAAAGAGCTATGCAACGGGAACTTTTGAAATTGGACTTCAATTAAATGCTGGAGGGATTTTCAAAGGAAAGAGGAAATAACGAATAGAAAATAAGTATAAAAGCCTGCTAATTAATGAATTAGCAGGCTTTTGTTTTTAATAAACTCATTAACTATTTGCCTGCTAGCGGATAACCTTTGTCAATCCAATCTTTTTTTACATTTGTAGGAATATTCAAGAGTTTTCCATTAGTGAATCCCATGCTTTTTAACATGGCTACTGCAGGGCGAATATTAGGGCATCTGCTAAATGGACAGCATCCGCAATAAACTACAATAGAACTTGTTTTCGGAAGTCCCGATAGTGTTTTTCTTAATCTCTCCAAATTCTCTTTTTCGCTAGCTGCACCAAGGTTTTTTGCTCCTTTGATGTTTTCAACTACCCCAATATTATAAATTAAAGGTTGCTTAGCCTTCGGATTTGAAAGTATTGCAACTAAAGCAGCCGGTTCTATTAAATCTTTCTGAGTCCAATTATCTCTTTTATCCAAAGATTGATTAGTATTTATGCTGGTTTGAGCCTTAGTAATAGAAATTATGCTAATGCTTAATAGGATTGTAAATAGGATTTTTTTCATTTGATTGGAATTATAATGCAAAATTAACGATTTTTTATTCATTTAGTCTTTTTCACCTTACTTACTAAGGGTATTTAAGAAATCAATCATTTTCTGATTATTATAATCTGCCATGCCTGTATGGTGAAAAACTAAGGTGCCATCGGGACCAATAATTGCGGTTGTTGGGAGGCTCCCACCAAATATATTTTCAGGTATTCCAGATTCACTTGTATAAACTTTTAAATTGAATGAGTTGGTTTTCATGTATGCTACAGAAGCTTTAACTTTAGCGTCTACATCAACCATAATAAACTCTACTTTATCTTTGTTTTTTATTTTTGATGCTAATGTATTGATGGAGGGCATTTCAGCGCGGCATGGAGGGCACCAAGTAGCCCAAAAGTTAATAAAATAAACTTTACCATTCCGCTCAGCAGTATTTATGATTTCGCCATTTTCCGATCTGAAAATCATAGGAGGCGGAATCATTTTATTGCTCCCCGATTTTTCTGTTTCTACACTTGCTTCTGCATTAAATAAGCCAGTAAACATTAAACCTCTTATCAAAAATGCTCTTACATCTGTGCTGAAAAATACAACAGAGATAAATAAAATAAAAAAAACATTCCCAATGTTAGCTTTTAAATAATTCAATATTTTCATGATTTCTTAATCTATATCTACGCAATTTACAGAGATTTCTTCACGACTTATGTAACAAGTGTTGCATTGCTTTTATTTTTTTATAATTTATTTTATCACTACACAAGCATTAATTTATTTTTTTATTTAAAATATTTCTTTTTGATTAATAAATAAATTAAATATATTTAATTAAAATGATATGTATTTAATTTAAGATATACTATATTTCTTTTTTATTTATTTAAAAAATGAATTTTATAAATTTTCTTCTTTTTTGAATCAATTTACCTATTGTATTATGGCAAAAAGTAATATTTCGGCAATAAAAAATTGGATTGAAACAATGGGTTTTGATTTGGTTGATTCACATGATTTTATAGATCAAGTAGTTAAAATCAATTATTATACCTTAGGTAATTTTGGTATTTATGAAGAAATTTCAATTAAAGAGGGCAAACCTGATGATTTGCGATTTATAACTTGGAATCCCTGGGGAATTGACTTTGAGGTTCATTCTATAGCAGAGCTGCATGATGCATACCAAGACTTTATTCGTTTTAGTCCCGAATTGAAGTCTGGAAATAAATTTCTGTAAGCCTATTTCTGAAATTTACCTCAATATTTTCTCTCCATTTTTAGAGATAAATGAAGATAATTCTTCGATAGGGTGTTTTAGGATTTTACCAACCTTTATATCCTTTTCTTCACATAATCTTTTTAGGATATCCGAAAAATGAAAGGCGATTGATCCCACAAAATGACAGGTATGTAGTTTATAGTCTTCGTAGGATTTAATATTGGTTTCAATAAATTCATTAAATCCCTTTTCTAATAAATCTATGATGTAGGGATGGCTCAAGTTTTCACTCATAAATGGCGCAAAAGAGGCCAAATAAAAATTAGGAGATGGTTCTTGATAAATTCGTTTGATAATCGATTCTTTGTCGATTTGATATTTATTGTAAAACTCCTTAGAAAGCTCTTGTGGCATGGTGCCATATAAAAACCCGGTAATTAGTTTTCTGCCAAAGTAAGTGCCAGAGCCTTCATCGCCTAAAATATAACCTAAGCCATGCTTGCTATCATGCACTTTTTTCCCATCAAAATATGATATGTTTGATCCAGTGCCAATAATGCAGCAAATACCTTTGCTCAGTCCAGTAGTTGCGTAAATACATGCAATTAGGTCGATATCTACACTAATAAATGCATTTTTAAAGATTTTTGAGAGTGCGTTGGAAATTAATTCGCGTCGATCGGGACTAGAGCATCCGGCTCCAAAGAAATATATTTCTTTTACCTGCTCAGTATATCCTTGTATTTCAGGTGTGTCCTGAAAAATTTTAATAATGTCTTTTTCGGATAAAAAGAAGGGATTTATTCCAGCTGTTCTAAACGAGATACTTTGATTTTCTGATAAAGTTAATATCCAATCGGCTTTGGTTGAGCCACTATCCGCAACTAATAACATAATTTATATTTCCTGAATTGATTGTTTACTTAAGGGTTTTCCAATGAATTTTGAAACCATTGGGTTTTCCTTAATTTGCTTTATGTCTGTTGGATCTAGGGAAGATGTGAGTATGTATATTTTGATTTTACCTGGCTCTATACCAGGGGTTTCCATTAAGACATTAAGTAATTCGAAACCATTCATCATGGGCATTCTTAGGTCTAGGAAAATTACTTCTGGTAATAATTCCCCATTTTCTAGAGCAGTTTTTATTAATTGAAATGCTTTAATGGGATTATCAATAAGGGTGATTGATTGCGCGAAATTCTCGTTTTCTAAGATTTTTTTATTGATCAGATTGTCTATAGAACTATCATCAATGAGAAAAACATTTTTGTATTTAAAGCCATCCATCATGCCAAAATTACTAATTCTTGGCGTTAAAGCAAATCAAGAGCTTTTTTAATTAATCTAGATTTAATTTCCCAGATAGTTGGAGCAAGGCTATTTCTGCTAGCTTAGCCTCAAATTGTGAATTGGTGAAGCGGGCATTCGCATTGATATAATTGCGTTGCGCTTCTCTAAATTCCAATGGAGCAACACTTCCAATTTTGAACTTCTCTAACGTGATATCCATGTTCTGTTTTGCAACAGCTAGATTCTCTTGTTCTAGTTTAACAAGCTCTAAATTTGTTTGATAGGTTTGATATAGTGATGTTAATTGTGAAACTATATTTTGGTTCACTTTATCATATTGAATTCGGCTATTATCAATCTCCAATGAAGCATTTTTCTCATTTCTCTTCTGCAAATAGCCATTAAATATGTTAACAGAGGCAGTCAATCCGTAATTTAGTCCGCGCCCCGTTGATGTTCTCGCAAATCCCAATTCTGAAGTCGATTGATTAAAATTATAACCGGAATTTAGATTAATCACTGGATACCTACTTGCTTTAACCTGCTTGAGATTGATTTCTGCAATTCTACGGTTAATTAGCGCCGTTTGTAAATTGGGGTTTAATTGTGATGCAGATGATTGTAAATCAGCAAATAGAAGGTTATTACCGATTATGATGCTATCTGAAACAACAAAATCTGTTTTTATTTCTCTGGCTAGCAGTTCGTTAAGCTTAATCTTAGTGCTGCGATATAAATCTAACTGTCTTAATAGGTTGGTAGTATCTGTATTTAAATCTACCGATGCTGCAAGTACCTCTAGCTTAGCAGCTTTCCCAATTTTAAATCGATTATTTGAGTTCTTCAGCCTTAATTGTGAAATAGTTAAAGCCTCATTTAATGCTTTTATTTGTTGTTGCTGTGAAACAAGATCGTAATAATTATTGATTACATCGGCTAGCGTATTCTGTATAGTTAACTTTAAATTAGCTTCTCCTAATAGCTCCAATTCTTTTAGTCGGTCGTAACGCGCAAACATTTGAAACCCGTCAAATACTTGCCAATTTATAACCGGGCCATAAACTAAGTTTGAATTTCTTGCGCCATTTCTTTCTTGAGATACTCCGCTAGATAGTGTTTGCTTGGTATTAGAAACGGTATTATTGGTGCTAAAATTTCCAGTTACAACTGGCAACATACCAGCATTTGCACGATTGAAATTATTCTTAGCTTGTTCAACAGTATTCTTAGTGAGCTTAATGTCAAAATTATTTTCAAGTGCAATCTGCACAGCTTGCTCCAAACTCAATTTTTCTTGTGCCTGTGTGTTACTGGCAAAAAGTAGAATTAAGGCTAGATATTTTATCAATATTTTTTTGTTCATATGCTTTTTAATACAGATCGATTATTTTAATTAATTTTAAATTAAAATTTTTAATTATTATTTTCGAACTCTGGATGTGATTTATGTTTTCTTGACCACATTGAATAAATGGCAGGAATTACATACAGTGTTAATACCAATGAGAATAAAGTACCACCAATAATTACAATTCCCATACTCATGCGACTCTTTGCGGCTGCTCCAAGGGCCATAGCGATAGGTAATGCACCTAAGGCAATGGCTAGACTGGTCATTAAGATTGGTCTTAAACGTGCTGCAGAAGCCTCAATAATCGCTTCAGAGATAGGTTTCCCTTGTTCTTTTAACTGATTTGCAAATTCTACAATCAGAATACCATTCTTTGTTACGAGTCCTATGAGCATAATTGTGCCTATCTGACTAAAGATATTCCATGTTTGGCCAAATAGCCATAGGGATAAAAATGCCCCTGCTACAGCCATTGGAACCGTTAAAATAATGATAAAAGGATCGATGAAGCTCTCAAATTGGGCCGCCAAGATTAGGTAAACCAATAGAAGCGCCAAAGCGAATGCAAATAGTGTATTTGATGAACTTTCTTGAAAGTCTCTTGACTCGCCACTTAATTCTGTCGTAAAGCTGTCGTCTAAAATTTTATCTGCAGCAAGGTCCATTGCTTCTATACCATCGCCAATACTTTTTCCTGGCGCTAATCCTGCAGAAACAGTGGCCGACATGAATCGATTATAATGGTATAATTGCGGTGGAGTACTTGTTTCTTCTACCTGTATAAGATTGTCTAATTGAATAAGTTGTCCTTGATTATTCCTCACAAAAATAGAGGTAAGATCTAGAGGGTCATTTCTGTTAATCTTTTCGTATTGCCCAATTACTTGATACTGCTTTCCATTCAACTGGAAATATGCAAATCTTTGTCCGCTAAGTGCAAATTGAAGCGTTTGTGCCACATCTAAAATAGATACTCCAAGGTTTCTAGATTTTTCACGATCTATGGATATATTTATTTCAGGCTTATTAAACTTTAAGTTTACATCTGTTACAGTGAAGGTTGGATTTTGTCCAATTTCATTCATAAACAGGGGTAATTTTTCTCTTAGCTTCTCAAAATTAGGTGCCTGAATGATATAAGATATTGGAAGCCCGCCACGCCTGCTAACCGAAATAGTTGGTTGTTGAATAACAAATGCACGTCCATCGGTATATTCTTTGGTAATTTTGGTGAGTTTATCTGCAATTTGTGCCTGACTACGTTTCCTTTTATCGGCTTCTGAAAGTCTTATCCTTAAAAAACCTGTGTTGGCAGCACCAGAGCCACTGAATCCTGGGGAAGTTACTGTTAAATTTATTCTCTTCTCTGGTATAGAGTCTTCAATCATTTTAGATAGTTCTAAAACGAAGTTATCTGTATAATCATAAGATGATCCCTCAGGCGCAGTAAGCTGTATATTTACAGAACCACGGTCGTCGTATGGCGCAGTTTCTTTTTGAAGGATATTCCAAAATAAAGCGATTAAGCCGATACAACAGATGATAATTGGAAATGCTAACCACTTCCTTTTCATGAAATTATTTAGCGATTCTGAATATCCAGATATCATATTTTCAAAATAGGGCTCCGACCAAGTATAGAATTTGGTTTTCTTTTTATTTGCCTTCATCATGTAGGCATTTAGCATCGGAGTTAATGAAAGCGATACAAAGGCCGAGATTAAAACGGCTGCACCTATCACCACTCCAAACTCTCGGAAGAGTCGCCCAACAAATCCTTCCAAAAATATTACCGGAAGGAATACGGCAGCAAGGGTAACAGATATAGAAATAACTGCAAAAAATATTTCATTGGAGCCTTTAATCGCGGCCTCTATCGGACTATATCCTTCTTCTACTTTTTTGTAGATGTTTTCAGTCACTACAATTCCATCATCTACTACCAAACCTGTTGCCAACACAATGGCGAGTAAGGTTAGTACATTGATGGAAAAGCCAAAAAGGTACATGATGAAGAAGGTAGCAATCAATGAAACAGGAATATCTATCAGGGGTCTGAATGCCATACTCCAATCACGGAAAAATAAGAAGATAATGAGTATAACTAGAATGAGGGATATTAAAATAGTTTCAGCTACCTCCGTTACTGATTGTTTAATAAATATGGTATTGTCTAAAGCAATATCTACAGTAAAATCATCTGGAAGATCTTTTTTTAATTGTTCATATCGCTTATAAAACTCCTTAGAAATCTCTAAATAATTTGCTCCAGGTTGAGGCTCAATCGCTATTCCAATCATCGGTGTGCCCGATTGACGAAGCATAGTTTCTTCATTTTCAGGGCCTAATATTGCAGTCCCGATATCTCTTAAACGTACAGTATTGTCGCCAGTACTCTGAATGATGAGATTGTTAAATTGCTCCTCATTGGTTAAATTACCTAGTGTTTTTACTGATAGCTCTGTCGATTTACCTGTTATTTTTCCTGAAGGAAGCTCTACATTTTCTCTGTCAAGCGCATTTTTAACATCTAAGGCCGTTAGTCGATAGGCCGCAAGCTTGGCCGGATCAATCCAAATACGCATGGCATATCTTTTCTGCCCCCATATCTGCACACCACTTACTCCTGGTATTGTTTGTAAACGTTGTGAAATTACATTTTCAGCATAGTCACTTAGCTCTAATTGATTTCTTTTAGTGCTCTGAAGGGTCATCGATATAATTGATTCTGAATTAGCATCAGCCTTTGAGACTGCCGGCAATCCATCGATGTCTTTAGGTAATTGACGAACAGCCTGAGAAACACGATCTCTAACGTCATTCGCAGCCTCTTCTAAGTCCTTTTCAAGGTTAAACTCAATGCTAATATTACTGGTGCCCTGATTACTTGAACTGCTGATACTTTTAATACCTTCAATGCTATTAATTGCCTTTTCAAGAGGTTCAGTTATTTGAGATTCAATGATGTCTGAATTTGCCCCAGGATAACTTGTCCGAACAGACACAATGGGAGTGTCAATAGATGGGAACTCCCTGACGCCTAAAAAGTAGAAGCCGATTATTCCAAAAAGTACTATTAGTAAATTTAATACTATTGCTAAAACCGGTCTTTTTATACTGATGGTAGATAAACTCATTATTTATTTATTTTTAATAAATGTCACAAACTCCCTAAAGATTATTAATTGATAACTTTAACCTCAATAGGTGTATCATTTTTAAGTGACATAATTCCTGTCGTTAAAACAGTATCTCCTACACTTAAACCGGAACTTATTAAAACCGATTTGTCAGTTCTTGTATCTGTCTCAACCATCACTTCTTTAGCCTTTCCATTTGAGCTAATAAACACTTTTTTACCCATTAAAACAGGAATAACTGATTGGGTTGGGACTAATATTGCATCGTTTGTATTGGTTAGGGGGAGTTCAATTTTAGCAAATGAACCTGGCATTAATTCACCATTCGGGTTGGATGCCTTAGCCTTCAGCTGCAAGGTACGTGTCGCAACATTAATTCCTGGTTCGATTGCGTAAACTATAGCGCTGTAAACATCCCTAGAGCCAGCTACAGTAAAGGAGATCTTGGTGTTTAATTTTATTGTTCCAGCATATTTTTCAGGTATAGAAAATAAAATCTTTACCGGATTGTTACTTACTAAACGTGCAATAGTGCTTGCTGGTGTGATGTATTCGCCTTCAGAAATTGAGCGTAATCCAATTTTTCCACTAAAAGGTGCACGAACTAAAGTCTTGGCTAACTGTGCTCTAATGAGTTGAGTCTGCGATTGTAATGACCGAAGCTCAGCTAATGCAACATCATATTCTTCTTTACTAATTGCTTCTTTCTCAAGAAGCATGCCTGCACGGAATTCTGTTTCTTGAGCAAGCTTTTGCTTTGTTAATGCTTGGGAAAGCTGTGCTTGCAATTCAAGATCATTGATTTTTAATAATACTTTGCCTTTGCTAACGCTACTACCCTCTGTGAATTGAATGGAAGTCACAAGACCCGAAATTTCACTACGTATATCTACCTGCTCATCGGCTTCAATTGAACCGGCAATTGAAAGTGAATTAGAAAAATTCTCAGTTTTAACCACTATGCCGTTTACTTTCAAAGCCGATGGAGAACCACCACCTGGTCCGCGACCTCCAGAAGCAGATTGTTGCGCTTTATTTTTATTAAAACGATAGGCAACAGCTCCGCCAATAAGAATAACTAAGATCAGATAGATGATATACTTTAATTTCATGTGATTTTTTTATTTTTTATTAAAAAAGATTTTCGCTTTCAATTATTTGATAACCAAGGATTTATGTATTTTTAATAGGCCTTTTAGTTCCTATTGGGATAAAAACAATTGACTGGCGAGGGATTTTAGCATAATTAGTTTGCAAATTTATCTTTTATACCTTGTATTTGGTGGTATTGTAGCATTTATTTTACAGCCTTTAATTTAATAACTAGCAAGAAATGTATTAAAAAGTTATTTTTGGAAAATCTCATTAACTAATCAATTATGAAACATCTGATATCCTTATTTATTATTGCCATGATTACTACTTCTTTGAGTGCACAAAATAAAATTGCCTTTGAAGTTTCTTTCTCCGAGCCTCAAGCCCATTACGTAGATGTGGCAATGGAAATTTCCGGTATAAAATCTCCTTTTATTGATTTAAAAATGCCGGTTTGGACCCCAGGGTCTTATTTAATTAGAGAGTTTGCAAAAAGTGTAGAGTCTTTTAATGCTGTAAATGCTGATGGAACAACACTTAATGCAGAGAAAATAAATAAAAATACTTGG
>NZ_JBIIPN010000156.1:0-5406 GCF_044342615.1 Daejeonella sp. | reverse complement strand
ATATTCACAAACACCAATTGAACAAGAATCAGTAAAAGGACAAAAATTTTCTTCATCAGCATCAAAATTAGTAAAACATAGGCTTTTAATAGTCTAAATAATGTTAAATGACGATATTATTAAGGCTATCTAATTAAATCTTATCTTTGCAAAATGATTAAATCCATGACAGGATATGGTTTGGCGACAAGTGATTATGCTCATGCAAAATACACGGTTGAGATCAAATCATTAAACAGCAAATTTTTGGAACTTTCCTTAAAACTTCCAAAGGCATTCTCTGATAAAGAATTTTTATTAAGAAATGATTGTACACGCCAGATTGAACGTGGTAAAGTAAACATCAGCATTCATGTTGAATATGCTGAAACTAAGCTCAAAACGTCAACAATCAATCAGTCATTACTCAAACATTATTATTCACAATTAAGGGAGTCGGCAGATACTTTGGGTGACATAGGAAGCAACCTATTCCAAATGGCCTTAAATTTTCCAGATGTGGTACAATACACTGCCGATGAAGTGAGTGAGGACGAGTGGAAAATGGTTTATAAAACATTTGAACAGGCATTACTTAATTTTCAGAACTTCCGTCAAGATGAAGGAAATGTGCTAAAGCAGGATCTGATTTTCCGCATCAATAATATTATGGAAGGAATGAAATTAGTATCTGAGCAAGAGCATTTGCGAATTCCATCTATCAAAGACCGTCTAAATCAATTTTTAGAAGATGCCGTAGGTAAAGAAAATATAGACCATAACCGTTTTGAACAAGAATTGATTTATTTTATTGATAAATTAGATATCACTGAAGAAAAAACCCGCTTAAAAAGTCACTGCGATTATTTTATTACTGCTTTGCAGGATAAAGATGCAAATGGCAAAAAACTTGGATTTATATCTCAAGAAATTGGTCGTGAAATAAATACTATGGGTTCCAAAGCTAATGATGCTAAAATGCAGCAGACTGTTGTGGGAATGAAAGAAGAGCTTGAAAAAATTAAGGAGCAATTACTAAACGTACTTTAAAATCTATGTCCAATTATAATCAGACATAGAACTATAAAACATGAATTAAAAGAATGAATAAGGGTAAACTCATTATATTTTCAGCTCCTTCAGGGGCAGGTAAAACCACCATTGTACAGCATTTATTAAAGAAGTTTCCTGAATTATCGTTTTCAATTTCAGCTACAACAAGAGAGCAACGCGGCGATGAAGTAAATGGAAAAGACTACTATTTTATTAGTCAGGAGAGTTTTTTACACAAAATTGCCCAAAAAGATTTTGTTGAATTTGAGGAGGTTTACACCGGGACATTTTACGGCACTTTAAGATCAGAGATTGAGCGTATTTGGGCAGAAGGAAAACATGTTATTTTTGATATTGATGTGATTGGGGGTCTTCACTTAAAGAAAAAATATGGAGAAAGCGCTCTTGCTGTATTTGTACAACCACCATCATTGGAAGTATTGATCGAAAGGCTTACTGGGCGAGGGACCGATTTACCGGAGAAACTCGCCGAAAGGATTAAAAAAGCCGACAAAGAGCTTAAATATGCCGACCAATTTGATGTGATATTAAAAAATTATGAGTTAAAAACAGCATGTAAAGAAGCAGAAACATTGATTACAGATTTTATTGAACAATAGGTAGTCTGTCTCAAATCTAACATCTCATATCTATCGTCTCATATCTAGTGTCTCATATCTCACATCTCACTAAATGAAAATAGGATTATTCTTCGGCTCTTTCAATCCAATTCATATTGGCCATTTGATAATCGCCAATTACATGGCCAATTACACTGACCTTCAGCAGGTTTGGCTTGTAGTATCTCCACTAAACCCATTAAAGAAGAAAAGCGACCTGATTAATATTTATGATCGCTTAGAAATGGCAAAACTGGCCACTGAAGATGCACTAAATCTACGAGTGAGTGATATCGAGCTAAAATTGCCGCAGCCATCCTATACCATTGATACCTTAACATATCTACAAGAAAAATATCCGGAACATGAGTTTAGCTTGATTATGGGTGCCGATAATCTCGCTTCCATCAAGAAATGGAAGAACTATGAGCTCCTTCTGCGCGATTATCATATTCATATTTATCCGAGACCGGGATATGAAATAAAAGAATTTAAAGATCATCCATCCATAACAATCACCGAAACTCCATTGATGGAGCTATCTGCAACCTTTATCCGAAAAGCATGGAAAGAAGGAAAAAATGTACAATTTCTTGTGCCTGATAAAGCACTCAAATTCATGGATAGTAAAAACTTATATCGATGAAAAACAATCATTTTAACAAAAAGGCTAAATTATCATTGTGAGCAACGAAAAAACTATGTTAAAGCTTAAACTTCCAACCGACCCCCTTTGGGTTAAAAATGTGGTTGAAAGTAATATTGAAGAAATCCTAACCGATCACGCGTTTTGTGAGCAAAAGGCAGCGAGCAATGCAATCACCTTGATCGTTCAAAACCCGAATTTATCTGATCTTGTTCAAGAAATGGCCATGCTAGTTCAAGAGGAAATGGATCATTTTAAAAGAGTTCATGATTTAATCATAGCTAGAGGTTTTGTTTTGGGAAGAGAGCGAAAAGACAATTATGTGAATGAGCTCATGCAATTTGTGATTAAAGGTGGAAGCCGGCATGAGCAAATGATTGACCGACTCTTATTTTCGGCGATGATTGAGGCTAGAAGTTGTGAGCGCTTCAAGGTGATGTCTGAGCACATTAATGACGAAGAGCTTTCCAAGTTTTATCATGAGCTAATGATCAGTGAGGCAGGGCATTATACCATGTTTATCGGCTTAGCACGTAAATATGCAGATGGTTTTGACGTAGAAAAACGATGGAAAGAGTTTCTTGAATATGAAGCCAAAGTAATACAAAATTACGGCAAATCAGAAACCATTCACGGTTAAAAGCTTTGAAAAAAATCTAAAAATAGACCTAAACTCTTTTAAACAATAAAAAGATAGTAGGTCTTTTATGTAATTGAGGAATTTTTAATTTCCAGTCTCGAATCGTTTTAGTCTGTATAAACTCCCCTTCTGCAGTGATATCGCATGCAATGCATAACCTCGTATCAGGCTTACAACTTTTCAAAATTTCTTCCAAAAGTGAATCATTCCGGAATGGGGTTTCAATAAAAATCTGTGTTTGACTATGACGTTCTGCCACCGATTCGAGCTCTTTAACTTTATTTGCTCTTTGTAATTTATCAATAGGCAAATAACCATGAAACGTAAAGCTTTGTCCGTTAAAACCCGAAGCCATTAATGCCAATAAAATAGAACTTGGTCCAACAAGCGGGACCACTTTTATACCCTTAGCATGCGCAATGGCCACAACTTCTGCACCTGGATCAGCTATCCCAGGACATCCAGCTTCACTCATTAAACCAACATCCTTACCTGAGAGTAGGCCTTTAAAGAAATCATTTACATGAGCATCACGATTATGTTTACCATAATCATGTACAATGAGCTCACTTTGAGGGGTTTTTAATCCCGCCTCTTTTAAAAATCTTCTTGCTGTCTTACTATTCTCAACGATATATTCATTGATATGATTAATGGTATCAACCAAGTAAGGCGTAAAAGATTTCGCAGATGCATTTTCTGCCAATGGAACCGGAATAAGATAAAGAGTGCCTAATTGCATGTATAGTTTTTCGGACAAAATAATCAAAATCAAAACAAATTTGATTAAAAGAGTGATAAATGGATGAATTTTCTAGCTTCCTTACATCCAAACTGAGTATTTAAGTAATAAATTAATTACAATACAACCTTTGGCTAAATTTTATACTCTATTCAGTATCCGCACACAATTAAATTTTTAAGTTATGAAAACGAAAATGAGTTTTCCGAAATGCTTATTCTTTTTATCCATTTTATTAGGTTTTGTTTTGCCATCACGCGTTCAAGCTCAATATGATGATGATGTTTCATTAGAAACCTTTTATGAAGAACTTTCTCCCTATGGAGTTTGGATTTATGATCCACAATATGGAAATGTATGGCGACCAGATGTAGATCAAGAAGAATTTAGACCATATTATAGTAATGGGCATTGGGAAATGACCAAATATGGAAATACTTGGGTTTCTGACTATGATTGGGGCTGGGCACCTTTTCATTATGGTCGTTGGATTCATAGCAATCGTAGAGGTTGGTTATGGGTGCCTGATACTAAATGGGGACCAGCATGGGTAACTTGGCGTAGTGGTGCTGGGCATTATGGATGGGCTCCTCTTGGACCGGGTATCAATATTAACATAAATATTGGTCCGCGTATTCCTGATTATTATTGGGTATTTGTTCCACAGTCTTCTATTTACTATTCACGATTCCCTAGGTATGATAGACGTAGAAATATATCTATTTATAGCAGGACTGTGATTATCAATAATACTTATGTGATCAATAGAAATAGGTATTATGCTGGGCCACGAATTGAGGAGATTAGACGAGTAACTCGAAGACCGGTAACGATAAATGAAGTGAGAAATAATCGTCAATATGGATATGCTGGTGGAAATAATAGACCTGAGGTAATTCGAAATTCGGATCGTGGAGGAAACCCAGGAAATAATCCGAGGCCTACAAGATCAAATGATAATGAAGCTGGAAGAGGTGTAACTAATGAGCGAAGTGGAGTTGTTAACGATGATAGATCCACTGTAAGGCCAGAAAATAGGCAAATTCCAGCATCCTCACAGCGAACAAATAGAATATACGACAATCAAAATGCTCGTGAAGGGCAAAATCCTGCCTCAGGAAGCATTAATGAGTCGCGAAGAGACAATGGTGGATCACAACAGGGAACAAGTTCAGAAGCAAGAGAACAAAGGCCAGCGAGAGTTCAACAAGCTCAGAGTCCACAGCGTGTTCAAGCTCCAGAGCGTGTTCAAAGATCATCAGCCCAGGAGTCAAGACCTGCGCCTGCACAAAATAGTAGGACACAAAGAGAAGAACCTAGCAGAAATAATACTCCTGCTAGTCCGGAGAGAAGTAGCAGAACAGAAGGAAGACCAGGAAGGGTACAGTAAAATGAACTGTTTTGAAATAAAAAACCGGCTCCTGTAAAGGAAGCCGGTTTTTTTTATTTATTTAAGCTTACCCAGCGCCAATCTCATTCTCGGTATCATCTCTTGAATATCCTCCAAAGAGCAAGCACCAACAGAAGCTCTAAACCAATTCACACTGTTATTTGTCCCGAATGCCGAAAAAGGAACAATCCCCATTTTTGCCTCTTTGATTAGGTAAAAATTAACATCGGTACTATTTTTTAAGACTTCACCTTCGGGAGTAGTTTTACCAATATAATCCACTTGAACTGTCAAATAAATAGCACCCATCGGGTTAATAGCATCGACAGCAAAACC
>NZ_JBIIPN010000155.1:0-5411 GCF_044342615.1 Daejeonella sp. | reverse complement strand
TTCCGGCTATAAAAATCTATTGGAAAAATAATATAATTCCATCTTTCACATCTTTGAGCACCTGCAGTAGTATTGCTACTATTCCATCAAATTTAATCGCTGCGCGGGCTATGAAAATCCCGGATCATATAGCCAATTTAGCTATTCCTTTGGGTGCTCCGCTTCATAAAGATGGATCTAGTATTTCGGCAATTATTAAAATTGCAGCTGTTTTTGCCATTATGGGTAAAGATTTTATGAACCCTGAAACTATTTTGATAGCATTGGGTTTAACCATTATTCTGAGTGTGGTGGAAGGCGGAATACCTAATGGAGGATATATTGCAGAAATAATGATTATGACTGTTTATGGTTTCCCGGTTGAGATGCTTCCTGTGGTGATGATTATTGGAACTTTAGTCGATCCGATGGCTACCCTTTTAAACGCGACTGGTGATACCGTTTCGGCTATGCTCATTACCAGATTTTCGGAAGGTAAAAATTGGTTAAAAAACGCTTTTTAATAAAATATGAGTCCATTTTCCTTCATTTCTGTATTATTAACGCTTTTTTTATTTAATCAGCCGGAAGATTTAAACATGAAATTTAAGACTTCCCAACTCATTGTTGTAACAAGCGATAGCTGGAATAAAATTGAAGGCAAAATGGCTGTTTATGAATATAAAAATGGGCATTGGAGTTTAGTGATGAACGATATTCCAATTGTTACTGGAAGAACAGGATTGGCTTGGGCAAAAGGTTTACACATGGATCAATTAAATTCCGGTATATTGAAAAAAGAAGGTGATGGTAAATCGCCTGCTGGAATTTTTAGACTTAGTGGACTTTTCGGATATCAGGATATTAAATCAAAAATGAATTCGCTAAAAGTTAATGAAAGGACTTTCTGTGTAGATGATTCAAAATCAGCTTATTATAATCAAATTGTAAGTACAGATACCTTAAAAAAAGATTGGGATTCAGCAGAAACCATGCTCATGAAAAGTGATGCTTATAAATTTGGAATCTTTGTAGATTATAATGTGAATCCCGTAACAGCACAAGCAGGATCCTGCATTTTTATGCACATTTGGAGCGGAAGTAATAGTCCCACGGCAGGTTGTACCGCTATGAAAGAAGGTGATATTTTAACATTAATAAACTTCCTTGATAAGAGTAAAAATCCAATTTTAGTTCAAGCTCCACTTGCCGAATATCAAAAAATGAAGCGTTTTTATAAATTACCATAAATCCTTCATCGCTCTTGCCTTAAAAATTAGCACCTTTGTAATTAAATAAATAGCATGTTTGAAAATAAGGGACGTACGGAAATCGAGCAGTTAGGTGAATTTGGCTTAATTGATCATCTTACAAAAAATTTCGCCATCAGTAATAAAAGCACAATCAAGGGAATTGGTGATGATGCTGCAGTTTTAAACTTTGAGAGCAAAAAAACCTTAATTTCAACTGATCTTTTATTGGAAGGCATCCATTTTGACTTAGCCTATACCCCATTAAAACATTTAGGCTACAAGGCTGTACAAGTCAACCTAAGCGATATTTACGCCATGAATGGCATGGCACATCAAATCACGGTTTCCATCGGCTTATCGAGCAAGTTTCCGCTTGAGGCTATTGAAGAATTATATCAGGGTATTAGTATTGCTTGTGAAAAATATGGCATTGATTTGGTTGGTGGTGATACCAGCTCCTCAAAACAAGGCTTAGTTATCAGTGTAACGAGCATTGGTACAGCCGATGAAAAAGATATTTGCTATAGAAATACAGCTAATGAAGGTGATTTAATTTGTGTTTCGGGCGATTTGGGTGGTGCTTATATTGGATTACAATTACTTGAAAGAGAAAAAAACATCTTTTTAGAAAACCCAAACATTCAACCCGATTTAGAGGGTAAAGATTATATCGTTGAACGTCAGCTAAAGCCGGAAGCGAGGAAAGATATTGTTGAAGCCTTAAAATCAATGAAAATCAAACCTACTTCCATGATTGATGTTTCGGATGGTTTAGCTTCTGAGATTTTGCATATCTGCAAGCAATCAAATAAGGGCTGTAATTTATATGAAGAAAAAATTCCCATCGATCCGATGACTTATGATACCGCACGTGATTTTGGTATCGATCCAACGGTTTGTGCTTTAAATGGTGGCGAGGATTATGAATTACTCTTCACTATCAAACAATCTGATTTTGAAAAAATTAAAAACAATCCTGATATTTCTATTATTGGGCATGTTACAGAAGCTTCGGCAGGATGTAATTTGATTTCAAAATCGCAAAAGGTTCATCCAATCAAGGCTCAAGGCTGGAACTCTTTAAAAGGCACTCAAGAATAGAATAATTTTCTATTTTAGGGCTTAAAAACTATATTTAGTGTTAAATATTTTAAATCTTATGAATAGAAAAACCCTAGTTTTACTTTTAGCTTTATTTGCGTCCTCAATAAGCGGGAACTCTCAAACCAATAACAATAAGTCGCCAGAACCCGTTTATCCAATTCCAAATAAACAGCAAATGGAATGGCACGAGATGGAGACTAATGCTTTTATCCATTTCACCACTAATACTTTTACCGGTTTAGAATGGGGTTATGGTGATGAGAAACCAGCCATATTTAATCCAACAGCCCTTGATACTGAGCAGTGGGCTAGAATACTTAAAGAAACAGGTTTTAAGACATTAATTTTAACAACTAAGCATCACGATGGGTTTTGCTTATGGCCAAGTAAATTCACTGAACATTCCGTAAAGAATAGTCCCTATAAAAACGGAAAAGGCGATGTGGTAAAAGAAACGGTTGAGGCTACTAAAAAATTTGGACTTAAGTTTGGTGTTTATTTATCTCCTTGGGATAGAAACTTTGCTGAATATGGTAGACCAGCTTATGTAGAATATTATAAAAATCAAGCGAAAGAGTTATTTGAAAATTACGGACCTGTTTTTGAAATGTGGTTTGATGGAGCAAATGGTGGAGATGGTTATTATGGTGGTGCTCGTGAGACTAGGAAGATAGATGCTAAAACTTACTATAAGTGGCCTGCTCTTCGTGAGATGATTGATAAAATGCAGCCAGGGGTATTATATTTTAGTGATTCCGGTCCCGGTGTTAGATGGGTCGGAAATGAAAGAGGTATCGCTGGATTAACCAACTGGAATACAATCTCAACAGATACACTTTATGCTGGTAAAGCCGGAATTACAGATATTTTAAATACTGGGGCAATCGACGGAAAAAAGTGGATTCCTGCAGAGGTTGATGTATCAATTAGACCAGGATGGTTTTACCATGCACACGAGGATGACAAAGTAAAAACACCTCAACAATTATTTGACATTTACCTTAGCTCTGTAGGAAGAGGGTCAACTTTGCTTTTGAATATTCCTCCAGATCAACGCGGACTTTTCCATGAAAAGGATGTTGAATCTTTACGTGGTTATAAAAAGTTATTAGATACCGAATTTGCTAAAAATATAGCGCTCAAAGCAAAAGTTAAAGCCGATTCATTTAGAGGAAATTCAGCTCAATTTGCCGCATCAAACCTAACAGATGGCAATAAAGAAACTTATTGGGCAACAAATGACGGACAGTTAACAGGAAGTTTTGAGCTGGACTTAGGAAAAGTTTCAACAGTTAAATATGTAACTCTTCAAGAATACATCAAACTGGGACAACGCGTAAAAAAGTTCTCTGTTGAAGCGTGGAAAGACGGAAAATGGACAAATGTAGCCAATGGAACCACTATTGGTTATAAGCGTATTTTTAAAATAGACCCGGTACAAACTTCAAAAATTAGGGTAAGTATTGAAGACTCAAAAGCTTGTCCGTTAATTTCGAATTTAGAAGTTTATTAAATCACTCTAAAATTTCTATAATGAAATGCATTTTCATCTTTTTATTTATTAGTATATCTGCTATTAGTATAAAAGCGCAAACAACGAAAGTTAATCCCAAATTGGACTCACTGCAAATTGTTGAAGCGGCGTGTGGACAATGTAAGTTTAATATGGAAGGTAAGGGTTGTGATCTGGCTGTGAGAATTAAGGGCAAATCTTATTTTGTGGATGGTACGAAAATAGATGATCATGGAGGTGCTCATGCAAAGAATGGATTTTGCGAGAAAGTTCGGAAAGCAGAAGTTCGGGGCATTATTGTTAAAAATCGATTTGTTGCAACTTCATTTAAATTACTGCCGGATAAAGAAAAATAGATATTCCAAAGATTATAGTCAATAAGTCCTATCCTTTGTTTTAAGTGACAGCGTCTTTAAGGATTAAGAAATATAGAGGAGTCTCCAGACACACCTGTCCTTAGAGTTTCCATCGATTACAAAAATTGACTTTATATTACAACGGAGGGGCTGTTGTACGGTTTCAGCGCCAGCTCCTCCCGCGCCTTTGCGAGATGTACTCTGCGTAAATCCCCTTAAATCTGCAGGAGAAAATGAAGAAATGGGCTGGTACGGTGACAACACCGACCAGGGGAGCTGTATTTGTTTTTACAAATATTAGACCTTATATACGTTAGGACAGGTCGCGACCTGTCCTAACGCCTGTCCTTTGAGTTAAGCGACAGCGTCTCTAAGGATTAATAAATGGTGAGGAGTCTCCAGACTCCTCTATTCCTAATCGCCATCCTATCTTTAGAGTTTTTGCCAGCATTTCTATACATTTAAGAAATAATGAGCTTTCCCCGAAACCCCCTTTATTCCTCATCATCCCCAATAAACTTCTGATCTAGCTGTTTACCGGTTTTAGCCCCCAATTTCTTAATCTTTTCTGCGGTTATACTTAGATTACCTCTACCGTTGGATAATTTATTCAAAGCTTTTTCATAAGCATCCTGACTGAGTCGGATGTTTTTACCGATACCCTCCATATCGGTCATAAAGCCAATAAACTTATCATACATTTCTCCACTTAGACGGGCAATTTCCATCACATTTCGGTTTTGACGTTCCTGCTTCCACATGCTGGCAATGGTGCGTAGGGTGGCTAAAAGTGTAGAGGGACTAACAATAACAACGCGTTTATCCCAAGCAAAGTTGAAAAGATCGGCATCTTTTTGCACTGCAATGCCAAAAGAGGATTCGATGGGAATAAATAGCATGACAAAGTCGGGAGAGTTTATTTTATAGAGCTCACTATAATTCTTGGAAGATAAGCCCTGAATATGTCCCCTGATTGATGCAATATGCTGCTTGGTATATATTTCACGCTCTTCTTCGCTCTCACAATTTACCAATCGCTCATAGGCAATTAATGAAACTTTTGCGTCGATAATGAGGTGTTTATCATCAGGAAGATCAATAATTACATCCGGCTGGAAGTTTTGTCCTTCAGAAGACTGATGTGTAGCTTGTGTTCTATATTCGCGGTCCTTCACCAAACCAGATCTTTCTAAAACCCTTTCCAAA
>NZ_JBIIPN010000154.1:0-5416 GCF_044342615.1 Daejeonella sp. | reverse complement strand
TACCTTTGCAAGCCTTTGAAGAGCATCAACTACGCTTTTCTGCTTAAATAAAAGCTGTGCATCATAGTTTAGATGCTGCCATTTACAACCTCCACATACGCCAAAGTGCTTACAAAATGGATCTGTACGATGCTCAGATGGTTTAACTAGGTTTTGGATTTTGCCCTCATAGAATTTTTTCTTTCTACGGAGGAGCTCAACATCCACAATATCTCCTGGAACGGCTTTGTCGATGAAGATAACCAGGTCCTCTGATTTTCCTACACCTTTGCCTTCTTCAGCAATATCGATTACCTGAATGTTATTTATAAATTTCTTATCGGCCGGAATTTTTTTCATGAGCCGCAAAATTAAATATTTTTAATTTAGGAAAGGGCTAATGTGCCAGATATTGGAACAATTCATATCCATATCCTAAGATTTCTATGGATTTATTGCTTTTTTAGGTTTAAAAAAATTAAATGGCCTTTGATTTTTAAAAATCAAATAGCGCATCAATTAAATTCGAAATGTTTGAAATTTCACGACTCATGTTAATTCTTATTACTAGACTAACAATATACCAATAATTATACCAAAAACCAAATCGGTACAATAGTTTAATGTTGAATTAACAAAAACTTATTTTACTGCCGCCTTAACGAGATAGGGGAGTATTTCTTTTTGGAAGGAGATGAAATTTTTACGGACATCGGAATCGCTTACGGATGTAAAAGCAAAGGAAAACACAATACTCTTACTTGCTTTAATCAAAAATCGGAGTCGCGCGATATAATCATCTGCTTTAAACAGCGGTGTTTGATTGAATGAGTCGATTAATAAGTTTTCGAGTTCATCAGAAAGAGTTTTCAAAAATTCCTGTGAATTTGCAGATTCACGAATAAATTCCCAGCCAATAAATTCATTACAAACGGTATAGGAGAGGCGGCTAGTCTTTAAAATAATCATACTAAGGTACGCTTCTTCATCTAGGTCATCACTTGGATTATGGATAATGTCGTGTACACTATGCTGAATATATTCCATCAGAATAGCTTGTAACAAGAGTTCTTTACTCTCAAAGTACTTGTAAATAGTGGCCTTAGCAATTTTTGCGCGTTTGGCAATTTCATTTACGCTAGTTTTATGGTAGCCGTATTTTCGGAATAGATCCTGTGCCGATTTTTTAATTATTTCTTTAATCTTGTCCACTTCTTTTTAGTTAACTACCATGAGGTCAAAATTAGTAATAATTACTCTATATTGCTTAAGCGATCTTTGTGCGGGGGCTTTCACCGGACTCCCATCAAACAAAGAGAATTTTGCTCCACTGCAGGGATCTGTTGCGGTTAAATTGGGATCATCTGGCACAACCGCACACCTTTTTTGTGGATTTACTGAGCTGCACCTGTCATAAGCCACAAAAGTGCCATCGGCTCTTTTGTATATGATAAGTCCCGCAACTCCTGCATTCGCCTGATTATTAACTATTAAAAGCCCATTTGTACTTTTAATATTAAACTCCTGCAAGGTAATTTTATAGCTTACAAAAACCTCAGGAATTCTGTCAATATTATCTTTGCTGCAAGACAGTAAGCTGATTAAAATAAATAGATATGTCAGTTTAATTCGCATTAAATCATTTCCGACTGAAATTGTTTTAAAAATCGAATATCATTTTCCGAGAAGAGCCTTAAATCTTTAATTTGATACTTCAAATTGGTAATTCGTTCGATACCCATCCCGAAAGCATATCCGGTATATTTTTTACTGTCGATATTCGAGTTTTCAAGTACATTAGGATCCACCATGCCACAGCCTAAAATTTCTACCCATCCACTCTGCTTACAAAGCTGGCATCCATCACCTTTACAGATGGAGCATGAAATATCCATTTCTGCCGATGGTTCGGTGAATGGGAAATAGCTTGGTCTGAAACGGACTTTCGTGCCTTCTCCGAATAGTTCCTGAACGAAGTAAAATAAAGTTTGTTTTAAATCGGCAAAAGAAACATTTTCATCAATGTATAAACCTTCCACCTGATGGAAAAAGCAATGTGCTCTTGCAGAGATAGCCTCATTACGATATACTCTACCAGGCATAATGGCACGGAAAGGTGGTTTTCCGCCTTCCATCATTCTAACTTGAACCGATGAAGTATGCGTTCTTAATGCGATATCCCCATTTTCTCCACCTTTTTTGATGAAGAAGGTATCTTGCATATCTCTAGCAGGATGCTCTTCAGGGAAGTTTAATGCTGAGAAATTATGCCAGTCATCCTCAATTTCTGGTCCCTCAGCTACATTAAAACCTAGTTTTTTAAATATTTCGATGATTTCTTTTCTCACAAGAGATAAAGGATGACGCGCGCCAAGTTCAAACCCTTCGCCAGGTAAGCTTAGGTCTTGCTCAGATTTTGAACCACTTTCTTCCGATTCAGAACCTTCTTTCAGACTTTGATATTTTGCCTCGGTCATTTGTTTGAACTCGTTCAAAACCTTGCCATAAACTCTTTTATCCTCAGAAGACACCGTTTTAAACTCTTCAAATAGATCTTTAATAATCCCTTTGGTTCCTAAAAAACGAATTCTGAATGTTTCCAGTTCTTCAGCATTTTTGGGTTGAAAAGCGTTTATTTCTGCCGTATACTGATTGATTTTTTCTTGCATTTTCCTTGTATTTGTGAGAAAAATTCCCTATATTATTTATTTGATAACACCTAGTTTCACGCCTACTTTTGTAAATGCGGAGATTGCTTTGTCTAAATGCTCTTGGTTATGAGAAGCTGATAATTGCACTCTAATTCTAGCTTTTCCCTTAGGTACTACAGGGAAATAAAATCCGATAACGTAAATTCCTTCCTTCAATAATTCGGCGGCAAAATCTTGAGCTAATTTAGCGTCATAAAGCATGATAGGAACAATTGGATGTGTCCCAGGCTTAATTTCGAATCCTGCAGCGGTCATTTTCTCACGGAAATAGTTCGTGTTAAACTCTAATTTATCTCTGAGGTCAGTGTTTTCGCCAAGCATATTTAACACCTCAATGGATGCCCCAACAATTGAAGGCGCCAATGTGTTTGAGAATAAATAGGGTCTTGAACGCTGACGTAAAATATCAATTACCTCTTTGGGACCTGAAGTAAATCCACCAGATGCACCACCAAGAGCCTTCCCTAATGTGCCTGTGATAATGTCAACGCGACCAATAACGTTATGATGTTCATGTGTACCTCTACCAGTCTTACCTAAAAATCCGGAAGAATGACATTCATCAATCATGACTAAAGCATTGTATTTATCGGCTAAATCGCATATTTTATCGAGTTGTGCAATCGTTCCATCCATAGAGAACGAACCATCAGTAACAATAATACGGTGACGAAGATGTTGGGTTTCTTTTAATTTTTCCTCAAGATCAGCCATGTCATCATGTAAATATCGATAACGCTGTGCTTTACATAAACGTACGCCATCAATAATTGAAGCGTGGTTTAATGCATCCGAAATAATTGCATCTTGCTCATCAAATAAAGGTTCAAATACACCTCCATTGGCATCAAATGCAGCAGCATATAAAATCGTATCTTCAGTACCTAAAAAAGCGGAGATTTTAGCTTCCAATTCTTTGTGAATATCCTGTGTTCCACAAATAAATCGTACAGAAGCCATTCCGAAGCCATGGCTATCCATCGTTTTTTTGGCAGCTTCAATAACTCTGGGATGAGATGCTAAGCCTAAATAATTGTTCGCACAAAAATTAATAACTTCTTGACCGCCTTGAATTTTAATATCTGCTCCCTGAGGAGTAATAATAATACGTTCACGCTTATAAAGTCCAGCTTTTTCAATTTCTTCCAGCTCTTTTTCTAATACCGGTTTGAGGGTTTTATACATATCTATAGGATTAGGAAATGTAAAATTACAAATTCTACAGACATCCCCCACTAATTGTATTGTATTGTTCTATTTTTTTAATTCTTGCAACCTTATTTCAATTATTTCCATCTTTATAAAAAAATTAAGATACATGAGATTTATTTACTTCCTTTTGCTTTTATTAAGCTTTTCGACCTTTACCTATGCACAAGCAATTTTATTAAAAGGAACAATTAAGGATAATAATGGCTTAGCCGTGCCTTTTGCGAGTGTCTATGAAAAAGGTACTACGCGAGGCACATCCGCCAATAGCGAAGGAGAATATCAGCTTAAATTATCTGCAGGCCAGCATACTTTAATTTTTAAAGCGATTGGTTTTAGTCAGGAAAGTAAACAAATTGACCTTAAAGCTCCTCAAACATTAGATATTATTTTAATTCCCTCGGTTTATGAATTAAAAGATGTGATCGTTCAAGCCGATGCGGAGGATCCGGCATATGAAGTGATTAGAAATGCTATTCGTAAGCGTAAACGTCATCTTACGGAGGTAGATCAATATACAGCCGATGTGTATATCAAGGGTATGCAAAAATTACTGTCGGCACCTAAGAAATTTTTAGGTCGCGATATTGATGATATTGGAAAGCAAATCGGACTTGATTCAAATAGAAAGGGAATTCTGTATTTATCTGAGTCAGAATCAAGGATCAGCTTTATGCAGCCCAATAAATTACGTGAAGAAATGATTTCTTCTAAAGTTTCGGGTAGCAACCGTTCATTTAGTTTCAATCGCGCATCCGACATGAAGGTCAATTTTTATGATAATCTTATTGAAATTGATGGCTTGAGCGCGCGTCCTTTTATTTCCCCCATTTCTGATAATGCACTATTTTATTATAAATATAAACTTGTGGGAACGAGCATGGAGAATGGAGAGATGGTAAATAAGATTGAAATCATACCTAGACGTAATGCAGACCCAGTTTTCAGGGGATTGATTTATATTTTGGAGGATAGTTGGCGGATACATAGTACCGATTTGTATCTCACCAAACAAGCCAATATCAATTTTGTAGATACTTTAAATATTCGTCAAGAATTTATTCCCGTGAACAAAAAAATATGGATGCCAACATCTGTGAGGTTTGATTTTACAGGTGGTTTTTTTAGTTTTCGCTTTGGCGGATATTTCCTTGCGCTATATAAAAACTATGATTTTGATGCTAATTTGAATAAAAAAGAGTTCGCTGAAATTTTAAAAATCACGAAAGAGGTCAATAAAAAAGATAGCACTTATTGGAAGGAGGCACGACCAATTCCGCTGACCATTGAGGAGCAGCTTGATTACGATAAAAAGCAAGTTTTGGCCACAAAACGAGAGTCGAAAACATACCTTGACTCGTTGGATGCGGTTAATAATAAATTTAAACCTGTAGGATTTATAATTGGCTCAGGCTACAATCCGAGAAATCGTTTTAAGAAGGAGTATTTTCGCTTTGGGTCATTGATTAATTCGGTTTATTATAATACCGTAGAGGGTTTCGGATTAAATTATCAAG
>NZ_JBIIPN010000052.1:0-17794 GCF_044342615.1 Daejeonella sp. | reverse complement strand
TCGGTCGAAATACTTGCAGAAATAGCGGGTCTAAGCATCGAAAAATCGCTTCAAGCATTGGTAGAACGTTTTCCAGGGGAAATTATATTTTCAACGAGTTTTGGCTGGGAAGATCAGGTGATTTCTCACATCATTTTTACTAATAAATTAGATATTAAAGTGTTTACGCTTGAAACAGGGCGATTATTTCCAGAGACTTACTATGTCTGGAACCGTACAATTGAGCGTTATGGCGTAGCAATTAAAGCTTATTATCCTCATACAGAGCAAGTTGAAAAAATGGTTTCTGAAAAGGGCCCATCTAGTTTTTATGAATCGGTAGCCAATAGAAAGGAATGTTGCGGAATCAGAAAAATTGAACCTCTCAAACGCGCCTTAGCTGGAAATTCTTTATGGATTACAGGTATTCGAGCTGAGCAATCGCCTAACCGTGAAGATATGCATGCAGTGGAATGGGATGCCGCGAATGGATTACATAAATTTCATCCCATTTTTAATTGGACGCTGAAGGAGGTTAAGGATTATATTAAAACCTATAATATTCCGTACAATCCATTGCATGACAAGGGCTTTCCAAGCATTGGATGTGCGCCGTGTACCCGTGCAGTGAACGAGGGTGAAGATTTTAGAGCTGGACGTTGGTGGTGGGAAGATCAGGATAAAAAGGAATGTGGTTTACATTCTTCCTAAGTAAAATTGATAATCTCATGCGTTGGCATGAATAATTAAAATATGAATAAACAAGACACTACTTATTTAGACCAGCTGGAGGCTGAAGCGATTTTTATTTTGCGCGAGGTTGCCGGACAGTTTGAAAGGCCGGCTCTCCTTTTTTCTGGTGGGAAGGATTCGATTACATTGGTTAGACTTGCTGAGAAGGCTTTTAGGCCAGGTAAATTCCCATTCCCATTGGTTCATATCGATACGGGACATAATTTTCCTGAAACCATTAGCTTTAGGGATGAGATGATTGCTCGTATTGGCGAGAAATTGATTGTAGGGCATGTGCAAGAGTCGATTGATCAAGGGAAGGTAATTGAGCAGACAGGCAAGAACGCGAGCAGGAACGCCCTGCAAACAGTCACCCTGCTTGATACGATTGCCGAAGCTAAGTTTGATGCTTGTATTGGTGGTGCTCGCAGAGATGAGGAGAAGGCAAGGGCGAAAGAACGTATTTTTTCTGTGCGTGATGAGTTTGGTCAATGGGATCCGAAACGCCAACGTCCAGAATTATGGAATATTTTCAATGGAAAGATTCATCCAGGTGAAAATGTGAGGGTTTTTCCAATCAGTAATTGGACGGAACTAGATGTCTGGAATTATATTCGTAGAGAGAAGATAGAGCTGCCTTCTATTTATTTTGCGCATCAAAGGGATGTGATTACGCGTAATGGTCAGTTAATGGCTGCTGCCGATTGTTTGAATATGGATGCGGAGGATAAAATTGAACGTAAAAATGTTCGTTTTAGAACGGTTGGTGATATGACTTGCACAGCTGCTGTGGAATCGGATGCAGATCAAATTGATGCTATTATCGAAGAGATTAAACAATCTAAAATTAGTGAAAGAGGAGCCCGAATGGATGATAAAGTGTCGGAAGCTGCCATGGAAGACAGAAAGAAGGGAGGCTATTTTTAATATGGATTTACTTAAATTTTTTACCGCTGGTAGTGTAGATGACGGCAAAAGTACTTTAATTGGTCGATTACTTTACGATAGCGATTCTATTCTTGCTGATCAACTCGAAGCTTTACAACAGTCGAACCGTAAAAATGATGATGGAACGATTGATTTGGCTATTTTAACCGACGGACTAAAAGCCGAGCGTGAGCAGGGGATTACCATTGATGTGGCCTATAAATATTTTCAGACGGAACGTCGTAAGTTTATAATTGCCGATACTCCAGGGCATATTCAGTATACGCGAAATATGGTTACTGGAGCATCAAACTCTGACTTGGCCATTATTTTAGTTGATGCTCGCAATGGAGTGGTAGAGCAAACTATTAGACATTCTTTCTTGGTATCTTTGCTAGAAATCAATCATGTGGTAGTATGTATCAATAAAATGGATATGCTTGATTATTATGAAAATACGTTCAATGTTATCCGTGAGGCTTATGCTAAAATTGCTCAGAAATTAAAGCTTAAGGAGGTGACTTATATTCCTGTTAGTGCTTTGAAAGGCGACAATATTGTGAATAAATCCAATAATATGCCTTGGTATGATGGAAAGAGTCTTTTGGATCATTTGGAAAGCATCGCAGTAAATGAGGATAAAAAATCTTCGAAAGCAAGAATGCCAGTCCAGTGGGTTATTCGTCCTCAAACGGATGAATTACACGATTATCGTGGATATGCGGGTAGGGTTTTAAGTGGAAGCTTCCGCATTAACGATAAAATTACCGTGTTTCCTTCGGGCATAAAATCTGAAATTTATAAGATTGAAATCAATATGCAGGAACAAGATGTGGCGTCAGTTGGCTCATCCGTTACCCTTCATTTAAAGGATAATATTGACATTGGCAGGGGTGATATTTTGGTGAATTCTGACCATGAACCTGCCGTTTCTCAATCTATTGAAGCCGATTTATGCTGGATGGATACCAAAGTGCTCGACCCTTCGATCACGTACCTTTTACAGCATAATAGTAAGCTTACTAAATGTAAAATTCTAGAAATTCTTTATAAAGTGAATATCAATACCTTGGAAAAGGTCGATGCTGATAGCTTCCAATTGAATGACATTGGGAGAGTTAGTATTCGGACTGCCGAGCCACTAGCTTTTGATCTATATCAAGAGAATAAACTGAATGGTGGGGCTATTTTGATTGATCCTCGGACAAATCTGACTGTTGGGAGTTTGATGTTTCGTGCGAATGCTGAGTAAATTCTTTAAATTGCGCAAAAATAGAAGATTGTGAAAGTAGAATTAAAGAGAGTAAATGATGCAGTGCACTTTGAAGCATCGGCACCTTCATCAAGCGTAAAGGTTCATATTGATGGATCACCAGAATTGGGTGGCGAAGGTTTAGGTGTTAGGCCCATGGAAATGGTTTTGATGGCTTTAGCTTCATGTAGTGCTTTGGATTTGGTATCTATTTTGAAAAAACAAAAACAAGACCTTAAAGATTTTTCAGTGACTGTAGAAGGCCAGCGTAGAGAGGAGTTGCCACCAGTATTCACTAAAATCGACATGGCTTTTACCCTAAAAGGGAATATTGATCCAGCCAAAGCTGACCGTGCCGCCGAATTAGCAGTTAAAAAATACTGTTCAGTGCATGATATGCTTGTTGCTGGTGGAGTAGAAATTAATTATACGATTGATATCGTAAAATAAAGGCAAAGTATTAATATAATCATTTTTTTTGATATTTCAAAGGGGCAATTAGCCCCTTTTTTATTGTTTAGGCTTGGTTTTTGCAATTGTTATATGACCTCAAAATTACATGTTTAAACATCTATTTTTCTATATTTTTATTTTGAAATGAATTATTTAATAAAAAATATAAAATATGGATTCAGCAGTAAAAACAAATTGGCTTATCGACCCAATGTATTCGGAGGTGTACTTCCCTGATTAGAGTTGACCGGTTTTAGTCAAATTATTTAAGTGTTTTTGTAGTAATCTTCCTTTATAACGAAAATTTAATTTTCTTTATAATTAGGGTTAGTGAACTTATTAAAAATATCTTGACTCCAGAGTTTAGGATTTTCTGTGATATATTTATTTATGAGATCATATTTTCTGGAATCATGAACAATTCGATCATGAAATGACCTTTGCCACGAAAAAGAGTAATTGCCTGCCAAATGTATTGATTTTGATGTGGTGGTTTTAAATGCTCCTATTAATGATGAAACGGATTTTATTTTCGGTAGGGACAGGTCGCGACCTGTCCTATTTATGGGTGAAGTGGACAGGTCGCGACCTGTCCCTACGGCGATTTCAAATAAAATATGTACATGGTTGGGCATAACTACGGAATTATGTAAGGAAATATATGGATACTGTTTTTCTAACCATAAAATTTGATTTTGAGCAATTAATCCAAATTCGTTTAAATCCATCACATCATTTATCACTTCTCCAAAATGATGAACTCTTCCTTTACAGCAAGATGTTATGAAATAAATCCCTTCACTAGCATAATTGAAATTTTGTTTTCTGTTACTTTTTCTAGATCTCATCATTGGAAATTTTAATCATGTAATGCTTTTTGTATTTGTGCATTTGCATGTAAGAAAAGGTAGAAAAAACATTTTTAGAAAAATTCGATTTTTTAGGGATCGGAGTAGATCTTTTAGGGAACGGTTATGCATTCGCGCCGTAGGGACAGGTCGCGACCTGTCCTCTTCAAAAAACAAATATATTTAATCGTATATGTTGTTGGTGTAGATTACGATAGATATCAAATAAAATTATTTGCAATTAATATGGCTGGAGGACAGGTCGCGACCTGTCCCTACAATTCGCCCTCCCACCTCATCCTTCGCCAATTGCTCTTTCAATTCATCCAAGGAATTGAATTTTTGGTCGTCACGCAAATATTTCAGGAAATTTAAACGGATGGTTTCACCATAAATATCTTCGTTAAAATCAAAAATATTGACTTCGATATTTCGGCTCATGCCATTAATTGTGGGTCGGTGGCCGATATAAGCCATACCTTTGGCGCTTTTATTTTTTAATTGTCCACTTTTGAAATCTACGCTGACGGCATAAATACCATCACTTGGAATTAGCTTATAGCTTTCTTCAATGAATAAGTTTGCGGTTGGGAAGCCTATTGTTCTTCCAATTTGGTCACCTTTAATAACTTTTCCACTGAGGTGAAAGGGATAGCCTAGAAAACTTTCGGCTGTTTTTACATCGCCGCTAAGGAGTGCATTTCTGATTTTTGTGGAGCTAATGGCCACATCATCAATATCTTGCTCTGGAATCTCCTCAACTTCATAACCAAATTCCGATGCATAATTCTGTAGTTCTGCTAATCCGCCACTCCGATCTTTACCAAAACGATGGTCATATCCAATAATGATATGGGTGGTGCCAATTTTTTCTACGAGAATATCTTTTATATATTCTTGCGGATTTAAATTGGAGAAATCGCGGGTAAAAGGAGTGATTATTAGGTGATCAATACCTAAGCTCTTCATTAATTCCGCTTTTTCGTCCATCGTGCTAATCAGCTTGATATTCAAATCATCGGGGTGTAATATCATCCGCGGATGCGGAAAAAAAGTGAGAATTACAGTTTCTCCACCTTTTTGTTGAGCAACTTCTTTTAGTCGGCTGATTATTTTTTGATGCCCAATATGAACCCCGTCAAAAGTGCCGATGGTTAGCACCGCATTTTTAATCTGCTTAAATTCGTCGATGTGGGTATAGATTTTCATATTGCTGATGGCAGGCAAAATTAAATATTATTTTAATGTTACCTGTTCTTTCAATTGGCGTATGTGATTTACGAGTTCCATCACTTCAAATGCATTATTTACATGATATTCCCCGCTTTTTGTCCGGCGTAATGCACTCAAATAAGCCACATTACCCATTGCTCTACCAAAGTCATGCACCAAAGAACGAATGTAAGTCCCTTTGCTACAAACCACTCTAAAGTCGATTTCGGGAAGCTCAATACGTGTTATTTCAAATTCGCTTATACTAACCCTACGGGTTTTTAATTCCACATTTTCTCCTCTACGGGCTTTGTGGTAAAGGCGCTCACCGTCTACCTTAATCGCAGAATGTGCGGGTGGGTATTGATCAATATCGCCAAGAAATTGCGGAGTATTTGCCTTAATCATATCCTCACTAATATGGCTGATATCGAATGTTTCATCCACTTCTGTCTCCATATCATAAGATGGCGTTCCTGCTCCCAATATCATTGTACCGGTATATTCTTTTTCTTGAGCTTGAAATTCATCAATCTTTTTGGTGAACTTTCCAGTGCAAATGATCAGTAATCCAGTGGCAAGAGGGTCTAATGTACCTGCATGTCCAACCTTTAATTTCAAGGGTTTAAAGGAGTTTCTGATTTTTCCTACTACGTCAAAGCTTGTCCATGTGTAGGGCTTATTGATAAGAAGCATCTCTCCTTCAGCAAAATTGAATTCCGGGAATTCTTTTTCCTTATTCTCCTCCATTAGATAACGTGAAGATCATATCCCGAAAGAAGCAAAATAAGAATAATGCCTCCAACAATGATGCGGTACCAACCAAACAGGCGGAAGCCCTTAGTTTGCAAGAAGGTAATAAAATATTTGATGGCGAGCATGGCCACAATAAATGCAACTACATTTCCAATAATTAGAAGATTTACTTGCTCACTACTAATTTCGAATCCGTTTTTATAAAAATCGTATAACTTCTTGCTTGTTGCTCCAAACATGGTAGGAACAGCTAGAAAAAATGAAAATTCTGCTGCCGCTTTTCTTGTTAGTCGCTGCGACATTCCTCCAACAATAGTAGCGGCAGAACGGGAGGTTCCAGGTATCATAGAAATACATTGAAACAAACCAATTTTTAACGCAGTATTATAAGAAATGTCATCTGGGTTGTCGATGCTGCCATCTTTAAACCACTTGTCTACAAATAAGAGGATGATGCCACCAATAAGGAGGGCAATGGCAACGCCTAGGGGACTTTCGAGCAATTGGTCGATTTTATCGCTTAAAAGGAGCCCGAAAAATACAGCAGGAAGAAATGCTACTAAAAGTTTAAAATAGAAACCTACTGATTGAAAAAAATGCTTGAAATAAAGCACAATTACTGATAGAATGGCACCCAATTGGATTGCAACCGTGAAAAGCTTTACAAATTCATTCGATTGAATCCCCATGATAGAAGACCCAATAATCATGTGTCCGGTAGAAGATACCGGCAAAAACTCAGTCAGGCCTTCAATAATGGCCAGAATGATCGCCTGAAATAGATTCATTATTTTTCTTGTGCGGGTTTTTTAAGAATTGCCACAAAACCTAATCCGAAGCCTGCTAAGACAACAATAGGGGCGAGGACAATCTTTCTGAACTCGTAAATATCAGTTTCACCGATCATCAAAATAAATCCGCTAACAACCAATAAAATGCTTAAAATTAACAAGCGATAATTTGTTTTTCCGAAAACGAATGTTTCGTTCTGACTTTCTTTTGTGGGTGTTGTTTTTTGTGTCATTATTTATAAAGATCGTAAATTTTTGAACGTAAGAATTTGCTCACTGCAAAATAGGTGCTAAGGCCTGAAATTAATATGCCTAAGATAATTACCCCGAAAAAGACCATGCTAAATTCAAACCAATCACGAAGGATAATCATTTCAGGAACTTGCTGCTGAGCCACATAAAGTGTGATGAGCAATAAAATAATCGCTATAAGCGCACCTAAAAGTCCGTGGACAATTCCAATACTTAAAAATGGCTTACGGATAAAGTTTTTTGTTGCCCCCACCAGTTGCATACTTTTTATAAGGAAACGCTGCGAATAGATTGCTAATCGGATGGTGTTATTTATCAAGGCAACCGCAATCATCAATAAAATCGCTGCAAAGGCTAAGATGACTAATCCGATTCCCTGAATATTTTGATTTACCATGTCAATCAATGATTTTTGATAGACAACCTCCTTAACTAAAGGGTTTTTATTGATTTTTGCAGTAAATTGTTGAATACTTTCATTATTGGCATAGTCGGCCTTTAAATACACATCTATTGATGATAAAAGTGGGTTGTATCCTAGAAAATCGACAAAATCCTCTCCCAAATCTTTGGTTAAATTTCGAGCTGCTAATTCTTTACTAACATATTGTGTTTTTAGAACATAGGGGTCTGAATTCAATTGCTTTTGCAGCGCAGTGATATCTACTTCTTTAGCTCCTTCATTCACAATAATGTTAAGTACAATATTCTCTTTAACATATTTGGAAAGGTTTTTTGCATGAACCAAAATCAGTCCCAATAAACCCGTCATCAATAAAACCAAAGCAATACTAATTACGGTAGAAACGTAAATAGTTTTAGTTTTTCGGCTTGAGTTGCTACTTTCAAATTCTTCCATGAGTAAATTTTATGGTACTAAAATAATGATTTCAGCTGTAAAGGTAAATAATATGCGTTTATATGACCTTATTTAGCCGTTAAACTTTGTTAAAAAAAAATAATTAGCCCTTAAACTGGTCTGAAATGGAATTTGATGATGCTTTCCATTCCAAAAAACCGTAGATTTTAGTATTTTTGCGACTTATAATTTAACAATGGATTATCAATTTAGAGATATAGAAAAGAAGTGGCAAAAATTTTGGGCCGAAAATCAAACTTTTAAAGTTGAAAATTCTTCGGAAAAACCAAAATACTACGTTTTGGATATGTTTCCTTACCCTTCAGGTGCAGGTCTGCATGTTGGACACCCACTAGGTTATATTGCTTCCGATATTTTCTCAAGATATAAACGTTTAAAAGGATTTAATGTTTTGCATCCCATGGGATACGATTCTTTCGGATTACCTGCTGAACAATATGCCATTCAAACAGGTCAGCACCCTGCAATAACTACCGAGACTAATATTAATCGCTATCGTGAGCAGCTTGATAATTTGGGTTTTTCATTCGATTGGAGTAGGGAGGTAAGAACCAGTGATCCAGGTTATTATAAGTGGACTCAATGGATATTCATGCTTTTATTTAATTCTTGGTATAACCTTGAAAGTGATAAGGCAGAAAATATAGAGGAGCTCATTAAGAAATTCGAGAAATCGGGTTCTTCTGGATTAAGAGCGGTTTGTGATGACGATGTGGAGAGCTTTAGTGCTCAAGAGTGGAATTCGAAATCTGATAGTGAAAAGCAGAAAGAAATTTTAAAATATCGCCTGACTTATTTACGTGAAAGTACGGTGAACTGGTGCCCTGCATTAGGGACTGTTCTTGCCAACGATGAGGTGAAGGATGGTTATTCGGAGCGTGGTGGTCACCCCGTTGAGCAAAAGAAAATGATGCAATGGAGTATGCGTATTACCGCCTATGCAGATCGTTTAATTCAGGGTTTGGATCATATTGATTGGCCAGATCCGCTAAAGGAAATGCAACGTAATTGGATTGGTAAAAGTGTGGGTGCATTAGTGCGTTTCGAGCTAGTTGGAGATGCTTATATTGAGGTATTTACAACTCGTGTAGATACATTATATGGGACAACTTTTCTGGTATTAGCTCCTGAAAATGAGCTTGTTGAAGGATTGACTACTGAAAGTCAAAAACAAGAAATCCAGAATTATATTGCGCAAACGAAAAAGAAATCGGAACTCGACCGCATGGCGGATACCAAGACGGTCTCGGGTGCCTTTACCGGAAGTTATGCCAAGCACCCAATTAGCGGAGAAGCAATTCCGGTTTGGATTGCTGATTATGTACTTGCTGGATATGGAACCGGTGCTGTAATGGCTGTGCCTTCTGGTGATCAACGCGACTGGCTTTTTGCAACAAAATTTGGATTGCCAATCATTGCTATCTCTGATGCTCAAGTAGACCTAGATGTGCAAGCAGATCCTACAAAAGAAGGTGTTTATATCAATTCTGGTATTGTAAATGGCCTAAAATATAAAGAAGCAACAGCAAAAATGATTGCTAAGCTGGAAGAATTAGGTGCAGGAAAAGCTAAAGTAAATTTCCGCTTACGCGATGCAATTTTCGGTCGTCAGCGTTATTGGGGCGAACCTGTACCCGTTTATTTTAAAGATGGATTACCTTATTTAATCGCCCAAGAGGATTTACCACTTGTATTACCTGAAGTAGATAAATATTTGCCTACAGAAAGTGGAGAGCCACCTCTAGGAAGAGCAGAAAATTGGAAATATAAGGGAGAGCTTGAATATGAGCTGAGTACCATGCCTGGATGGGCAGGATCAAGCTGGTATTGGTATCGATACATGGCATCCCAAGAAGATAGAAATAAGGATGGTTTTGCTCCAAAAGATGCTATTTCCTATTGGAAGGATGTGGATCTTTATATTGGAGGATCTGAACATGCAACCGGACACTTATTGTACAGTCGTTTTTGGAATAAATTTTTGAAAGACTGGGGATATGTAGTTGAGGAAGAGCCATTTAAAAAATTGATTAACCAGGGAATGATCCAAGGAAGGTCAAATTTTGTGTATCGTATCATTGATGGAGATGGGCGTGGGACTAATAAATTTGTATCCTATGGATTGAAATCTGATTATACCACTTCGGCACTTCATGTGGATGTGAATATCGTGCAAAATGAAATTTTGGATTTGGAAAAGTTTAAAGATTTCCGACCAGAATTTGCAAATGCTGAATTCATTCTTGAAAATGGTAAATACATCTGTGGCGTAGAAGTTGAAAAGATGTCGAAATCTAAATTCAATGTGGTTAGCCCAGATGATATCGTAGAACGCTATGGTGCCGATACCTTGAGAATGTACGAAATGTTCCTCGGTCCGCTTGAGCAAAGTAAACCTTGGAATACCAATGGTATTGAAGGAGTTTTTAAGTTTTTACGTAAGTTCTGGAAACTTGCCCATGACGATGATTTTAATTTCAATGTGTCTGATGATGAGCCTTCTAAAGCTGAATATAAGGCATTGCATAAAATCATCCGCAAGGTAGAAGAGGATATTGAACGCTTCTCATTCAATACTTCGGTTTCAAGTTTTATGATTTGTGTGAATGAGTTAACCGACCTAAAGTGTAATAAAAGAAAGATTATTCAGGATTTAGTAATCGTGCTTGCCCCTTATGCACCTCATATTACTGAAGAACTTTGGACCTTATTAGGAAATGCGCCAGGTACGCTTTCGGTAGCTAATTACCCTGTATTTAATCCGGAATATCTAGTTGAAAATGAGTTTTCTTACCCAATTTCGGTCAATGGCAAGACTAGAATGAACTTGAATATTTCTTTGAGCTTGAGTCAGGCGGAGGTAGAAGAGATTGTGCTATCAAATGAAGATCTCCAAAAATACTTAGAAGGCAAAAATCCAAAGAAAATTATTTTCGTTAAAAATAAAATAATTAATATAGTTATTTAAATTATATGTAAAAATTGAGGGTGAAGATATTTTCATCCTCAATTTTTTATTACAGTATAAATGGCTAATGTATTTATGCTGAAATTGATTTTACCTTCAATTAACAATTGAAAATCCAATTGTTGTAACAAAGCGCGTATTTTCGCGACTAATTTCTATAAAACCAAATAAATGAAATACATTTTACTAATACTGACCTTATTAACGGGTATCAATTTTGCTTCGGCACAAGGCATGGGTGGCGGCGCAGCAGCTGCTCCGGCTATAACTGGTAGAATAACAGGTACTATCATAGATTCACTAACATCAAAGCCAATTGATTATGCTACTGTTTCTTTAGGCAGGACAGGATCAACTAAAACAACGAATGGTTCATTAACAGATGAGAAGGGAGCCTTCAAAATAGATAAAATTGCGGCAGGAGTTTATCGTGTTACGATTGCCTTTTTAGGATATCAAACTAAAATTATTGATTCTGTAAAGACTACGCCAGCTAAGCCGGATGTAAATTTGGGACGTATTCTTTTATGGCCAAATCAAAGCATGCTGAATGAGGTGGTTGTTACTGGAACTACCCCAATTATAGAGAACAAAATTGATAAATTGGTGTATAATGCCGAGCAGGATATTGCTATTGCTGGTGGAAATGCAACGGATGTACTCCGAAAAGTCCCTTTACTATCAGTTGATTTCGAGGGAAATGTATCACTCCGTGGGAGTCAAAATGTTCGGGTATTAATTAATGGTAAACCTTCAGGTGCCATGGCAAATAATATCGCCGATGCATTAAAAGCCATCCCAGCTGATCAGATTAAAAATGTGGAGGTAATTACTTCACCATCAGCTAAGTATGATGCAGAGGGGACTTCCGGAATTATTAATATCATCACTAAAAAGAATAATTTAGCAGGTGTGAGTGGTTCAGTAAATGGTGGAGTAGGTACTCGCCAGAACAGCGGAAACCTAAATTTAAACGCAAAAACTGGTCGCTTAGCCCTTACCGCCAATGGAGGAGGTTATTACTCATGGCCACAAACAAGTATTCTTACGTTCAACCGTTCAAATACAGATGCAAGTCAGATTGTTAGTCAAAATGGGGAGAGTAAAACCGATCGTCTTTCGGTAAATGGCTCATTAGGAATGGATTATGATTTCAATAGTTTTAATTCGATCAGTTCCAATTTACGTATGACAGGAATGAGTAACGGAGCGGATGGTTTCAATTTGAATCAAAACATGTTCAATGGTGCTGCGGTGAATTTCACTCGTTTAACCGATAATTCGACGAAGATGAACGGAATTGATTGGAGTAGCGATTTTCTGCATAAATTCAAAAAGAAGGATCAGCAAATTTCTGTAGCTTATCAGTTTACCAATAGTGTGCAGAATAATGATTATTCTACTGATTTTTCAAATACTATTATTGATGAGTATGGTAATAATGATGCCGATAATTCAGAAAACACCATTCAGGTAGATTATACCCATCCTTTTAAGAAGGTAACTTTCGAAACGGGTGTTAAAGGTATTTTGAGAGATATTGTGAGTGATAATCAAACTAGAAATTTTAATTCAACTACGAGCCTATTTACACCAATTTCTGCTCGTACTTATGTGTACGATTATAATCAGAATGTGTACTCAGCATATGCTACATTTGGCTTTACATTGGCCAAAAAGTATGGTATTAGAGCTGGTGCTCGATATGAGGGGACAGAGATACAGGGTGATGCAAGATCTTTAGGAGCTGCTGCTGCACCTTTCAACAGTAATTATTATAATTTGGTTCCAAGTTTTGTGATTTCCAGAACATTTAAAAATTTCTCAACCGTTAAATTTAGCTATAATCAGCGTTTACAAAGACCGAGTTTATTTTACTTAAACCCATTCTTGAATAGTGCAGATATCTTTAATCAATCGCAAGGGAATCCAGAATTAAGGCCAGAATTGTCGCATAATATTGAGTTCAACTATTCTATGTTTGTAAAAACCTCAGTTTTAAACGCATCGGTTTATTATCGTCGTACCAATGATATTATTGAAAGTTTTGTGATACCAATTACAGTTGTAGATCCAAGTTCAGGATCAAATGCAGTAGGTTCTAAAACTACTTTCCGAAATGTAGGTAATAATAATTCGCTTGGGTTTAATTTCTTCGGTCAGATTAACCCGATTAAGCCACTTACCCTAAGAGGTAATTTCAATGCCTTTACTTATGATATCAATACGAATAATACGGTAGCTGTAGCGAATGCTAATTTGTCTACTCAGTTGATTTATAACGGATTTTTCATGGCTTCCTACGTGTTTCCTAAGGGATTAACCTTAGAATCATTTTTGATTACTAATTCGCCACGTCGGACTGCCCAAGGCAAGAATCCATCATTTAATATGTGGAATATTGGTATGAAGAAGGAAATTATGAAGAAAAAGGGAAGTATCGGTTTAACCATTATCGATCCTTTTAATGAAAGAAAGAACTTCCGTTCCAGCATTTTGGGGGCCAATTTTACTCAGGCAAGTAATTTCTCCATTCCTTTCCGTTCATTCGGGACAAGCTTTAGCTACCGTTTTGGTAAGATGACTATGCAAGCTCCAAAGAAGAAGCGTGGTGTTAGCAATGATGATTTGAAGCAAGGTGAACAAAATATGGGTAATCAATAAAAAATAATTTTTTTAGATAAAAAGGCTGGGTGCATTGCATCTGGCCTTTTTTAATATTTACATTTGTTGAAATGTCAAGTATGCCTCATCAAAGAATAATTTCCCTTTTGCCTGCAGCAACTGAAGTAATCTGCGCTTTGGGTTTAGAACATCAATTAATTGGAAAATCTCATGAATGTGATTATCCTTCAAGTATTGCTAATTTACCCATTTGCTCATCTGCAAAATTTATTTCAGGGTCTAGTAGTGCCGAAATTGATAGTCAAGTTAAGGAGATTTTATCCGATTCGCTTTCCATCTATCATATTGATAGAGATCTAATTAAGCAATTGGCCCCTGATGTAATCATCACCCAGGCACAATGCGAGGTATGTGCAGTAAGCCTGAACGATGTGGAGCTAGCATTGAAAGATCTATTGGAGAAAGAATGCCGAATTATTTCCTTAAAGCCTAATGGTTTGGATGATGTTTACAAGGATATTCAGCTAATGGCGAATGAGTTGGGGGTGCCCGATGCGGGTCTAGAATTAATGGAATTATCCGAAGAACGAATTAATATTATTCGTCATAAGCTTAAATTTATTAGTGAAAAACCTAGTGTGGCTTGTGTAGAGTGGCTTGCTCCAATGATGATTGCTGGCAACTGGACTCCCGAAATTGTAGAAATTGCAGGTGGTGTGCCTGTTTTAACGCAATCAGGGAAGCATTCATCCTATGTTAACTTTGATGATATTGTACAATGTAATCCAGATATCTTGGTCATTATGCCCTGCGGATTTTCAATACAAAGAACATTGCAAGAAATAAATTTATTGATTGATTTACCTGGCTGGTCGGATCTTAAGGCGGTTCAAAATCAGAAGATATTTATTGTAGATGGGAACCAGTATTTTAATCGTTCGGGACCAAGAATGACTGATAGTATTGAGATTATGGCCGAAATTATTAATCCTAAGCAGTTTATATTCGGCTACGAGGGTAGTGGATGGTTACAATTTAAAGTATAAAGATCTGGCAATTTAAATTGCCAGATCTTTGAATTTCATTAAAATTCAAGGAAGTTAGTAATTTGTTGGTCGACAAATTTTACGGTATCTTCTAAAAACAAATCGCCATTTTCATTAAATTCTTTTCCGATTGAAGGAATATGAATACGTAATGGTAAAACATGCAGGTTGATATAGTGACAAATCCCGGTTAAATGCTCAATTCCACGAACATTACCATATTTCCCAGTTGAAAGTCCCACAAGTGCTACTTTCTTTCCGAAGAAGCTATCAGGGAAAGTACAAGCATCAATAAAAAGCTTTAGGATACCAGGGAAGCTGCCATTATATTCAGGGGCAATGAAAATAAATTTAGAGGTAGCAGAAATTTTATTTTGAATACTTTGGAACGCTTCGCTACGTTTACCGTATAAGTCTGTATTGATAAAATTGTCTGGCAAATCCATTAGTGAAAAGATCTCAGCTTCAGCACCTTTAGCTAAAATTTGTTTTTTGTAGTATTCGGAAAGCTTAAGTGAATTGCTACCTTGACGGTTTGTACAGGATATAATTGTTGTCATTTTTATTAATTAGATGTGCAAAACGAAAATCGCTCAGCGGTGTAAATTGTTTTATTTTGTATCTTCGCTTTTTAATTTAAGTAGATTTAGCAAAAGTAGTCTTTTGGTCTGCTTTGATTAAAATTTCAGGCTTTTTTAATATCACATATTTGTAATTATTTTTTATATGGGCAAAATCATTGCATTAGCTAATCAAAAGGGAGGTGTAGGTAAAACTACTTCTTCAATCAATCTCGCAGCTAGCTTAGCTGTACTTGAATATCGTACTTTACTGGTTGATGCAGATCCGCAAGCAAATTCAACATCTGGAATTGGATTTGACCCACGCAGTATTAAATCTAGTATTTACGAGTGTATTATCAATGAGATTAATCCTTCAGAAGCTATCATCAGTACAGATACCCCATTTTTAGATCTTTTACCTGCTCATATCGATCTTGTGGGTGCTGAAATTGAAATGATCAATATGCCAGATCGCGAGTTTAAAATGAAGGCAGTGCTTGAGAAAATAAAGGATAATTACGATTTTGTAATCATTGATTGTTCTCCTTCATTAGGTTTAATAACCATTAACTCATTAACTGCTGCTGATTCAGTAATTATTCCTGTACAATGTGAGTATTTTGCATTGGAGGGATTAGGGAAACTCCTAAATACCATTAAAATTGTTCAGAGCAGATTGAATCCTAATCTTCAAATTGAAGGCATTCTTTTAACCATGTATGACGTCCGACTCCGTTTGTCGAACCAAGTTGTAGAAGAAGTAAAGACCCATTTTGAGGAGCTTGTTTTTGAAACAATTATTCAAAGAAATACCCGATTAAGTGAGGCACCAAGTTATGGTATCTCTGTAATTATGCATGATGCGAGTAGCAAAGGCGCCATAAATTACCTTAATTTGGCAAGAGAGATTATTAAGAAAAACGGAATGGCTTCAAAGGAAGAAGCTGAAAAACAAGTCTCAGCGTAATATGATCTACCAGAAAAAAACCGGTTTAGGCAAAGGATTAAAAGCATTACTTGATGATTCTGATTTGCCGGAAAATAACCGTCAGCAGATAAGTAATGACAAACCCTCTTTGGGATCTATTAGTTTTGTACAGATTGATCAAGTTGAGGTAAATCCATTTCAACCTAGGACAGAATTTGATGCGGAGGCTTTAAAGGAGCTATCTGATTCAATCAAGTTACAAGGATTAATTCAGCCGATAACTGTTAGGCAAGCAGGTCAAAATTCTTATCAGCTAATCTCAGGTGAACGTCGTTTGCGTGCATCTAAATTAGCTGGTCTTAGAGAGATTCCGGCTTATATTCGTACGGCTAACGACCAGCAGATGCTGGAAATGGCTCTTATTGAGAACATTCAGCGTGAAAATTTAAATGCCATTGAGGTTGCCTTGAGCTTTCAGCGAATGATTGATGAGTGTAACTTAAAACAAGAAGAGCTTGGCGACCGAGTGAGTAAAAATCGCTCTACCGTAACCAATTACCTTCGTCTCTTAAAATTACCTCCAGTTATTCAGGCATCAATACGCGATAGAAATCTATCTATGGGTCATGCACGTGCTTTAATTTCTGTAGAGGATTCTGATAAACAGCTTTATATCTATCAGGAGATTATGAAGCATGGGCTATCAGTCCGTAAGGTGGAAGAATTAGTTAGCCAGATCAAAGCATTAGGCAAAGAAAAGGAAAAGAAAAGCTCAAAATCTGGTGGAATTTCTTTCCAATACATGAAAATTCAAGACGATCTTGCTTCTAAATTTAGCACAAATGTTAAATTAAAGGTTGGAGATAAGGGTAAGGGTTCGATAGAAATTAATTTCATGTCGGATGAAGATCTTTCCCGCATCTTGGAAATGTTAGATTGGTAATGTACACTAAAATCCTTTTTGGGTTATTGTTGATGTGTTTTTTGGCGCACGGGCAAGCTTTTTCACAAATTGTGGACGCTAGTTCTGCTCGTCAAGACACCAGCAAAAAAGTAATAAAAAAAGAGCCTGTAGTAAAAGATTCTGCTCGTCTTGCCATTGAAGCTATGCCACGTCGTGCTGCTTTAAATTCAGCTTTGCTTCCCGGTCTCGGACAAATTACTAATAAACGCTGGTGGAAGGTACCATTGGTTTATGGTGGTTTTGTTGGGATAGGCCTTGTTTTTGAGTTTAATCAACGTTATTATAAAGTTTTTTTGAAGGAGGCTCAATTTAGGCAAGAAAACCCGGGGAAGACACAAAATCCGCTTTATGCGCGTTTTACAACAGAGGGAATAATTAGTATTAAAGATTCTTACCGCCGTAATCGTGATCTTTCTGTCCTTGGGGGATTAGGATTCTATGCAATAAATGTCATTGATGCCTACGTAGATGCAAAATTTTTCAGGTTTGATATCTCTGACGATCTATCAGTAAAGGTGAGTCCGAGTTTAAATCAAGGTCCTATTCATGCCTCGGGTGTTAGTCCGGTGCTAGGCGTCAAGCTAAAAATTGTCCTATGATTCAGAAACATAAAGTTGC
>NZ_JBIIPN010000153.1:0-5465 GCF_044342615.1 Daejeonella sp. | reverse complement strand
GCTTGCTCGTGTTGAATTGCAAGCTGCTATTGAAAACACCGAAATAAAAGAGCCTATTTGCCCAATTTATCAAAATATTGATGCAAAGCCTTATAAAGATGTGCCAAGCATTAAGCATAATTTAATTTCACAATTAACAGGTGCCGTACGTTGGACGCAAACCGTCGAGAAAATGCTTCATGATGGTGCAACTTCATTTGTTGAAGTGGGTCCTGGAAATGTGTTACAAGGACTTGTAAAGAAGGTGGACCGTACGGTTGAGACTTCAAGTGCCACTGTATAATTTCCTAAAATCGAATAAATACCTTTTTTAGGTAAATAGTTAGGGCATTTAATTAAACGATGATTCATGAGCGGAAATTTTAAAATTCGTTTTCTTCTGCTTATGCTCGCAATTGGCTTTGCTGGCACAGCCCTAACTATTAATTATACTATCAAGAAGGAAGAAATCCTTACTTTGGAGGCCCGCAAAATTGAGCGGCGTCTCCAAAAAAAGGAGGAGCTGCTACGTAATATACTTGGTAATCCTTCATTTCGTGATTCTCTCAACAATATCCAGACAAATGAGAAATGGGCACGTTATCTCATTTCTGAGTTTAGTGAAAAGCGAAATATTTTTATTAATACTTACGAAAAAGGCCGCCTAGTTTTCTTGGGTGGGATACAAATTGCGCCCGAAACAGATAGGCAGTTTAAAGAGGGTAGTAATTTTATCCGTCAGGGGAATGGTTATTTTGAGGCTATCAAGAAGACTTGGGGAGACATTTCTGTACTTTGTTTCATCCCCGTAAAATCGGATTATCCCTATCAAAATGAATATCTACGCAACGATTTCGCAAAAGATTTGTTGCCATCAAATAGCCTTGATATAGCAAATTTAGAAGATAAAGAGGTATATAATATCCGCAATTTGGATGGGAAGTACCTATTTTCGGTAAAATTAAAGTCTAATGACCCACCTTCTTTTTATTTAGCCATAAAGCTGGTAATGTGGGTTTTATCCATCTTATTCTTTTTAATATTTATAACTAGCCTTTGCGTTTCAGTTGCAGACAGGGGCTATGTTAAATGGGCTATACTTCTTTTATTTAGCACCTTAATGGGCTTGCGACTTCTAGATCTTGACTTCAGATTTTTTAGCAATAATTTTGAATTGGAGATTTTTAACCCCAAATATTTTGCCTCCAATTATTTCTTCCCTTCCATTGGGGAGTTTTTATTGAATATTTTAGCATTTACCTGGATTTTAGCTTTTATTTATGCTTATCGTTTTCAAATAGTAAGTGTAAAATTACCGATAAATAAATTTGTTAGCTATCTAATTTTCATTGCCTTAGGTCTTTTTGTTTGCACTGCTGGATATATTACTAATGAATTATTTTTCGGATTAATTTCTAATTCTAATATTAATTTTGAGGTTGGACAAATTTTAAATTCAGGCTGGTTAAATTATCTGGGCCTCGTGATTTTCTGTCTGGCCATTTTAAATCTATTCTTATTAATTAGCTCGACCTTAGGTATTAGCTCCGTATTAAGTTTGAGCAAAAAAGAGCGTTTATTTGTTTTTGGATTGGGCTTGCTCATAGCCTTAATTTATCGCTTATTTTTTAGTGATTTCACGATTTTTTTCCTGCTTTTTGCTCTCATTTTGCTCATTTTTGGCATTTCCTTCCATCATTATGAGAAACGTTTAACTATAGGAGCTCTGATTGTTTGTCTTTTTATCTTTTCCTTAATCGGCTCCATAAAGCTTTCCAGATTTCAATCCTTAAAAGAACGTGAGAGTCGTAAGTTACTGGCTACAAAGTTAGAATCCTCTTCAGATCCGAATGCGGTTTTACTGTTGTTAAGTTTGGAAAAAGAAATTTTGAACGATCAGTTTGTGATTGATTTTTTCAAAAATCCACTTTCAAGTCATAATGCCTTAAAAACGAGGTTGATGAAACTCTATTTGGCTGGTTATCTCTCTAAATTTGATTTTGAATCCTATGAGTATGATACCAATAATCAGTTTTTGAAGGGTGATAGGAATATTCCGCTATCAAATTTTAAAAATTTAGTGCTCAAAGGCTCGTTAAAGGTATCTGATTATTTTTACCAGCGTAATAATACTTTTGGTTTTCAGCAATATTTTGCGCTGCTTCCAATAAAAAATCAAAATAATCAAGTAGGCACGCTTGTTTTGGAGCTAAAGTCGAAGCCTTTAGCTGAGGTTGGTGCATTCCCTGAGCTACTTGTTGATGGAAAAATAAGAGATGATTTACAGCTCAAGGAATATTCTTATGCCTATTATAAGGATCATAGATTGTTAAATCAGCATGGAAAGTATGTTTATAATTTAAGAAATTATGAGTTTAGTGGTAAGACTGGCGAATTTTTATTCGAAAATACCTCAGAAAATGGTCACCAGTACAGTCATTTAATTTTCCAACCTAACTCACGAAGCTTAATAATTGTAAGCAGAAAAAAAACTAATTTGCTTGATCAGCTAGCATCTGTTTCTTTTATCTTTTTGTTGTTTCTTCTTTTTGCTACTTTTTTATACGTAATTAGATGGCTATGGTATAGCCTTCTTCATTATCATCCTAGTTGGCGAAATTTTAGATGGAACTATCTTGTTAGGGCAAATAAGATGCTTTATAAGACTAGAATTCAGGTTTCAATGGTTTTAGCTGTTGTAATTACACTGATTATTACAGGAATCATTACATTTTACAATATTAGTACTCAATATCGTGAGCAGCAAGAAGAATTGGTTCTAGATAAATTGAATAAAATTTCAGTAGGTGTAAATAAGCAATTATTGAATAATGGATTGATTTCTGCTGATGAACAAACGGAGATCGCTTTTAACGCTTTTGCAGATATCAATGGGGTTGACCTTAATCTCTTTGACATGAATGGGAAATTACTTCTTTCTACCCAACCCAAAATATATGAGAATCAATTGATTGCCCCTAAGATGAATTCTTTATCCTATTTGTATTTGAATAGGCTGCAGAAGTCTGAATATATTAATACTGAGCAAATTGGTGAACTTTCCTTTATTGTGGCTTATGTTCCAATTACAAATAGTAGAAATGAGGAAATTGCCTATTTGGGTTTGCCATATTTTTCAAATGAGAAAGATCACGAAGACCGAATCGGGGTGTTTTTAAATGCTTTAATAAATGTTTATGCCTTGGTTTTTGTGGCTATAGGCTTTTTTGCAGTGTTTATTGCCAATAGAATTACAAGCCCTTTAACTCTTGTTCAAAAAAGTTTGCGTGAGACTAAAATCGGCCGTAAAAACGAACCTATTGTATGGAAACGAAATGATGAAATTGGCAATTTAGTGAGTGAGTACAATAATATGATTGCTGCATTAGAGGAAAGTGCACAAAAGCTGGCATTATCTGAACGTGAGACTGCATGGCGCGAGATGGCTCAACAAGTAGCACATGAGATTAAGAATCCATTAACACCTCTTAAATTAGGTATACAGCTCCTTGAAAGATCTTGGAGGGAAAAAGACCCTCATTTTGCCGAGAAATTTGAGCGTTTTAACAAGTCGTTTATTGAACAAATTGAAAGCCTAACTCATATCGCTTCAGAATTTTCTAGTTTTGCCAAAATGCCTGAAGCGGTTTTGGAACAGGTTAATGTGAAGGAAATTATTGAGCAATCTATTGTTCTTTATCGTCAATCAGAACATACTACTATTGTTCTTGAAGATATTTATGGCATTGAACCTGTAATTAAAGCAGATAAAGACCAGCTTTTAAGATGTTTTAATAATCTTATAAAGAATTCAATTGAAGCCCGTTCTGACAAGCGCAGAAGTATAATTCGTATTTTTATTTATTGTAGAGAAGGTAATGTACACATTGAAATCAAAGATAATGGAGCAGGAATTCCTGAAGAATTAGGACAAAAAATTTTTAGCCCTAATTTTACTACAAAAACTTCTGGAACAGGATTGGGACTTGCTTTTGTAAAGCAAATAATTGAAGGTATTGGGGGACTCATCCGATTTAAAACAATACCTGGAATAGGCACTACATTTTTTATATCTATCCCTTTAAATAGAGATGGAATATAGCTTATTCTTTATCTTAAACTAATCGATCCTTTGCCCATTGAATAAGAGTCAGAGTACAAGAGAACAGTATAATTTCCTTTTTGAAAATCACCAGTGTTTGACCAATCTATGGAATAGCTTTTACCATCGTTATTAAATTCTATGGCAGTTTTATACGTGTATTGAAGCTCTTCATCTTCTGAATTGAAAGTCCCATTGTTTTTAGAAACAATGAGGTTCCCGCTTGGATCTATAACTCTAAGGTAAATATTATGTGTACCCTTTTGTGCTAATGGATTTTGCACGATAGAGAAGTTTATCCTTAATTTATCTGTACTATTGGCGCGGCTTGCAGCACTTTCTTTTCCATTATTTTTTACATTTATTGCCAAAATAGAAACATTGCCAGTTTTAAGAAGTGAGGCTACCCTTACTTTATTGCTGAGCTCTTCGTTTTGCTTTTCAAGGTCGGAAGCTTTGTAACTAACAGAATCAACAGCTGTTTTTAACTCGTTACGTTCTATAGTTAAATTGGCATTAAGATTTTTAAGAACGTCTATTTCAGAGCTGTATCTTGCTACCAGATTTTTAAGCTGTTTAATTTCTTCTTGCGCTTTAAGAAGTTGTGTTTGTGTAAGCTGACCCTTCGACAAAGCTGCTCTTAGCCTGTCAATTTGCTGTCTTGCTCTTTCTTGCTCAGCCTTCATCTCTTCAGTAAGCTGTATGTTTGTATTCGTTGCGTTATCCAGTTCAGCCTCAATCTTATCAATTTCGGTTTCCATTCTAGTTTTTTCGTCGCTAATACTTACGATTCGCTTATCGCTCTGCTTGTCTTTTAAAAACAAATAGGTGTTTGTACCAAGCAATGCAATTATTACTGCAATTAAAAAATATATCTTATTTGAGTCCCTTTGTACAGGTTTTTCTAGGTTTTCCATTTATAATACTGAATTTATAGAATTAAAATCTTATTTACTAAACATCGGCAGGGGCAAATATATTGTTTCGAAATATAATTATTGTTTTTACCCGTTAAAAATCATCAATGCATTTATAAAGGTTTATAAAAAAAATCAATTCTTCATTTTTAAGGCCTTCTGCAATACATTAGATTATTATCTTTATGCACTTATCTTAAAATCCAATGAAAAAAAACCTGTCGTTTCTTATTTTATGCCTTTTAGCTCTGCCTTTTTTTGGTCATTCTCAAGACTTTTCACATCCTAAGCATGAATTTCGTGGAGTATGGATTGCTACAGTTGCTAATATCGATTGGCCGTCAAAACCGGGACTGAGTTCTGATATTCAGAAGACTGAACTAATTCGCATTTTGGATGCGCATCAAAAAACAGGAATAAATGCAGTGATTTTTCAAATTCGCCCGGCTACGGATGCACTTTATGGC
>NZ_JBIIPN010000051.1:0-17891 GCF_044342615.1 Daejeonella sp. | reverse complement strand
ATTAGAATTTAATTTAATTTTGGCTCTCTCCTAAGAAGCTGCTGTACCAGTGACCTGAGTCTTTAATTATTCTTTTCTGCGTTTCATAATTTACGTGAACCAAGCCAAAGCGGGGTCTGTAACCTTCTGCCCATTCAAAATTATCCGTAAAACTCCAAACAAAATAGCCTTCCACATTTACACCTTCCGCTTTTGCTTTTAAAATCTCGGCGATATTAGCTTGTAGATATTGTTTTCGTTTATTATCATTTATCTTTCCATTTTCAACAGAATCTGGAAAGGCAGCACCATTCTCAGTAACATAAATTTTCTTATAGTTGTATTTTGAGAAACGATGAAGCATTTCATGCATTGCCTGTGGATATATTTCCCATTCCATTTCAGTAACTTCTTCTACCCTTTTTTTCGCACTAACCAGCGATGATTTAATATAGGGTGTAAAAAAAGAATGTTTCACAACCTCTCTAGTATAATTTTGTATTCCAATAAAATCAGGAATTGCTGATAATGCCTTTTCATCATCCTGATGCATATATTTTTCGATTCTTCTTAGAAAAGGAAGACTTTCAAGAGGATAACCCAAGCCGCTGAGCGGCTCAACAAACAAACGATTAACTAAAGCATCAACCCGAAGGGCTGCCTTTATATCTTTTTCCTTTTCTGTGTGCGGATGTATGGCAGAGCATGAAAAAGTTGTGCCTACCTCAATATCAGACCTCAGGTTTTTTGCAATATTAATTCCTGCGGCCTGGGCTAATGCAGAATGATGAGTTGCCGGAATAAAATTATTCATCCCACGCTTTCCTGGGGCATGAATTCCTAAAAAATAGCCGGCACCAGTATAAACCATTGGTTCATTTAATATCATCCAATGCTTAACTCTATCCCCAAAATGATTGATGCAAAAGGAAACATAATCCGAAAAATGACTTACGATTTCTCTGTTTGCCCAGCCCCCTTTCTGTTGAAGCGTCAGAGGTAAATCCCAATGATATAAAGTTACCCAAGGGTCAATTCCAAACTCTAAGCAAAGGTCTATTACACGATCATAAAATGCCAAACCCTGGAGGTTTAACTCAGTATCCCCTTTGGGAAATATTCGTGACCACGAAAATGAGAAGCGGAAATTTGAAATATTCATCGATTTCATCAATGCAATATCTCTAGTGTATTGATTATAAAAATCACAGCTTACATTTGCCGAATGACCTTTAAATATTTTACCCTTTTTCTTGGCAAACTCATCCCAAATGGAAGGCCCTTTACCATCTTCATAACAAGAACCTTCTGTTTGAAATGCTGATGCAGCTACACCCCAGACAAATTTATCGCCAAAATCTGATTTATTGATTTCCAAAATAATTAAGATGAACTTTTCTCTAACTTTTTAAAGAAGTTAGGCCTACCAAATAATTTAAAATCAGAAGTTTTAAGTTTCAAAGGTTTCTTGGTAGCTAAAACTTTTGATTCCTTTTCTATGATATCATTTAATATCTTTTCAGTATCATCTGGATAATTTACCGGAATAACTTTACCTGAGGAAACCCAATTTATAATTTTTTGTAAATGCTTTTTCTTTAAACTTTTAATAACTGGCACTCCTAAATTTTTTAAAGCTTCGGCATTACATTGTTGCTCATACTGACCCTTCATGGGGATCACCATCAATTTCTTTTTAAGAAATAGGGCCTCTGCTGGCGTTTCAAATCCTGCACCACAAAAAATACCACTTGCTCTTGTCATGCTATCAATAAACTCCTCATTATTTATCGGCCTTATCCAGACATTCTTTGAATGAAAAGATTTTTTATTGTGCTTGGAAAAAACCTGCCATTGAACATTTTCTACCATAGACAATATTTCTACTAATCGTTCATCATTATAGGCAGGCAAGTAAACGGTAAAATGGCCGGCATTAATCGGCTTCATTTGTCTAACTTCAGTACGTATTACAGGCGTAAAGATATTTTTATCGTAAGGCAAGAAATGGAAACCGTACTGACTTGATGAAGGGGCGTAAGAACGAAGTATTGCTTTTCCAATAGGGTCAAATACTTTAGCTTTTGGTGAATTTTTATTTATCACTGCAGCCTGATGGCTAATGGAAATACAGGGCTTCCCAGATAAATAACAAGCCCATGAAGAAACCGGTTCAAAATCACTAATTACAAGATCATAATCTTCAACAGGAAGCACCTTTATGTCTTTCAATAATTGCCTTAAACGTGATTTTTTATATGTTTCGGCGATATCAATGTTTCCCTTTTTTCCAAAAATGAAGCTTAAACCATGGAATTTGTACTTAATTTCAAAAGGTAAACCCACATCCGCTTGAGTTCCACTAATTAAAATATCAACATCATGATTTTTTTTCAGCAAAGGGATAACTTCCCGAGCACGGGTAACATGTCCGTTTCCGGTACCTTGTATCGCATAAAGAATTTTCATGAGCTTTTCAAAGAAAAATCAGAGACCATCTGATTAAATAATTGCTTAATATCCATTTCCATCGCTTCGTCATCACCACCATTCAACATAGCTATTCTATCAGATTCCTTAAATCTAAATAAATCCCACTGTCCTTTGTGGTACTCTAAAGCAGTTAAATTCTCAATCCAATCTCCAGAGTTGAGATACATGATACTGCCATGGTTCTGTTCTATTTTCCGCATCTCAGGATGATGAATATGTCCGCAAACAACATATTGATAATTCATATTAATACCAATGTCTGCAGCCGTTTCTTCAAAGCCATTAATAAATTTTATAGCACCCTTAACACTATTTTTTATTTTTTTTGAGAAGGATAATTTGCCTCTTTTAAATACTTTTTCAGATATCCAATTAGCCACACTATTTATAATAATTAGGCTATCGTAACCAATGGCACCCAATTTTGCAAGCCATTTAGAATGCTGCATTGTTACATCAAAAACATCTCCATGAAATATCCAGGCCTTTTCCTCATTATCAAGATTCAGAATTAATTTATTAACTATTTGGAAAGAACCCATTTTAAATCCCTCAAACTTTCTAAGCATTTCATCATGGTTGCCAGTAATATAATATACTTTAACTCCCTTACTTAGCCAGTTCATTATATGCTTAATAATTTTCATGTGCGACTTCGGCCAATAACTTTTACTGAATTGCCAAATATCAATTATGTCGCCATTGAGAACAACAGTTTTAGGCTTAATAGATTTCAGATAGTGTAATAATTCTTTGGCCCTGCAGCCATATGTACCCAAATGTACATCCGATATTACAACAACATCAACTTGACGTTTTTCTTTCTTCATTAATGCCTAAAAGCTTTGTTAATATTTGAAAAACGAATAAAAATGAGGTAGAAAAAAAATTCTAATAATTGAGTGTAGAGATTTTTCAATTTATTTTCTTTTTAATTAACAAAAATAAATTACGAATGTTATCTATACATTAATTCATTAACAGCAAATTGTTAGCAAATGTTAATAAATGTTGATGGAGTGCTTAATATTAACTTATCAATTAAACGTTTATATCTTGTTAAAACCTTGAAAGATTAAGGGTCATTTTCAGTATAAAAATCACATAATACCTTTTTTGCTTTGGATGTTTTAATATTGAAAATCCCCTGGTTGAAACTCAAAATTATTTTAAGAAGTCTATTCTACCCCGATTGCATTTGCAATCCATCTTAGATTTTGAATAATACTAATTCGTTTTGCCGAAATTTCATTCGCCATTTCCCTCACTTCCAATAATTTCTGCTCTCTAGAGTTAACAAGAAAAAGGGAGCTCTCGCCAGCACTAAACTTAATTTCTTCGCCCTTTAATAAAGTGGAGCTATTTTCTTCCATTCCTCGGTACAATTTGATTTGATTATCAAGGTTTTGCAAATCATTTTTATAATTCTCCCACTTAATTGCTGTCAAGTTCCTTTTATCCAAAAAAGCATATTCAGCATCCTTTAATTTCAACTTGGCAAGGCTATAACTTGCTCTTTGCTTGGTGAAGGTAAGTGGCATAGAAAAAGTAAAACCGAACTTTTGATTGTTTTGAAGCCATGCCGGATTCATATTATTAAAAATATTTCTACCCGAATTTAGCAAACCAAGATTCACATTTAAGCTTGGTTTAATTTGGTCTAGCTTTAAGCGTCTTTCCACCTCTAATTGTTTAACTTTTATTTCGTAATTCTTAACTACCGGATTTAAATCTGCTATAATTGAGGGCTCTTCATACAAAAGACCATCCGGCAAATTCAAACTTAAAACTTGAGGGTCGGGGCTGATATTGAGAAGGCTGGGGTCTACAGGAATAGCATTCTCAAGCCAAAGGTAGCTCGCCAAATCATTTTTACTAGTTATTAATTTAGTTTCATAATCGCTCAATTTTTGCTGACGAGATTGCAATAAAATCAATGCCTCAAGCGTATCAATTGCCGGTAGGTCGCCATTTTTAAATAATAACTTAACACCCTCTGCACGTTGCTTTGCCAATTCTACTGCCTCACGATAAATTTCAGTATTTAGCCAATTATTAAGCCATTTTACATAAGCGCCAGTAGCATCCACATACAATTGATTTAATATTTGTTGCCGCTCATTGGCTGCCATATTTTGAAATAAACTAGCTTGTTTTAAGGCCGCTCTTCGCTCATCAATAATTAATCCGCTCCCTAAGGGTACGCTCAATCCTACAAAGCCCAAACCAGCCTCTGGGACTCTGTTTTCAGGATTTACAAAATTACCTGAATAAGTAGTATAGCTACCCTTCAAATCAATTCCATACCACAATGGCAACTTCACTTGGGGTATCAAATAATCGTAGTAGTTAGTCCCATTAAAAACCTTTTTCTCCTGGGCCAGCTCCAGCTTCGGATCAAAAGCACCCAAGGCCTCACGACGAAGATAAAAAGCACGATCTACCCCAATTCCTGCCTGTAGAGCAACCGGGTGATAGCTTTTTATCAAAGAAAGATATTCATCCAAAGTCAAACGCTTTTCTTGAGCCAAAAGAGGTCCAAAAAATAGAATTAGAAGGAAAGAGATTAAAATTTTCATTTCTTGGATTTAATATCTTTAGATTTTGGATTATAAAAATTAGGTGGGAAGCCATTAAATTGACGCCATAGCTCATACCAAATTGGCACATCATCAAGTAAAGCAATAGCCTGACAACCAGTCCCATAACGCAAATTTTGAGGCCATTTTTTATCATCTTGCTCTGGGATTACCCAAACTTTAAATTTTCCCGATTCATCAATCGTATTGTCGATTGCCGAAATACGGCCACTAAATAAGCCATAAGATGCTTGAGGCCATCCAGAAAAAATAATGGCAGGGAAACCATCAAACTGAATTCTTACCAGCTGCCCTAAATTAATTAGTGGCATATCATTGGGGTCAACTTTTATTTCGATGGCTTGATTTAACTGCGCTGGGACTATCGTCAATAGCTTTTCTCCATCTTTAACAGTCTCACCAATTCCAGCCTTTCCGCTCTGAAGTACTTGCCCATCTTGAGGTGCTATGATGTAATGAAAACTTTTTCTCGCACTATAGTTGAAAAGTACATTCCGAAGCTTTGAGGCTTCCCCATCACTTGTTGCAACCTCCGATAAAGCGGCATATTTATCTCCAGCTGCTTTGGATATTTTCTCTGAATATTCTTGTGAAGCTGAAGAGAACTCTAATCGTATGTTTACAAGCTCATTCTTACTGTTTTGATACTTGTTTTCAGTCCCAATTTTTTTCGCCAACGCATCCTGAAAATACTGTTGTCTAGCTTCTAATTCCACTAAAGACTTTAAGCCAGCTTTAAAAAGTTCTTCTTGCCTTTGAACTTGAACGCTAGCAATTTTAAACTGACCAGCAGCGGCAGTCATCGCCATGCTATCCGATTGAACTTGGAGCGTATATTGTCTAAGTTTAATTTTGAGCTGCGATAATTTAAGCTCCAGACCCTCTTCAAGCGCACTTATTTGTTGTAGGCTAGTATTTACTTTATTTCTGTAAAAATCTGCCGACTGACTTTTAGCATCCAATTGTTCGGTGGTTCGCTTTAAAAGCTCAGGATCTAAATATTCGTCCTTTGTTTCTGCCAAGGCCAATAAAGTATCTCCCTTTTTAACAAAATTGCCATTCTGGATATACCATTTGGATATTCTAGCGCTAATAAAGCTGTTCACTTCTTGCGGGCGCTGCTCTGGGTTAAGCGTAGAGACATTCCCCCTTGAACGAATATTCTGTGTCCATGGTAAAAGAAGCGCTGCAATTAATGCACCCAAAATAATCAGCATCCACTTGGTTTTGCGTAGGCGTTTAGTGGGGGCTGCTGTAACCACAAATGATTTAAACTTCGAAAAGTTGGTTAAATCTGTCTTTTTATCAAGAAACATCTTATTCTCTTATTTATTATTCTTAGCAATATGAATGGTACGATCGCAAGCAGAAACCAACTCAGGAAGGTCTGTAATGGCGATAAGGCTAAAAGACTTATCCGAAATTAATTTATTGACAATGTGTTGTCGGTATTCCATTTCTATAGCTTCCCATCCGTTTTCCATCATTAAAATTAAAGGCTTTCTCAATAAACAGCGCGCTAAAAGGATTTTTTGAATAACGCTATGAGGAAGTTTCTGCCCTTGTGAATCAATCATAATATGATAACCCTCAACCTTGCCTTGTATAAAAGGAAGAAGCCCTACAAGCTTACAGGTTTCATTAATTTCATCAAGCGATCTATCTAGATTACCTAATGTGAGATTTTCGAGAAGCGTGCCATTAAACAGCTCCTCTTGGGCAAAAAATACGGCTATGCCGTTCCTCCAATCATCCACAGGAATATTATGAAGTGGCAGCTCATTTACCAGTATTTGTCCAGAATATCCACCATAAAGTCCCGATAACACCCTAATCAAAGTGGTTTTGCCCGAACCTTGATTACCACTAATGCAAATCTTCTCGCCAGGTTTTAATTCAAATGAAACATTCTCCAATACCTTTTTTCCATTAGGGAATGAGAATCCTAAATTTCTTATCGAAAGATCAAAGCCCCTCGAATAATCAGAATCGAAACCATCAATTCGCTCTAGATCTCTATCTTGAGGCTTTTGTAAAACATGATCTAATTTTTCAATTGCGGTAAGTACATCATAACCCGTAGCCAAGCTCAAAATCAATTTTTCTACGGAATTTAATACAGCGATTATGATCAGTTCGGCTGCAATAAACTGTCCTAAATTGATTTTTTGATCTAAAAATAATAGAGTTCCAATAATCAACATGGATCCTGTAATTAACACTTTGAAAGCAATTAAAGTTTTGTATTGAAGAACAAGAACCTGAAAGTGTAAACGTCTTGCCGACAAATACCCTAGAATAAGTTCATCCACTTTATTTAAGTGAAACTGCCCTTTTTGCGTGAATTTAAAAGTTTTAATTGCTCTTGAAATCTCTTCTAACCAATGCCCCACGCGATATTTGAAATCGCTCTCCTCCATGCTGGAGTTAAGTCCCCTATTGCTACTACCTGAAATGATAAAAACAATGAAGATTAAAAGTATGAAGCCAAAAACAGCGAAAGCAGGATGATAAAAGGTTAAAAGCAGTATTCCAAAAATAATTTGAATGGAAGCGGTTGGCACATCTAATAATAACTTTGCTAATCCCTTTTGAAGATTTGCAGTATCAAAAAAGCGATTTACAAGTTCAGGGAGATAATAATTGTCGATGCTCAATAAATCAAGTCTCGGAATCCGGTATGCATAGGCAAATGTTAAACGAGTAAAAATACGCTGCTGGATATTCTCTGTTACATTCATCTGCATCACTTGAATAAGGCCTCCCAAAAACACACCAGCAACCACAAATGCAATCAAAACAATAAGCGAAACCGATAAAATTCCACCAAACAGTAAGCCAACTATAGCCTGTATGCCCAAGGGAAGGGATAATTGTATCGCTCCAATAAGAATTGCATAAAAATAAATTTGCCCTACTTCCCTTTTCTCAAGATTAATGAGTTGAACTAGTTTTTTTATTGCTGCGGTAAAAGAATACCTAATTGCTTTATTCATGATTTTATTAAAATTGAATTCGAATAGTTATCAAATAACAAATTAACTGATATCTAGTTTAGAACTTAAATGGATGGCTCCATTTTTACGCTCTATAAACTCACAGGCTTCAAACAATATTTTTTGCAAGCGGTGAATAGACTCAGCATAGTATGCAATTTTATCTGCGTCATTTTCCAATTCCATATTCCTTTGGTATAAGCTAATCTCCACATGGATATATGCCGTTAATATTTCCATTGCATCTTTAGCTTTAAAATCACCTTCTGCTAAACTGATTTCCTTCATATCAATTCTTATTAATTTGATATTGCAAAATTGTTAAGCCCAATCCATATATTTTCATTTATCTTTATAATATTATCCATAAAATATTTTTATGCATTATACTTTACATCAGCTTCAGATCTTTTTAAAAATTAGCCAGACTAAAAGCATCACAAAAGCGGCAGAGGAGCTACATCTAACGCAACCTGCAGTTTCAATTCAATTAAAGAATTTGCAAGAACAGTTTGATATTCCGCTTACTGAGGTAATTGGGAGGCAGTTATACATCACCGACTTTGGCGCAGAGCTTGCTGTAGCAGTTGAGAAAATATTGGCCGAGGTATATGCCATAAATTACAAAACGTTGGCTTATAAGGGGCAGCTTAGTGGGCGACTCAAACTATCCGTAGTATCTACTGGAAAATATGTGATTCCATATTTCTTATCTGATTTTTTGAAGCAGCATCAGGGCATTGAGCTTTCGCTAGACGTAACCAATAAAGAGAAAGTAATTGAAAGCTTAGAAAAGAACGAGGTTGATTTTGCTTTGGTATCAGTCTTGCCCGAAAAGTTACAAATTGAGTCTATTGAGCTTATGCCAAACAAACTTTATTTGGTTGGTGGTTCAGAAAGAATGCATAACTATGAGGAAAATAGTCATGAAATATTAGAGAATTTACCAATTATCTATCGTGAAGAGGGCTCAGGAACGAGACATACCTTTGAGAAATACCTTGCCTTACATAATCTTAAAGTGAGAAAAAAAATGGAGCTAACTTCCAATGAGGCAGTTAAGCAAGCGGTAATTGCCGGTTTAGGATATTCAGTTATGCCCCTAATTGGTATAAAAAATGAACTCATCAACGGTGAACTTTCGATCATACCTATTAAAGGCTTCCCTCTTATTTCTGTCTGGAACATCATTTGGCTGAAAAATAAAGGGTTTTCACCTGTTGCAACAGCGTTTTTAGAGAATTTAAAGAAGGAGAAAGAAAAAATAATCGACGAAAAATTTAATGGTTTAAGGAAAATATTGGCCAAGGAAAAGATATAGAAAAATATAAAAAGAAAAACCCAATGGCTGTTAACCACTGGGCTGTTAAAGGTTAATTAACATGTTTTTCTTTCCAAATCTGTATTAAATTCCAGTTTTTTAAAATTAAATCCTGAGAACTAACTATTGTTTAATGAGTATATAATTTTTCCGTTTTAAAAATTCAGAAATTAATTAGTCTACCAAACCTAAGCAATACCCCCATTAAACAATATTTATTAATTTGAATAAACAAGTCTAAACAATATTAGTCCCTAGCCCTAAACAAATTATGTTATTCGTGTGATGTAACAGATTATCACAGGTTTATAGCTCTGTTAAAATTGAAATTATCCTAATTAATTGTAAAGGAATAAACGCCTGAGTCAGAAGTATTCCCCTTTGCATCCCTTGATATTACTTTCCAATAATAGGTTGTGGCAGCAGTTACAGTAACATTGTTCAAAGTAGTTTCAGTTACTTTAGCCAGAAATATACTTGGTTTATTGCTTGTTCCGAGATATAAATCATAATTAACAATATCATTATCTGTATCAGAACCTCGCCACTGTAAACTTATCTTGCCATTAATCGCATTAAGCTTTTGGCCTATTGTCGGACTAATAATTTCTGCAGGGAATGGAGGATAACTTGTTACAGCTATCCCTGAATTATAAAATTTCCAAGTCGCACTAACAGCCGTGGCCGCAGTTTTACTTGATTTTGAAGTCACAAACCATGAGTATGGTGTGTTACGACTCAAAGTCAATTCCAAACTTGTGGTACTTGTTAGCTTAGTTGATACCACGTTAGTTAAGAGATTTTTTAGTGTTAGTTCATAGCTTTCTGTGTTTGCAGCTTCAGCCCATTTAAACTCGATAGTACTTTCAGAATCTGAGATTATTTTACCTGCTAAGCATACCTCATCCTTTGTGGGCGTTAATAAAACCGCAGCTAGCGGAGCCGGAATTTCAGACTTCTTCTTACCGCATGTTATTAATGATAAAGCTAATAAACATGCTAAACTGATTTTTAATACTTTCATTTCTTTAAAACTTTATAAACTTCTTTACCAATAGCAATGGTATAATATCCACTATCCAATTTACCCAAATCTAAAGATATCAATCCATTCTGAATAATGTGCGAAGCTCTGTAAACGGGGAAGCCTGCGCCATCATAAACATGAACTAAAATTGTTGAATTATCCTCTTGATTGAGCTTCAAATTAAGAATATCTGTGAATGGATTGGGGTAAACCGAAACCTTTTCGTTTACAAAAATCTCTTCTTGATAAACTCCTTGGCATTCTTTATCCGTTGTAATTAGGACTTTATTCCAACCATTTTTTAAGGCTAAATCATAGGAACTACCCAAGCTTGTAACTGTTTCGCCATTGAGGCTGATGCGATAAGTAGAACCGCCGGTCATCGCCAATTTTAGTATATTCTTAGCAGGATTAAGTTGTGAGTAAACAGCCAAATCTTTGGGTTCGGTAATTACTAAATCATAACATAACTTTCTGTCCATTTTTCCTTTTATTGAAAAACAAAGTGAATAATTTCCTGCCGAAACATTCGGAATCTCTAAAGATTTTGTGAACGTATAATCTTTAACAGGAACACCCGATTTCATTAAAACTACCTGATAATCTAGCGCATGGAGAGCCATAATATTGATTTTTCCATTATCCAAGCTACTACAGGTTTCACTTGTGTTTGTTATCACAAAATTCTTGGCAGGCAAAGGAAAAATATCCTCGTCACAACTATCCCCAATACCATCTTGATCCAAATCAAACTGATCTTCATTAGCTAAATTTATACAATTATCAAGCTGATCAACAATGCCATCTAAATCAGCATCTTTCAATTCTGTTCCCAAAAACATAATTTGATCGTTTTTCTTGTGAAAGAAGTTCATTACTGGAGTTCCTACATTTTCAAAGGGATCGGTAATAATTAACCGTGAACCTATAATTCCAGATGACAACTCCGAAACCCTAGACGTGCCAATTGACATTAAAGTTTTAGAAATTGCACTAGTAAGTTTTATCGGACTTTCCTTGTTTACTGCCGTAAAGCCACCGCCGGTTGATGCTAACTTATAATTATCAAACTCCAAAGATATTTTACCCTTAATATCTATTGATTCAGTTTTTACTTCAACAACTAGTTTATCTAAATTACTATAACCCTGATTTTGTAAGTTAGTCTGAAGAAGATATGATTTTGGCAATTGAGTATCTTTCGTATAAATGGTGTTCTTAGTTGCAATAAGTTGATCCTTATCGTCTTTAAGTTGAACTGTTAAATAGATTACTCCATCCAATACCCCGGTGGCATTGATATTACTAACAACCACACTGTCTTGACTCATAACTCCTTCACCTCTGACTACATTGCCACCCATTAAACTATAAACAGTGTAAACGTATTTTTTATCTTTGCAGGGTTTACAATTTATGCTAGCACTTATTGATTCTACGCTAGCTTTATTAATAAACTTATTCAATATTTGAGCATTTAGATCCTTTTCTAATACTATATCGGATTTAATAATGTCAAATCGAATAATTTCCACAAAGGAATAATTCCTAAAATTTCCAGCCCGATCAAGGGTTTGCATCGATGAAATACCCCACTTCCCAGGAGCTGAACCCTTAGGTAATAATAAGCTTAGATTAATTGGCTTCCAATCCGAATTATTTTCGGGCGTCAAATTATAAAAATATTTCGCTATGGTATCACTAGTGGCTTGCCCTGAGTAATAGTATTCCTTTCCAAGCGGGTCTCTTAAACTATATGACAATTGTTTTAACCCCGATTCATGGCCTGCAAAATCTGATAAATCTCTAATTAATAAGGCTATATCAACCCTAGTTTCACCATCAGGGGCTTTAGGATTTGTTGGCGTTGCTACTATCCGAATTCGATTTAAATCAACTTCGGGAGCTATATAATCTGGAAATGATGTTTTTATATAAATACTATCCCTAATGTCTTTATATAAACCATTGTTGAGTTTGCTTGGCGGGATTTTAAAATCGGATGTATCTTTCATGAAAAGTACATCCGTATAATTATTGGCAATATCTTGAGCATTTAACATAGAAACACTATAATAGCCAGAGGGATAATATTCTGGCACTGCCAAAACCCCTTCAAAATATTTTATTGAATTATACTTATTGTCATATCCCCTAGCAAGGTCAATTAAAGGCTTATCTTGTATCTGATGTTCATAAATCTGCACACCAGCCTTATCTAATTTTGGGAAGAAAAATCGCGTAATACTTCTTTCCATAGGGCTATTATCATAAAAACTAAAAGAAGCTTTTACACCCTGCATTTCAACACCTGAATTATCAGAAAGAATTTGTCCGTCTTTGCCAAATTTTGCTTTAATAGCCTCCAATTTGAGATCTTCGCGCCATTTTGGAGGTGATGTATCCTCCAATGGATTCTCTAAAAAAAGCTTAAAGCCAATGGTCGATGTGTTTTCCAAACGGGAATTTCTCACCTCATCAAAAATATTTAAAGAAACGATATTCCAATAGCCATTTTTCTCATGTTTAGTAAATGTTGTTTTACCAATCAGAATAGAATCAGCAGATCCGTTTTTTGGATTAAATTGAATATCATGAATAGTTCCAATGGTGGAAGCTAAACGCATGTATGCATGTGAACCACCATCAACTTTAGGATCCTTGGATTTTAACTTTAAGGTTACTGTAACTTCTTTATCTTCTTCGCTTTTACCCTTAATATCAACAGTTAAACCAATAACCTTTCCGGGATAAGTAAGGTCGGGGAAAAGGTTATAAACCATAAAGGTCAAATCCTCTCTAATTTGAGCGATATAACGAGTCCCATGCATAATTCGATCACGAATAAATTCGTATTTACGCATTGAACGTGATCTCAATATATCGGGATTGGTAACATAGCTTGCAATTGACTCTGCCATGTCTTCATTCGGGTTTTTTTGATGTGCATAAGCACTTACAAATTCGGTGGTGTTTGAGGTCGACCAGCCAGAAGCTGAAGTGGGATCAATAAACCAATCCCCAACTTTTATCCAATCTTTTCTAAGCTGCTCCTCAAAAGTAAACTCCCATAAAAAATGTGCCTTTTCATGAAGGATAAGCCTTTGTACAAAACCAATATCTGTCTGATTAAATGCACCACTCATAAACTCAATCGTGTTAATATGAGTCCAGGCTATAGCAGGTGCAGTTGGATATTTGGGGTTAGTCTGACCGTTTACGCGTCTAACAAAATATTTGAGCCCATCTTGCTTATGAAAGCCTTCAGGTAATTCCTCAAGCATTGATAATATAGCTATCTTCTCTTCACTAAAAAATTCCTGAAAATTTGAAGATTCTTCATCCATTAAATCCTCTGTCTGTTGATCAGACTTCATAAATGTTATTCCATATCGTTCAGTAGATATTTTATGGACTTGTTCGGTATTTTTTCCAAAATCAGTGAAATAGTTTAAAATAGCTTGATGTAGTCTTTTGGAATAAAATTTCATCTTTAAACCATCTAAATTAGCAACCTGCGGACTAGCATAGGTAAAAGCCGATTGACTTATTGTTACGTGCTGAATACCATTTACAGTTTTGATAGTTAAATCTTTAGCAAGCTGTTGCTTTGTTAAAAAGAACACGGACTTTACGTTCTTGCCATTTTCAAAATCAATTTTTTGCCCTTCCCCAAAAGGGATAATAGGCAAACTTTTCAAATTAGTATAAAGCCTGTAACTATCCTCACTCGACCAATATTCAAGATCATTGGAGAGTATGACACCAAATTCATTACGCAATTTAATGGAGGAATAATCAGATGGTACGCTAAAAGAAGAATCTAACACAACTAGCTTAGTAGGTTCATTAACATATACTTGTGTTGCATGCCCTACATAGCTATCATCATCAGACCAACTGTATTTAAAGTCTGTGTTAAGCATGGGCGTTAGCGTAATTTCTGCGCTGGTCTGGCTCGGTACCGCAATAGTCTTGGCTGATGGGAAAGTATAGCCCTTTGCGTCAATTACAATTGCATAGCTTCCAGGATTAAGCTGAAAATCTAATTTTGTTGGTTCATCAGCAGCATATTTTGCCCATTTCTGTTCTTTAAATTCTGCACTCTTTTGAATAGTAACCAGTACCGAATCATTCTGCTTAATCCCTTTAACAGTAATTGTAAACTTACTTTGAGAAAATGCAAATTTGGAGCTAAGTAGAATTAAAAAGCTAAAAAGTATAATTTTTTTCATAGGCACAGGCTCTGAATCACAAATAGTTGATTGTCAGGGTAGATTTGACAGGATAAATTTAATGACAATTAAGCAATTAAATAAATATTTATTATCGTAGAAATCGGACAGTGGGCTAATCATACAGAATTTATAAATGCACTTAATTGAAGGCTGCGCAAAAACAAGAATATAAAACAAGCTTGTAAAAGAGAATTTCAAGGAATTATTTAGCAATATTTTTGGTGAAAATGAAAGGGCAGATAGCAAAGAATTGCCCTTAGAGGCAGAGGCCAAATTTGAAACCTAAAATTATAGATGTTATAATTAAAATCATGCTGAATAATCATTCACAAACCGAAAGCATCCTATATCATGTTATTATTGATAATAGCAAGAGTATGCAGGTATATCAACCTGAACTCTATATCATGCTTAGTAAGCATTTACAAAATCTCCATAAATCCATCATTGCTCAAGAAAAATTAATTCATATCTCATGCAGTTATTTTAATTCCGAGAATTTAGGGTTTGAAGATTCCTATGCCCCCACAATCAAGTTTCTTAAAAAAAGCAAAAACTTGAAACTTAGCGGCAACACTAATATTTTCGATGCCTTGACAGAAAATCTAGAGTATTTAAGCCAAAAATTAGAGCGCCCAGAATTAAAGAAAATTACCAAAATATATTTGGCACTTATTAGCGACGGGCATGAAAATAAGTCAAACAAAATTACAGCAAAAGAACTGAACGAGAAGCTGAAAACATTTCGTAAAAATCATAGTGCCGAATTTATAATCCTTAGTGGTATTTTCCATGATTTAGATTGCGATATTAAACTAATCATACCTTCAATGGCTCAATATGAAAAAGATAATACACGTGTTCAAAATGCCTTTGATAATTTAATAAAATATATTTGCGGATACCAAGTTTAACATCATCGAAATAAACAATTTATTTTTATAATTATTATTTATAATTTGGTTTAAACTAATTTCTATCCTCGGCCTATTCTACCTGTTATGATGAAAAAAAATAATTACAATGTCTGGTTGGTGCGCTCACCTGAAGTGAGTAAAATCGAATATTGGAATGTCTTCAATCTCCTAAAATCTATTCCAGGGGTGATCAATTATTTAACTAAGGAGGAGAAAGATTTTGATTTAGAAGAGGAGGAGAACAAAACTCGAAATATCTCTGAAGAAAAGATTAAACATACATGGTTTTTTGGGCAATGTAGAAACTTTAGAGATCCTGGAGATGTGGGTAACAAAGACATGGTGATATATCTTACCGATTTCCCTAATGAAAACAGTCTTTTTCTCAAGGCTGATGACGATAATATATTGAATGCCTACGTTCAAACTTCAGAGTACGACAAATATTTCCCTGGTAATGATACGCGCTATCCTATAGCCTATCATATTGCGGTTACCGTTTTAATGATGCAATGGTTCGAAAATATGGAGGATGCATTAAAAACTATCAACATGTCGCGGAGTAAAGGCGGTATTTTAGATTTTTGCAGTTATAAAAAAGATGTGATTTTAAAACTTCGCACTGCCGACCTTTCTGCTGAAGAAATTGATAGCCTTGTTGAGAAAAAGGTTGACCCCAATCTAATTTTAACAGTTCTAGAGACTTTAGAAAAATTAAGGAGTTTCATGCTCTTGAAAAACCGTTGGGGATTAGAGCCTAAACCACTCGTAATGACCGTAAACAATAAAGAAAATCAATTATATTTTGAGGAATTAGGAAACATTGCAGTGAATTTAACTCCTGTTCAGTTGGCGTTATACCTTACATTTTTGACTCACACAGATGGAATTATTTATGATAAAAAGAAATCACACCTAGAATTTGGTGACTTAATGTATGTGTTTTATGATAGTTTGAAATCTGACTCTATTGATATTATGGATCCTGGTTTTAAAGATAGGATAGCTCTGATCGAAAAGACTTGGAAAACAAATGATTTTAGTATTCAGCTAAGCAAAATAAAAAAAGAATTCATTAAGGCTTTAGGTTCTGAATTAGCAAAACTGTATTATATTACTGATGTTGATTCTAAGAAAAGAAACATAGCTCTTAATCGTGAATATATCGAAATAGTGGACTGGAAAGGTAAAGTTTTAGATAAAGACACATACTTTAAACAGTTTTTAGACAAGGCAAAAGAATTAAAGAGAAAAAGAGGATTATAAAATTACCAATTCTAATCAAATTCTTCTGAGAACTCGGACAGTCCAGTTTGTCTAAAGCAAACTGGACTGTCCGATTTATATGGTAATGGAAATTACGCATTTTAATTAAACATCATTTTTAAAAAATAAAAAATGATATGTCTCCGAGCACATGTAATTCCCTCAAAAATCAATTGCAAAATACAAGCTTGTCGGAGAAAAAGATATTAAAAAAAGTTCTAACATCTTTGCTCCTCAAATCAAAGAAAAATGAACACAGAAACACTACATTCAAACATCAATCCATTGGAAAAAATCACAACTTCATGGGACTTCATGAATGAAGATGATTGGCATGAAGAAATCGATTGTTTTCCTGGTGATTATGATGAAGAATATGGGATCGAAGCCGATTTCCATGATAAAGTGGATGAAGTAATCAATTTAAATCTCAGTAATTCATTAATCCGTTTGGAAACAGTTTTGGAGAAATTTCCTATCCATCATATTTCTGTGACTATAGATGTAAATGGCATGGAAAATACCGATGCGTTTTGTATGAATTCGGGCGACTTTGAAACAACAGGAAGAAATAGTATCGGAATTGGTGTAGGACCACGAATGTTAAGATCATTTCTTGAAAAGCTTTTCTATCCGAACTCATTTAATGACCCCTATTATGAATTAAATTTTGATCATGAATTAATCCATGGAATGGATCAAAACCTATGGATATACAGTCCAAAGGGAGTAAATGCGAAGACTCCTAAAGAACATCTTTTACATTATTTATTGAAATACCAAACCGAAGGTTTAGCCTGTTTTTCAACTTTTTTAAGAGGTCATTTAGCCGAAAAATCATTTATCAAGGCCGCATCAAAATTTGACAAGAAATGGAGATTGTTAACGAGTTTTGATGAACAAAACCCAGAGAATTGGAAGAATTTACTAAACAAGATGGAAAGTCATCAAAATGACCCTTATCATCTAGGTCCGATGATGGTGCTTCAAGCGATCAAAGTAAAAGCGGGCGAAAATAATGACGATACAACCTTAAACTTGCTGGAGAAAGCGA
>NZ_JBIIPN010000049.1:0-18213 GCF_044342615.1 Daejeonella sp. | reverse complement strand
AATTCATTAGCATTATTAAATTCAGTTCTAAAATTCAATGAGGATATTGAGGGATTCAAGGAGGTTTTTGGTATTCCTTATCAACAATACGTTAAAACGGAATTTGATTTAAGATATTACCGCTCTCTGGGTGGTGAAAAACAGTTGGTGGCCAGAATTAATCCTGGTATAGGTATTCCTTATGGTAACAGTGTTCGTTTAACTTTTGAAAAGAATTTCTTTGCTGGTGGATCAAGCGGACTAAGGGCATGGCAAGCTAGAACATTAGGCCCCGGTAAGTACAATAGAGCGGTTTTCGGGACATCGGGTACAGCTGATACATTGAGGAGTAATCTCAGAAATTTAGATCAGCTTGGTGAAATAAAATTAGAAGGTAATCTCGAATACCGATTTAAAGTGGCAGAAAATATTTTAAATGCTAAAGTTAAGGGCGCAGCTTTTGCTGATTTTGGTAATATTTGGAGAAGCTCAGATTTTATTGAAAATCCTGAAGGTGAATTTAAATTTAACAAGTTTCTAGGCCAATTGGCAATTGGAATCGGTGCAGGTTTACGATTTGATTATAACTACTTTGTATTTAGACTCGATGCTGGAATTAAAGTAAAGGATCCTCAATTTAATGGCTCCGACCAATATGTTATAAAACACCTATTTAATAAAAAAGAATTTAAAGCCGATTTTGCATCCACTAACCGTCCAGATGTTTATCGTTTTGTACAGTATAATTTTGGTATAGGCATGCCATTTTAAAATAAACCTAATTTCGTTTTTGGCTAAATCATATTTCTTAAACCATCAAAAATCGTATCAAAAAAGGTTGGTAATTTAAGTCCCTGACTCGAATTATAATAAAATAGTCCAATTAATATAATAACTGCCACCACAATAAATTTCCTGAAAAGTGCAGCTAATAAAATCAATATCAGTGGAATAATCACTAAAATCCACCAGCTTATTTTTATTGGATTAATGCTATCGCCTTTTTGATAAACATAATATAATTTGCCATGTGTTCCTGATTGGTTCTCATGCCTTAAATAAATAAATGTCGACTTATTTATAGCTTGTGACAGCACTGCTACGCCATTATTAAATTGGAGCTCTTGTCCAAAACCATTAATGCTAAATTGAAATGTCCCACTTAGGCTTTCGATTGGCCTATCTAATGAATCTGTAGCAATAATGGCAATTTTATTGTTTTTAAGAAGGTTCTCCTTAATCATGAAATTATTGATAGCAACATCTTGGCCTTGAATAAATTCTTCTTGAGCATGTAGTTGTTTGCCTGCTACAAAGAGCACTATAGTAATGAGAATTAGCTTTAAATTTTTCATTCAAATGATCGTTTATTGTAAATTAAAAATCCCACATAAAACATTGCACCCTATCGCTTTTGGCTATCTTCATAATGATTAACACTTAAATTGATTGGCGCTAAAAGTGTATTGTAAAACATTTCGCCACTTAATGCACAATGTTGGTTCGCAAATAATTCGCCATACTCAATTTCTTGTAAACCATTTAATATGAAGGCTTTAACTGGTTGAAATATATTAACTTCCGTTCGTAAATCTATCATTTTAAATTCTAATACATTAGCGTGTTAATTCCTTAAGCAATGATTGATTAGAATCTATAAGGTCTAAAACTCAAGAAAATTTGGATAGATAATTGAATTTCTTAAAACTTTAAATTATTGGCAAAGATAAGCTTGTTTGGTGATTTATAAAGCCACTCCTCTTTTTTTAGACTTTGTTTTTGTTGAAACAATTGGCTTTTCTTGTTATTTTTCTATTAATTAGAGGAAAATAAGATCAAAATTAGATTTAAAAGATTCTATAATAAAAATGAACTACAAACAATACGCAGACAAGTATCAAGACAACCTTTTAAAAGATGTAATTCCTTTTTGGTTGAAAAATTCAGGTGATAAGGAATTTGGAGGCTTTTTTACCTGCCTTGACCGTGAAGGAAAGGTTTTTGATACAGATAAATTTGCTTGGTTACAATTTAGGCAAGTTTGGTGCTTTAGCATGCTTTACAATCAAGTTGAGCGAAAAAAAGAATGGCTAGATTTCGCAATTCAAGGCGCTGAGTTCATGAAAAAACATGGAAAAGATAGCGAGGGTAATTTTTATTTTTCACTCACACGCGATGGTCAACCTTTAATTCAGCCTTACAATATTTTCTCAGATTGTTTTGCAGCAATGGCCTTCGCTCAGCTTTACAAAGCCACAGGCACCGAAGAATATGCTAAACTTGCTATAGATACTTTTAATAATATTCTTCGTAAGAGGGACGATCCGAAAGGAAAATATACTAAAGCATATCCCGGGACTAGGCCCTTGCAGGGATTTTCTTTACCCATGATTCTTTGTAACCTTGTTCTAGAATTAGAACATCTTCTGGATCGAGATTTGATTGAAAAAACTATCGATGATGGTATCCACTCCGTTATGGAAGTTTTTTATCAAGAGGATCTTGGGATAATTCTCGAAAATGTTAAGCCTGATGGATCATTCTCTGATACTTTTGATGGACGCCTTGTAAATCCTGGCCACGGACTAGAATCTATGTGGTTTATTATGGATATCGCCGAACGTAGAAATGATCAAGCTTTGATTAAGAAAGCCGTTGATACCACCATCAATATTTTGGAATATGGTTGGGATAAAGAATTTGAAGGTATTCTGTACTTTATGGATGTGAAGGGGCATCCACCACAGCAATTAGAATGGGATCAGAAATTATGGTGGGTACATGTTGAAACGCTAATTAGCTTGTTAAAAGGATTTTATCATACTGGTGATCAGCGCTGCTGGGACTGGTTTGAAAAGGTTCATAAATATACCTGGGCTCATTTCCCAGATGCCGAAAAAGGTGAATGGTATGGTTATTTAAATCGTAGGGGTGAAGTGCTTCTTCCGCTCAAAGGTGGTAAATGGAAAGGTTGCTTTCATGTTCCTCGCGGATTATATCAGTGTTGGAAAACTTTAGAGAAAATTGAAGAAAAATACAGTAAGTAATTGTATTTCAATATTATATAAAGAAATAAAATTAATTTAAACAATATGGCAATTATTTCATCTCAAAATTCGGCAGTTACTGTTGAGGGTTCTGGGAATCAAAACTATATGCCCGCATTAATTTCTCTTGCGGTTTTATATTTCATGAACGGCTTTATTACCTGCCTCAATGATACTTTAGTTCCTTTCTTCAAGGAGGGCTTTACTTTAAGCTATGCCGATTCATCCTTGGTACAATTCTATTTTTTCCTGACCTATGGTTTAATGTCTTTCCCTGCCGGAATGATTGTTGAAAAAATAGGTTACAAAAATGGTATGGTACTCGGTTTTGCAATTGCAGCAATTGGTGCACTTTTATTTTACCCTGCTGCAGATATGCATCTTTATTATCTGTTTCTAGCTGCCTTATTTGTCCTAGCCATAGGTATTGTTGTCTTACAAGTGGCATCAAATCCTTATATCACAGCCCTTGGGCCTGCTGAAACTGCTTCTTCAAGATTAACGCTAATTCAGGCTGTAGGTTCAATTGGGACTACCGTAGCGCCTATTTTTGGAGCCCATTACATACTTTCTCGTTTAAAGGAGTCGGGAGCTTCTAGCGATGCCGTTAAATATCCTTATTTGGGTATTGCAGCTTTGTTAATCTGTATTGCTTTGGTAGTTTATAATTTAAAATTACCCAAAATCAGTACGGGTTCCGAAAGTGCAGTCGCAAGTCCCGAAGAAAGAAGAAGTCTATTCTCCTTTCGTAATTTAAATTATGGTTCATGGGCCATTTTTGCCTATGTGGGCGCCGAAGTATCAATCGGTACTTTTCTGACCAATTACATTGCAGATACTTTAAGTGTTGGAGTAGAAAATGCAAATTCTTACGTTTCCTACTATTGGGGTGGAATGCTTGTGGGTCGATTAATCGGGTCTTTTTTATTAAAAACATTAAAGGCATCTCAAGTTCTTACTTTTTGTGCTATTGGAGCCATTTTATTAGTCATTCTTTCGGTAAGTAGCAACGGAGCCCTAGCCGTTTGGTCAATGATTGGTGTTGGTGTTTTCAATTCGGTGATGTTCGCTATTATTTTCTCACTATCAGTGGTAGGATTAGGAAAATACACCACCAAGGCATCAGGGATTTTATCTACCGCCATTGCTGGGGGAGCAATTGTTTCCTTTTCACAGGGTTATTTAAAAGATCATTCTACATGGGCCATTGCATTTATGATTCCGGTTCTATGTTATTTATACATTGTTTTTTTTGGGATGAACGGCTATAAGCCAAAAGCTGAAAATTTATGAAAAGAAGAAGTTTTATCAGTCTAACAGGTCTAGGAGCCACAGGCATAGCGTCAGGAGCATTATCGGCAATTCCGAGTCAAACATTCGCGACTCCTTTTTCTGCTGATCTGAAGGCCTCTGAGCTACATGCGCAAGTTGTTATTGCTGGTGGTGGTGTTGGTGGATGTTCTGCTGCCTTGTCGGCTTTACGCAATGGCTTGGATGTTATCATGACCGAAGAAACCGATTGGATTGGTGGTCAGTTAACCTCTCAAGGTGTTCCCCCTGATGAGCATGCATGGATTGAAACGCATGGTGCGCCAAAATCCTATCGCGATTACCGTAATGCTGTTAGGAACTATTATAAAAGTCATTATCCTGTAACTGAGGCTTCAAGGGCTAAAGAGCGACTTAATCCTGGAAATGCCATGGTTTCTGCGCTTTGTCATGAACCTAGAGTTTCGCTAGCTGTTTTGCAGGAAATGCTTGCTCCATACATTAGCTCAGGTAAATTAACGCTCTTAATTGAGCATAAAATTACTTCTGCTGAGTATGCTGGCAATAAAGTGAAGGCATTGAAAGCGCAAAGTTTAAGGACTGGCCGTAACTATATTTTAACAGCGCCTTATTTTGTGGATGCGACGGAAACGGGAGAACTTTTGCCTATGACAGGAACCGAATTTGTGATGGGTACTGAATCAAGAAATGAAACTCGTGAGCTTCATGCTCCACTGAAGGCTGATCCGGATAACCAGCAAGCATTTACGGTATGTTTTGCGATGGATTATGTGCCTGGAACAAATAATATCGGTGAAAAACCTGCGGAATATGACTTTTGGCGAAATTTAGTCCCGAAAATGACCCCCGCATGGCCTGGGAAATTACTCGACCTCAGTTATTCGAATCCTAAAACTCTTGAGAAAAAACCGCTAGGATTTCATCCAGAAGGTATTTCAACAGATCCATACCTAAACCTTTGGATTTATCGCCGCATTCTTGCCAAGGATAATTTTACTCCAGGAGCATTCAAAGGCGATATTTCTACTGTAAACTGGCCTCAGAATGATTATACGCTAGGCAATTTGGTTGGCGTATCTCAAAAAGAGTTCAATCATCATGTAAATAGAGGTAAGCAATTGAGTTTATCGCTATTTCATTGGCTTCAAACAGAGGCTCCTCGTCCGGATGGGAAACAGGGTTGGGCAGGACTTCGTTTACGAAAGGATGTAATGGGTACAGAGGATGGTTTGGCTAAGTATCCTTATATCAGAGAATCTAGGCGCATAAAAGCTCAATTTACCATTTTAGAAGAGCATGTAGGGCAAGATAATCGAATACAGGTTGCTGGGGCTGAAGCAGGTAAAGTTGCCGCCGATTTCTATGATAGCGTAGGAATTGGTTATTATCACATTGATTTACACCCAAGTAGCCGAGGAAATAATTACATCGATTTTTCATCTTTACCTTTTCAAATTCCGCTAGGTTCATTATTGCCTATACGAATGGAAAACTTAATCCCAGCCAATAAAAATATAGGTACAACACATATTACCAATGGTTGCTACCGTTTACACCCCGTAGAATGGAGTATCGGTGAAGCAGTTGGTTTATTAGTAAGCTATTCACTTAAAAAGAATGTAATTCCACATCAAGTGCGTGAAGGGAAAAATTTATTAGCAGAATTCCAAGATTTTATTGTGAAACAGGGTATAGAATTGAAATGGAAATAATTTAATCGTCTTAATTACAAAAAAGCCCCGTTTTTTTTAAAAACGGGGCTTTTTTGTATTCTCAATATTATTAACTTGAAAGTGGCGGTCCAACAGGAACCACAATTTTTTGTCGTGTGCTCGGTTGGATATATCTCTTAGCTGTAAATTTAGAAGTTAAGTACTCTCCATGGTGAATCATTCCCGACATCGTATCGCCAGAAAGGGTGCCTGAAAAAGTAAAGGGAACATTATCAGCTAACATTCTAGATGCACTTTTAAATTTCACCTCATTATCATCAATTGTGCCTTCCAACTCATTTGTTGTAAATGTACTCTTATGAGAACCTTTAAGCCAGTTTGAATCCTGTTGCTCAATAGAGAAGCTATGCTTACTTGTCTCAGTAAAGTATTCAACGGTAACGTCCCAACGTCCAACAAGATTTGCTGCTGGAGCCTTCATCTCTGGAACAGCTGGACGCTTCATTGATAAAGCTCCAAAAATACGATCCGCAACAATTTTATCATCACCAGGTTGCATCATAAATGCTGCAATACTGATATAAGTAGTATTTGCCGCCGCTCCTTTACCGCCGTTACCAGCGCTTAGGGCAATCCTCGGACTAGTAGTGGAAAGGTAAGTGGCAATATCCTGGCCTGTAGCGTTAAATTTGGCTGGGTCCCAAGTTATTATGAGATTAGGAGTACGATTATCTAGTCCAATAGGTTGAACTATATTAGTACTGATTCCTGCTATTGACGAAACACGTTTTGCAATAGTCTCTAAATAGCCTGTCCAAGTAATTTCTTCTTGAGCATGATTCCGTTTAAGCCATGCTTCAACAGCAGCTACCATGCCTATTTGTTCTTCTTTTCCAACTTTATTATCGCGGCCAGCACCATGATGAGGAGAACTTGCTTGCCATGTAGCCATTAAGAATTTTTTATCTCCGAGAAGTAAACCAGCGCTTTGCGGACCACGTATTGCTTTTCCACCGCTATAAGCAACTATTGTTGCACCATCAGCTAAGTGAACATTCGGGTTTAAAGTTAGCGCTTCTGCTGCAGCATCTACAAATACTGGAATGCCCTTAGCTTTTGCAGCTTTTGAAATAGCTTGAACAGAAAGTGGTCCTGTGTCTCCAGGTTCTGTAGGCATCATGTAAACCATCGCTGTACGAGAGTTCATAGCCGCTTCAAATTCCTCCTGTGTTTCTACAGTAATAACTTTTACACCCACATTACGTACAGCATGATCATAAGTATTGCGTGAGTGACGAGGGATAATAACCTCTGTTTTTTCAAATCCTGTAAGATCTGGAATACGTACCAATTTTTCTGGGTTACCACCTGTAACGGCAGCCATCGTGCTAATTTTAATTCCACCAGCACAACCACAAGAAACAACACCCCATTCGGCACCAGATAGCTCAGCCAAACGTTTTCCAACACCCATGGCCAACTCATCCAGTTGGACATAGTTTGATTGCGCATTGTACATGGCTTCTTTAGCTTCTGGGACTAAAGTAGATGCTCCAATAATGGTGAATGTTCCACGACAGTTGATTACGGGCTCCACACCAAGGGCACGGTAAACCTCTGGTCCTCGAAAAGCAGTGCTTGCTGCAGCACCTTCTGTTCCTAGTAAACTTGAAGCTGCCGTACTAGCCATTGCTGCCTGAGTACTACCAACAAGTCCTCCGGCAATTGGGACTAGCGTCAGTCCCTTAATAACGTCTCTACGTTTCATTGTATTTTGTGTTAAGGTAATTATATTGTTGAATACGATTTTTAAATAATGATTTACAATAATCTAATTTAATAAATTATCTAATTGAATGAACCTAAATTTAGTAAATTCATTTTAAATGCGAATTCTAAAACAATAAAAAATCCTATATCATCTGTGCTATTGTTACAGATAATATAGGAAATGAAGTTTTTTAACGCTAAAGTTTAAGGAGGATCTTAAGCTTTCCTTACAAATTCTGATTTTAAAGCCATAGAGCCAAATCCATCAATTTTGCATGAAATATTATGATCACCCTCGCTTAAATGAATATTTTTAACCTTTGTACCTGCTTTTATTGGTTTTGGTGCGCCTTTTACAGGAAGATCTTTAATTACAATCACCGAGTCGCCATCTACCAGCTCATTTCCATTAGAATCTAAAACTTTTAGACCGGATTCAAGTTCAATACTTTCCTCTTTGGGATCCCATTCATGAAAGCATTGTGAGCAAATCATCAGGTCTTGATCCTGGTACGTAAATTCAGATTTGCATTTCGGGCAGGCTTGGATCTCACTCATTTTATTTTATTTAATGCGACAAAGATAAAAAAGCCTTGATTAAAGCCATTGTCAATCCTTAATACAATCAATTTTCATGAATTAATCAAGTTTTTACGACTTAAAATGAAAAAATCATTAATAAAGCAGGTGTTTTTTGGAAGAGCTACGCCAACCCGCCTGATTTTCATATTCCACAAAAAATATTTTTAAATCGGCCTGATTTTCATATTTGACAAAGAAAATTTTCTTCTTAGCCTGGTTTTCATACTTTGTGAAGAACCATTTTCCATCGTTCCCTTGTGCCTGATTTTCGTATTTTACTTTGTAAACTTTTAAGTCGGCTTGGTTTTCATATTTAACCACAAAAACCTTTACATCGGCTTGATTTTCATAATCTACAGAATATACTTTTTGTGCTTTGGCAAGTCCGAAGTGTAAGAACAATACAGTTAACAAGATTATTTTTTTCATATTATGATTTCTTTTGAGTAGGAAATTTATGGTTTCTCCCAAGGCACCCCAGCCATTCCATTGAGATCCCACACAATTTTACCAGCACGGATAGTCATTTCTGCTTGAAACTTTTTATCGCCTTCCAGCTTGAAACCACCTGCATCAAGGAAACCAAATTTCCCATCGATCACCTTAATGATGGCAATATCTGCTACTGAACCGGGACTCAGATTACCTAAGTCTGGACGTTTTATGGCTTTAGCCGCCGACCAGCTCCCTTTTTCGAGAACATCTTCTACTTTCATTCCCATATTCAAGTATTTTGACATCAAATTCAGCATATCTTTCATACCAGAATTTACGCTGTTATGATGCATGTCGGTACCAAAAGTGTCGGGACCAAAGCCCTGTTTTAATGCCGGTATTGCCTGGTTAAACCAAAATCCTACACCTCCATGACTTACATCAAATAAGACTCCACGCTTACGAGCATCCCAAACAAATGGTCTGATTTTTTTATTTTCATCAACTAATGGCATACGCTCCTCAACGTTTTCGAAGGCATGGCATAGAATATCACCCGAATTCATGTGTTTCAGCTGATCCTCAAGAGAAAAAGCAGTGATGTGGCATTCCACCAATAGCGGTTTTTTGATTTTTTGTGCTAATGCGGCAGCATCATCAAAAGGTTTCCAATCTGAACCTGAATAATGCCCGATTTTAATTCCTGCAATGATGTCTGGGTATTTTTCATTGATCTCAAATGCTTTTTCTATGTTTAAAACATTCAAATCTTCTTGTTCAGCAGCAGTTCCCTGCATTCCCGTGCCAAAAATATTTAAAAAGGAAAGAATTCTTGTTTTTGATCGATCAATAACCTCCTCCTTAAAAACAGAGAAATTTTTATGGCCTGATGTACCTGCATCAACAACTGTTGTTACGCCTGCACGAAATGTAAAATCATCAGCTTTTACACTAGATGATCCATGGCCAAAGCCTGCATTCGGGCCAGTAAATACGTGGGTGTGGATATCAATAAAACCAGGACTAACATACATTCCACTGATGTCCAATACCTTTTTTGCATCTGATTCAGGAATATTGGCATCTATTTTTAAAATTTTTCCATTGCTAATGGCAAGATCCATTTTTTTATTGATGTTGTTTTTTGCATCAATAATATGACCACCTTTTAATAAGAGATCAATAGTTTGCGCACTTAATAAATGAGAAAATAAATTTAAGCAGATTATAATTAATGTAGTTTTAGCCATTATTTTGAGCATTACTATTTGATAATTGGCGCACTTAAAGCATTTAAATCCCACACTACTTTGCCTTTACGGATGGTCAGTTCAGCTTCTAATTTTTGCTTGCCTCTGATGGCCATTCCGCTAGCATCGGTATAGCCAAAATCGCCATCTCTTAAATTGAAAACAGCAATATCTGCTTCAGCACCTACACTCAAATTACCTAGCTCGGTCCGCTGAATTACCTTTGCGGGATTCCATGTCGATGCGGCAATCACATCCGCCAAGGGCATCCCTAAACTTAAAAATTTGGATGCTAAATTGGCCATGTCTTTAAAACCAGCATTCATGCTTCCTGTATGTAAATCTGAGCTCAATACATCTGGAACGAATCCTTGCTTCATGGCAGGTATCGCTTGACTCCAGTTGAAGCTTCCACCACCATGACCAACGTCAAAGATTACACCTCTTTTGCGAGCATCCCATACAAAATCTTTTACTTTTTCGGTTTTTACATCCACAATTGCTTGTTTATGCTCCAGCATATTTCCGTCTTTGTCATATTCTTGATCGTAACGGTAGGCATGGGTTAAAATATCACCAGGGCGAAGATGCTTTAATAAAAGGTCTGATAGCGGAAGAGGAGGGAGGGCCTTTCCAAAATCAACCATAAGGGGAATGCTTGCCAAACGACCCGCTTCAACCGCCTTATCTGTGGGTTCCCAATCATGCCCAATATAATGCGCCAATTTTATCCCAACCACAATATCTTTATGCTTTTTAGCGATGGCAGCAGTTAGTTTAGGATCCATATCCGCTTCATCTTGCTCATAAGCCTCAATGCCACGCATTCCTTGTCCCACAATATTCATAAAAGCCAAAACTCGTGTCTTGGCAGGATTCACAATATTTTTTCGGAATACATCAATATTCCGCCATCCTGGTCCGCCAGCATCTACAATAGTGGTGACACCCGATCTGAACGTAAAACCATCAGGTGGTACAGCGTCTAAACCATTACTTAGGTAATTATCGGCCTCTGTACCATGGAATACGTGTCCGTGGATGTCAATTAGCCCCGGACTAACATACAAGCCGCTAACATTAACCATTTTTTTAGCACTATTTGCGGGTATATCTGCTGCTACACGATATATTTTACCGTCTTTAATAGCAACATCCATTTTGGAGTTAATTTTGTTTTTAGCATCGATAACATGTCCGCCTTTGAGGAGGAGATCGATTTCTTGGGCTTGGAGGGTGGGGCTGGATATGCTTAAGCAGATTCCTAAAATAGCTTGGAGTAGGACGTGTTTTTGTGTCATTTTATTATTCTATATTTTTATAAATTTAGGCTTAATAAATGTTTATAGTTTGAATATACTAAAAATCTCATAAACGCCTTTATTAAAATTATAACAAATTAATTACAATCAATTATTGTATTATGTCATACATATTTTTCTTTTTTTAATACATAAATCATAAATTCAACAAAAAATAAATGCATATGATTTCCTTGAAAAAAACTCTCTTTGCCGCTTTTATCCTTGTCGGCAGCATTACATCTGTTAAAAGTCAGGTAAAAGGCCTGGCAGATGGTATTATTTCCTCTCAGGATTTGTTTAATACCTCCATGAATAGCACTGTTTTTTGCTATCGTATTCCTGCTTTAATAAAGGCTCCAAACGGTGATTTGATTGCTGCTATTGATGAGCGCAATCTATCTTGTGGCGATTTACGCATGAATGAGGATGTGAATATTGTTATCCGTAAAAGTTCTGATAATGGGGCTAATTGGTCGTCCATCCGCAAAATTATTGATTTCCCAATGGGGCAGTCGGCATCCGATCCTTCTTTAATCAGAGATGATGTGACGGGCGAAATTTTTATGTTTTATAATTTCATGGACTTGAAAAAAGAGAAGGATGTTTATTATATTCATGTGGTAAAAAGTAGCGATAATGGTGAAACTTGGTCCAAACCTGAAGATATAACCTCCCAAATCAGTAAGCCTGAATGGAAAAAGGATTTCAAGTTTGTAACCTCAGGAAAGGGTACTCAAACGGCTTCTGGTAAACTCCTCCATACCTTGGTAAATCTAAAATATGGGGTTTTTATTTTTGGTTCTGATGATCATGGTAAAACTTGGTTCTTTAAAGAAACTCCTGTAAAACCTGCCGATGAATCGAAGGTTATCGAATTAAGTGACGGTCGCTGGATGGTGAACTCCAGAGTAAACAAAAATGGCATGCGGGTTGTTCATACATCATCAGATGAGGGTAAAACCTGGACGAGCAAGAACGAAACTACCTTAGTGGATCCAAGCTGTAATGGTGCTATAATTCGCTATAAATCAAATAAATATGGCAATTTATTATTGTTTTCAAATTTAGATTCCCAAAAGGAACGTGCTAATTTAACGGTAAAATATAGTAAGGATGAGGGCAAAACTTGGTCGAAAGGCAAGGTGATTTATTCGGGTTCAGCTGCTTATTCGGATATTGAAGTATTAGAAAATGGCCAAATAGGGGTCTTTTTTGAGAAAGAAGATTATAAAGAGAATGTATTTGCTCGTTTTTCTTTGAAATGGCTCATGAAATAATAAAATTGTATCAAGATTGTTAAAATTATTGGAATTGATATTTTTTGATGTATTTTTAATAATTCACACAATTTTGCTTTAAAACAGATCTTGTTGTGAAATTCAGAATATTTTTAAAATCAAAAAATAAAAAATATGGCCATCTATAAACTTCAGGTTAACGGAAAAACACTCCAAGCTGATGTTGAGGCAGATACCCCTTTATTATGGGTTTTGCGTGATCATTTAGGCTTGGTTGGTACCAAATACAGTTGTGGAATAGCACAATGTGGCGCTTGCACGGTTCATGTGAATGGAGCAGCAACTCGTTCATGTGTTTACCCGATAGCGGCAGTTGGAAATTCTCAGGTAATCACTATTGAGGGTTTATCCGAAAAGGGTGATCACCCATTACAAAAGGCATGGGATGAAATTGATGTGGCTCAATGCGGCTATTGCCAGGCAGGTCAGATAATGACCGCAGCAGCGATGTTGAAGCAGAACCCGAATCCAAGTATGGATGAGATTGAAGCGACCATGAACGGCAATCTCTGTCGCTGTGGTGCCTACCACCGTATTCGTGAGGCAGTTAAATTGGCAAGTACTAAACTTTAATTCCCATGAAAAGTACAACAAACAACAGCAGGCGCGATTTTTTGAAAATGAGCGCTATTACTGGCGGCGGACTCGTATTAGGATTTAATTGGTTTAGTTCAGATGCGAATGCTGCTACCGTATTTACGAGTGTTGCTCCTGGAGATATAAATTTCAATAGTTATTTATCTATTGCAACAGATGGCACCATCACCATTCTTTCGCCAAATCCTGAATTAGGTCAAAATATTATCACTTCATTCCCAATGGTTGTAGCTGAAGAGCTTGAAGCGGATTGGAAAAAAGTGAAGGTTGTTCAAGCTAATTTGGATAATAAATTCGACCGCCAATTAACCGGTGGTAGTGGGGCAGTACCTCATTCATGGAAATTATTGAGAAATGCTGGTGCAACGGCAAAATTCATGTTAATTGAAGCAGCAGCAAAGAAATGGGGAGTTCCTGCTTCAGAATGTTTCGCTTCTGAAAGTTTCGTTATTCATCGCGCAAGCGGTAAAAAATTAGCTTTTGGAGATCTTGCTGAGGCTGCTTCAAAGGTTCCAGTACCAAGTTCGGTGAAGCTAAAAGATCGTAAGGATTTTAAATTGATTGGTACTTCGCTTAAAAATGTTGAGAATCATAAAATTGTAACGGGTAAGCCTTTATTCGGACTAGATTTTTACCGTGAGGGAATGGTTTATGCCATGATTCAGCGCCCTGTTCAATTTGGAATGAAGCTTAAATCTTTTGATGGTTCATTTGCGAAATCAATGCTAGGAATTATTGATGTTGTTGCTTTCAAAAATAACGTGGCTGTTGTTGGTAAATCGACTTGGCAGGTACTTAAAGCACGAAAAATGCTTAAAATTGAGTATGAGAAGGAGTTTGCATTAGAAAGCACCGAAGATCATGATCAATTATTCTTGAATCTCATGGACAATGGGCAAGCTACCGTCCGACGAAAAGAGGGTGATGTTGATTCGGCCTTTAAAAATGCTACTAAAGTGATAAAAGGCGAATATCAATGTCCTTTTATTTCTCATAGTCCGATGGAACCCATGAACTTCTTCGCTCATGTTCGTCCCGATGGTGTTGAATTGGTAGGGCCTACACAAACTCCTGGAAGGGCACGTACTCAAGTGGCACAGCTTTTAAATATTGCTGAGGATAAAATTACCGTTCAACTTACTCGTTTAGGAGGTGGTTTTGGTAGGAGGTTATACAATGATTTTGCGCTTGAAGCTGCTGAGTTATCGAGCATTATTAAGTCGCCTGTTAAATTAATTTGGACTAAAGAGGATGATATGACGGCTGGGACTTACCGTCCGGCGGTGCGTTATCGTTTTGAGGCTGCATTGGATGCTTCAGGTAACTTGACAGGATATAAATTAAGAGGTGTGGGAATAAATTCAGGTAATCCAACACGTGAGAATAATTTCCCTTCTGGAGCAGTTGATCACTTATTGATTGATTCGGTAGAACATAAATCGCCAATTACAACGGGTGCATGGCGTGCACCAATAACTAATTTCCTTGCCTTTGCAGAACAAGCATTTTTAGATGAGGTGGCTGTAGCAGCAGGAAAAGATCCGGTACAGTTTCGGTTAGATTTATTAGCTAAAGCGAAGAATTCACCTGCTGGAGCTATTCGTTATGATATTGATCGGATGGAAGCGGTGATTAAAATGGCTGCTGAAAAATCGGGTTGGGGTAAGAAAAAGGATGTATCTCAAGGGTTTTCGGTGTATTTCTCACATGCATCTTATGTTGCTCAAGTGGCCGAAGTGGTGATGAAAGCCGGTCTGCCACAAGTTAAAAAGATTTATGCGGTATCTGATTGCGGTCAGGTTGTGAGTCTTAATGGTGCGACTCATCAAGTGATGGGCGGAATTGTAGATGGTTTAGGCCATGCCATGTACAGTAAATTAAGCTTTAGAGATGGCGCTGCTGATCAAAATAACTATAATAGCTACCGTTTAATCCGGATGAAGGAAGTTCCTGAAATTGAGACCCATTTCGTTGATAATGGCATTGATCCTACAGGTTTAGGTGAACCCGCGCTTCCGCCAACGGGTGGAGCAGTGGCCAATGCTATTTTTAAGGCGACAGGCAAGCGTTTAAGAAATCAACCATTTATTGAGGAAGATTTATTTAAAACCATTTCATAGTCTTGAAAAACAATTTTTAAAGCCGGTGGATTTTTCTATCGGCTTTTTTGTTTGGGCTTTTTTGTATTCACTACCTTGTTATCCCGAAACCTGCTCTTCCGCAGGTGAGGGACCTTTGTAATTCTTAGCACAATTTTGTTTTTCCCAAAAAAAAGTTCCCTCTCTAAGTTCGTGATGACAGGTGCATGGCGTTTAAAAAAAATCAATATCTAATTTATTCTTTAAATCCATTTGTTCATGCAGGATCCTCGTAATTTCAATTGAATGATCATCTATTATTCGATAAAATATGATATGCTTTGATGATTTTTTACCTTTTAATTCGGGGAATATTTCATTATAATCTTTACCAATTTGTGGTTTCTTAGCTATTGCAGAACATGCCTTGATAATTAATTGATAATAAATATTTGCTTGACGTTCTGACCAATTATCAGCCGTATAATTCCAAATGTCAGATAAATCCTTTACAGCAATTTTAGTGAATTTAATCTTTGTCATTTCACTCGCTCAGCATTTAATTTCTTTAAATGGTCTTCTGGATTAAAATCCTCAGCAAAACCACTGTTAACTCCCTCTTGAATGGAATGTCGCAAGGCAATAATTTTTTGTTCCTCCTCTTCTAATAATCGTAAACCTGCACGTAATACTTCACTTGTGTTTTTATAACGACCTTCTTTTAAAATGTTTTGAATAAATTGGTCAAAATAATTGCCTAAAGTAATCGATGTGTTTTTACTCATGATGATATATTTTATATAAAAATACCAATTATTGGTATAATTTCAAAATTTTTAATCCTTTACGACTTTCCTCACGACTGTCCTAGTTAGGCGCAGCCATCTCCTCTGATTATTAAATGTCAGGGCTCTTCATACTCCTCTTCTCAAAAATATTCCTATTTTCACTCTAGCTTGTCATCTTTGTATTGCAATCTTTCTAATTATTGCCTTTTCTTAAAAACGATTTTTATGGCCGATAGATAATTTCTATTGGCTTTTTTGTTTGTTTTTTTGCATTCACATCAAATTGTCAATTTATCTTTAAACGCTTTTTTGCTGCTTAAATCTTTGTTAATTTAACAGAAATTAAAAATTGTATTATGAAATGTCCAACCTGTCAGACTACCTTATTAATTGCGGATAAAAAAGGAGTAGAAATAGATTATTGTCCAGATTGCCGCGGAATTTGGTTAGATCGAGGCGAGCTTGAAAAAATACTTGAGCGTTCTGCCGAACATTTATCGAATCGTAGTAATTATGAGTCGGATTATAAAAAATATGACTATAAAGAGCAGCATAGCGACTATCATAAAGGGCATCCCCACAAGAAAAAGAAGTCGTTTTTAGACGATATTTTTGATTTTTAAACCCTAATTAAGAACTCAATCTCATAGCTTTAATTCGCTTTTGACCTTTAAAAACCGTATCTTTGCGCCATTATTTTCCTGAAGGTCTGCTTTTTTGAGTAAAATCTTCCCTAGATTATAAAAAGAAGCATGAGAAAAATAGTTGATTACAGAAAGATTTTAGGCGTTGATAAAAATGTGGAATTGGCTGATTTAAAGTCGGTTTACCGTACTTTGATGAAGAATTGGCATCCCGATAAATTTACCGAATCTGAAGAAAGTAAAATGGAGGCTGAAGAAAAAAGTAAGCTGATTATTGAAGCTTATCATTTCTTGGTTAGCATTGCTGCCGAAACTCGCCAACTCACAATAGAGGATTATAAACTTACTACTACCACTTCAGGATTAGCCGATTTTGAGTTCAAAAATCAAATTTTAACAGTTTATTTTGTAGATGGTTCGATTTACGAATATTTTGATGTTCCTAAAGCGATTTATGTTAAACTAATCAATGCTGATTCGCCAGCTCGATTCGCTAGAAGACATATTTACGCTAATTATGTGTATAGAAGTACTAGTAAATTGGTTGCATCGGCATAGGATGAGTTGACAGTTGTCAGTTATCAGTTATCAGTTTTCAGTTTGGCGACATCTATAAATAGGTGGCTGAGGTTCTCGAAGCCTGTAATATTTATCATTTCAGTTGACAGTTGTCAGTTTTCAGGCTGGCGACATCTATAAATAGGTGGCTGAGATTCTCGAACCCGTACTCCTTTTTGGTCGCTGTTCTAATTGCAGTCGTCCTCTTGTTCTTTATGACGGTAACCACCCCTTTTTATTCCCCCGCTTGTCCAAAGGACTCCTACGGAGCCGGGGATACTAGTCGTATAATTCTCTACTAAACATTACGTTTAGTTTTTAGTAGAGATTAGATTTAGCTTTGCATATCCCCCTCTGGAGTGGTTAGGGGGAGGATTAATAATCATAACCCTCTGGGCGGTGTTGCCATCTTTGCAGCTGATTATTTATAGCATGGTTTTTACTTAAATTTCTAAAAAAAGAACTATGAAATTAAAATTTATTCCAACACTACTTGTCTTTTGACGCTTCCCTCTGGTCGGTGTTGTCACCGTACCAGCCAATCTTTCTCTATTTATAGCATGATTTTTGCTTGTATTTCTAAAATAAAGGACTATGAAAATTAAAATTTATTCCATCAGTACTTGTCTTCTAATGCTTTTTGTGATTTTATCCCATTCTATTCAAGCACAAACGCGTCAGGAAAAAATGAAAGCAGAAGTAAAGCGCCTGATTGAAAGTAAAGATTATGTTTTCCTTGCTGAGTCGGCAACGCCACTTTCTGGCTCGGTTATAAGACTTACATCCATATATTTTTTGAAAATCAACAAAGATTCATTAGATAGTCATTTGCCCTATTTTGGTGTTGCTTTTAGAGCACCAATGGGAACAACTGAAAGTCCTTTGAGTTTTACTTCTACCGACTTTGATTATTCAATGAA
>NZ_JBIIPN010000152.1:0-5590 GCF_044342615.1 Daejeonella sp. | reverse complement strand
TAAATAGTTAGGAACGGCATATTGCCTTTCATTTTTATCATTTAACCAAAGGTAGCTGGTAGTATTTTTAAAATTAAAAAGATTGAAAAGCTCGGTGTGGAGGCTTAATGATTGAAAATATTTTTTTATTAATATTGATCCTCTTTTACTTTCAGAATCTGCAAAATCTTTAGAAAAACCAATATCAACACGCTTATAAGATGGGATTTTGAAACGTTCTGTATGTCGTTGGGGCCCAGGTGGGCCAATAGGAAGTGAAGATGAATAGACTAAATTTAGATGTACTTTATAGGTTGGGTTTTGAATTAACCGATCCTGAAACATCATACCAATATTAAATAATTGATCTGTTGGTCGTCTTAAATAACCAGATTCAATCTTTATATCATTACCTAATTTATCTTTTGAAAAATAGAAATCGTTTAGAATATTTTCTTCTGTTTTCAAAATGGAAAATCGAAAAGTAGATTCTAAATCTTTAGCAAAATTACCACTTAAACTAAAATCTGCACCAGCTGCATAACCCTTCGCTGTTTGATCAGATAAATATCTAATTTTTAAATCTTCTATTTTATAAGGTGTTATTTTACTTAAAATTTTATAATATATTTCTGAACTAAACTTTAAACGGGTTCCCAATCCATCAAATTTATAATCAGCACCAGTAATAAATTGAAACGATTTTTGTGCCCTAGCATTCAAATTTAGGCTTCCATTATAATTTTTAAGTTCACGATAAAAGGGAGCTTGATTGTAGGCACCAAGCGAAAACTTTAATTGCAATTTATCATTCTGTCCATTTTGATACTTTATAGTGAGTCGCGGACTGAGTATTTTTTCATTAGAAAAATTATTGTAATTGAACCTTACACCTGCTGCAAGTATAACTTTACTACCTAGATTAACAGTATTTTGAATGAAAGCATTAAATCGATAAATTTTAACATTATTTACATCATTTAAAATATCTGAGTAAATCCAGTTGCCAGATTCGGGGTAGGAATAATTACTTGTATCTTTTGCAATAAATTCCTTGAGGCTATCTTCGATAAGATCAGTTTGAAAACGTGTACCAATTTCAAGGAATGAATTTTTGATTTGTTTATAAATTTTCAGCTCAGTGTTATAATATAAGGATTTAAGTTGATTTTTGAAAAATGTATGATTTGAGCCAGCACCTAGTAGACCAGAATTACTTACTGAATTCAATGCAGTACTGCCCCTATCTATAAAAGAATACCATCCTAAAAGATTAGCATCTTCATTTTCATTAATAGATGCAATCGAGCTGATCCATTTAACATTTAATGAACTATTAGGATTGTATGAAAAGGTAAAAGCACTATTTAAAGCCTCATATTTACTCATTTCTTGCCCAGAATAATTCACCATCAATCTTAAAACATCATCGGAAGTTCCAAATTCAGTAAGCCTTGTCTTGGGATGAACTTGAAATTTTCCTTGGTTATACAGGATAAAAAAAGATAAGTTTAATTTAGATGTTATGTTATGCTTAAATAAGAATTGATAATCCGAGAAACGAGAAAAATAATCACCTTCAATATTCTGTCTTTCCAATAAAGTCTGATTATTCTTTATTCTAAAACCTGCTAATAGAAATCCATTTTTAAGCGGCCATTTCAGTGCACCAGAATTTAAAAGTAAACCTGCTTGTGCATCAATTGTTAAGCTATCCGGTTTATTATATCTTACATCTAAAACTGAGGATAATTTATCACCGTAGCGTGCTTCAAATCCTCCAGCAGAAAAATATACATTTGAGCTGAGACTGGGATTAATAAAACCTAGTCCTTCCTGCTGCCCAGATCTAGTTAGTAAGGGCCGATATATTTCTACATTATTGAGGTAAATTAAATTTTCGTCAAAATTACCCCCTCTGACAGAGTATTGTGAACTAAGCTCATTATTTCCAGATACACCAGGTAAGTTTTTTATAAAACTTTCAAAACTTCCAGAGGTTTGAGGTATAGCTGAATATTTTGCAAAATCAATACTTTTAAGATTAAAGGAGCTGAATTTTTCAGTGATAAAAACTTCATCAAGAGATTGAATATCAGGACTTAATGTTATATTGAGGATATTATCCTTTAAGGGTTCTAAATCTAAATTAATAGTTAGATTTTTATAACCTAATCTGCTAAAAGTTAATTCAGTTTTTAATGGAACTTTATTTAATAGGAAATAACCATCCTTATTCGTCAGACCAATAATTGCTTGATTACTTACTTTAATTGTTACAGCACTTAATAATTCGCCTTTTTCAGAATTAACAATGCCTTTTATAGTGCCCAAATCTTGAGCTAATAATTTAGTTGGTAAAAGTATTAGAGATGTAAACGCAACGAATGAAAATGAAATAAATAAATATCTCCAAACTATATTTTTAGAGAATAGAAATTTAAGAGGATATTGATTTTCATTCTTCAAAATCAATTAATTATCTAATTCCTTTTAGAGATGCAATTTCTAAAACAGGATCTGCAGCAGAAAAAACAGCATTTCCAGCTACAAGAACATCTGCTCCTGCTTCAATTAATTTAAATGCATTTTCATTTGAAACACCACCATCAATCTCAATCAACAGATTTTCATTTCTTCCTGCAGCCATTGCTCTAAGATCTTTAATCTTTTTGTAAGTCCGCTCAATGTATTTTTGACCTCCAAATCCAGGATTAACCGACATTAAACAAACAATATCTAGATCTTCAATGATATCCTCTAATTGGCTTACTGAAGTATGCGGATTTACAGCTACCCCAGCCCTACAACCTAAGTCTCTTATTGCACTTAAAGTACGATGAAGATGTGTACATGCTTCAATGTGTACGGTAATATTTTCGGCTCCTGCCGACTTAAAATCATGTAAATAACGATCAGGATCTACAATCATTAAATGAACATCAAGAGGTTTGGTGGCGTGCTTATGAATCGCTTTAAGTACAGGGAAGCCAAAGGAAATATTAGGTACAAATACCCCATCCATAATGTCGATGTGAAACCAGTCTGCTTCACTACGATTAATCATTTCAATATCTCTCTGTAAATTGGCAAAATCTGCAGATAAAACGGAAGGCGCTATAAGGTGTTTCATTTAGTAAAATTACAATTTTGATTGTAAATAGAGTTTATATAAAGTTGATTTTTAATTATTCGGAATAAAATAGGCTAAAAAAGAAAAACCTGTCTGATTTTTCACAGACAGGTTTAATTATTTAATGAGAATAAATTATTCTCCAGCAGGTTTGTTATCTTCTGGTTTTGGAGGACGAGGGATTAATGCTTTACGAGAAAGCTTTAATTTTCCTTGCTTATCCACTTCTAGAAGTTTAACCTTAACGATGTCGCCAACATTTAGCACACCATCCATTGACTCATAACGTTGCCAATCAATTTCTGAAATATGAAGTAAACCATCTTTTCCTGGCATAATTTCAACAAAAGCACCAAAAGGCATGATTGTTTTCACTTTACCTTCGTACACTTCACCAACTTCAGGTTTAGATGCAATGCCTTTAATGCGAGCAACAGCTTTATCAATTGCTTCTTTATTATCGGCGAAAATTTGCACAATACCTAAGTTATCTTTTTCTTCGATAGCGATAGTAGCACCAGTCTCACGCTGCATTTCTTGAATGATTTTACCACCTGGGCCGATAACAGCGCCGATAAATTCTTTATCAATTTTAAGCGTTACAATTCTAGGAGCATGTGGCTTATAATCTTCACGTGGTTCAGCAATAGTTTTCTTCATTTCATTTAAGATATGAAGACGTGCTTCGTTAGCCTGCTTTAAAGCAGCAGTTAACACTTCCCACTTTAAACCATTGATTTTTAAGTCCATCTGACAAGCTACAATACCTTTTTCAGTACCTGTAACTTTAAAGTCCATATCACCTAAATGATCTTCATCACCTAGAATATCACTTAAAATAGCGTATTTACCAGTTTTCTCATCAGATATTAATCCCATTGCGATACCTGAAACAGGTGCTTTAAGTTTAATACCAGCATCCATTAAAGCAAGAGTACCTGCACAAACAGTAGCCATTGATGAAGAACCGTTAGACTCTAAGATATCAGAAACAACGCGTATTGTATACGGATTATCATCACCAGGCAAAACCTTCTTTAAAGAGCGCATAGCTAAATTACCGTGTCCAACTTCACGACGTCCAGTCCCACGGTTAGGACGAGCCTCTCCAGTAGAAAATGGTGGAAAATTATAGTGTAATAAGAATTTTTGGTATCCGTTAAAGAAAGCACCATCAATTAATTGTTCATCAGATTTAGCACCTAAAGTAACAGTAGTTAATGATTGAGTTTCACCACGAGTGAAGATTGCAGATCCGTGAGCGGAAGGTAAGTAGCTAATTTCAGACCAAATTGGACGAACGGTACGAGAATCACGACCATCAAGACGAATTCCTTCATCAAGTACTAGATTACGGATTGCATCATATTGAACATCATGATAATATTTCTTAGCTAAATAAGTAGTGGTATCATCAATTGATTCACCTAATTCAGCGATAAATTCAGTAATAACCTCAGAAAACTTAGCGCTACGCTCATGCTTTGAAGAATTAGACTTAGCAATTGCATAAACCTTATCATAAGTAGCAGCAAATACCTTTTGTTTTAACTCATCATCATGAATTTCGTGGCTATAGGTTCTTTTTTCAGTTTTACCAACTAAAACGGCAAGTTCTTTTTGTGCTTGTACCTGAATGGCAATGGCTTTGTGAGCAAATTCAATTGCTTCAACCATATCCTCTTCTGAAACTTCATCACACTCACCTTCAACCATTACAATATCCTTATCAGATCCAGCTACTATTAAATCCATGGTAGCTCTTTCTAAATCACTTAAATAAGGATTGATAACTAGTTTACCATCAATTTTAGCAACACGAACTTCGGAAATTGGTCCGTTGAACGGAATATCAGAAACAGCTAATGCAGCTGAAGCTGCTAAACCTGCCAAACAATCTGGCATAATATTTTTATCTGCTGAAATTAAAGATATCATCACCTGTACATCAGCATGATAATCTTCAGGGAACATCGGGCGTAAAGCACGGTCAACCAAACGAGAAATTAGAACCTCATAGTCTGATAGTCTTGCTTCACGACGAAGGAATCCACCTGGAATTCTTCCTGTTGCTGCGTATTTTTCTTGATAATCAACTGATAATGGTAAAAAATCAGTCCCAGGTTTAGCACCAATACTTGAAACCACAGTGGCTAATAGCATGGTATCACCCATTTTTACTACAACTGAACCATCAGCTTGTTTAGCTAATTTACCAGTTTCGATTTCAATCATACGGCCATCGCCTAGATCGAATGTTTTTTTAATTGCGTTATAACTCATTTGTTTTAATTGCGACGTACTTTTCCTCTTTTGAGTACATCTTCTTTTATGTTGATTTTATTTTTTTAAAAGTAAAAAGCCATCCCACAAATTGAGGATGGCTTCGCAAAATTTTGCTAAGATTATTTTATAATATCTCTTAACTCTAATGCTTTGATAATTGCACGATACCTGTTGATATCTTTCTTGTAAAGA
>NZ_JBIIPN010000048.1:0-18248 GCF_044342615.1 Daejeonella sp. | reverse complement strand
AGCATCAAAAAACATTGCCTCAATACTTCGCAGGACTTGATATACGACTTTTAGCTGTAGTTATTGACTATTTCATCATTTTTGCTATTTATTGTGTTATTGCATTAATTATTGTGCTATTTCTTGAGGAGAGAGACTTGAAAATTAAAGTTTCACTCGCGGGATTAGCAATAATTCCACTTGTGAAACTGGTTTATAGCATTGTTATGGAAGGTTCGGCTAGGCAAGGTACTTGGGGGAAGGTTTTAATGGGATTAAGAATTTGTGATGAACAAGGCAATGCCATAAGCTTTGCTCGCGCTTTGGCACGAAACCTAGGTAAGATCATAAGTTCTGGCACGCTCGGTTTAGGATATCTTATGGGGTTTTTCAACAAAAAGCAGCAATGTTTGCATGATTTAATTGCTGGTACGCTGGTGGTGAAGGATAGGTTGATTTGATTGTCAGTTATCGGTTAGCAGTTATCAGTTGGGAGTTGTCAGTTGGCAGTTGTTTACCGCTGGCTGAGGTTCTCGAAGCCCGTTATTTTTACCATACTAACAAATATTTCAGATTCAGGATTCAGGGAGCTTCAGATGAATTTTAATGCCTTTGAGATGTCTTCAGCCTGATATCTGATAACCGCCAACCCCTTATTTCACCAATATCTTATCCAACACTTTTTCAAGCTTAGCCTGATCATTCATGTATTTTTTCAAGTCAAAAAGCTCTACTTTTCTGAATTCTACAGGGTGACTCTCACTTTGAAGCGAGATATAACCTTCTTTTAGAGCTTGACCATCCATTTTTAGAGAAGCATTGAAGTTTGCTACATTGCCACCTCCAATTTGAGGTTTTGTATATTCAAATACCGTTTTCCCTTCCAAGCGATGTTGAATTAGAGAATCGCCAAGAACAACAATTTCAGCACGAACCCACTGATCACCATGATATGTTTTTGAAGTAGAATTAACACAGTGTGGCGTAAATAATTTCCCATTTAAAAAAACATTTGTACCTGGAGTACAAAGATTCAAGGTTGAACGATTAGATTTGCCATCACCACCTAAAAATTGAGTCTCTAAAGAGATTGGAAAATCCTGATTAAGCTCCATACTTTCTGGAGATTGGCTATGAAGCATCGCACCGCTATTGCGAAATGCCCATCCTGGTCCGCCAGGGATTTGATCACCTGTAAAGCGATACTCCACCACTAATACATAAGCAGAAAAAGGTTTTTTATAAAAAATATGTCCATAACGTTCATTCCATTCTTTATAGCCATCATAAGATACTTTCAACACCTGATCTTCCACCCGGAACGTGTTTTGATAATTATCATTTAGTGGGTGACCATTGATTTTAACTTTCCAATCATTAAGATCTTTACCATTAAATAGGCTAATCCAACCCTTTGTTTGTGCTGAACAGGTAGTGCTTATGAGCAATAAGGCAATTGTGATGTATTTTGTGAACATAAATTCTAATTTGAAATTCTAAGATAGGAAAAATATTAATTTTTGATTGGGTTTAACAACATACATGTGCTGAAATTAAAAAATAAGCCTATTTTATTTGGGAGTTTTTTTAGGTGGTTAAATGGACTGAACTTTACAATTTACTCATGAGAAATAAATTCGAAAAACAAATATATTGTACATATATTTGTACATCATAATGTACATTTAATTATCGCTATGCTAACAACAACTTTATCTGATTTTAGAAAAGATATAAAGAGTTATTTCGACAGAGTAACTCAAAACTTTGAAACCTTGATTATTAATCGTGGCAAGGATAATGGCATTGTGATTATGTCTTTGGCTGAATACAATTCCCTTTGCGCAACTCAATATGAAATGTCTTCAAAAGAAAATCAAAGAAGATTAGATTCTGCAATTGAGAAATTGAAATCTGGAAATTCATCTAGACAAAATCTGATTGAAGAATAATGAAATTTATTTTTGTTGATGAATCTTGGGAGGATTACTTGTATTGGCAAAAAACAGACAAGAAAAAACTTAAACGAATTAATGATTTAATCAAAGATATTTCTCAACAACCATTTGAAGGAATTGGAAAGCCAGAGCCGCTAAAATTTAAATATTCTGGATTTTGGTCGAGGAGAATTGATGATGAACATCGTTTAATTTATCAAGTTAAGGATGATGAAATTCTAATTGCGAAATGCAGATTTGATTACGACTAAAATTGTAAGCGTGTTAAAATTGCTCTCCATCTTTTTTAAATTAGAAAAATAAAGAATCAAATTATGCTTATTAGAGAGGCGAGGATTGATGATATTGGTCAAATTCAAATTATAAGGAATTCTGTGACTGAAAATATTTTATCGCATCCAAACTTGGTTACAGATCAAGATTGCGAAGAATTTATTAGCCAAAGAGGAAAAGGTTGGGTGTGTGAAATTGACAAACAAATTGTAGGCTTTGCAATTGTTGATCTGATGGAAAATAATATTTGGGCTTTATTTTTAGACCCTAAATTTGAGGGTAAAGGAATTGGGCAATTATTGCATAAGTCAATGTTGGATTGGTATTTTACGCAGACAAAAGATAAAGTTTGGCTGGGAACAGATCCTAACACAAGGGCAGAAAAGTTTTATAGGAGGGCTGGCTGGACAGAAGTAGGTAAAGACGGATCGGAAGAAATAAAATTTGAAATGACCTACAGTGATTGGTCAAAAAGTCCGAACCACTAAGCACTGTTTAGCAATATGCTTAGGCTTGATTTATTTTTTTTCTTCAAATTTTATTCAAGCGTTTTTTGGGTTTAAAATCTCTTAATGGAAAAGCTATCCTGAAACATTACCTTGCGTGATAACGAATATAGCATGTAATTTTTGTTCAAAAAAACAGTTGTTCTATTTTCACGTTTTGGGAGTATAGCTTGCAACCGGTCTTTACCTAATACATTAAATATCCATCATATATCAATAGGATTAATCGTAAATTTGTAGAGAATAATGGCCAATTTATGCGTTTTAGCAAGTTGAAAGTTTTTGTTGATGGTTGGTGCCCGATGTGTAAGAAATTTGGTCGTATTTTAGTGAAATTAGATCTTCTAAATCTCATTAACATAGAAGATATTAGAATAGCTGAAGTCCCAAGTCAAAATTTTAGAGCCAAAGGACTAAAGGCCATAGCATCAACTAAAAGCAATGGGAAAATTTATTTTGGCTTTGATTCCATTTTTCAAATTTCCTTGTTGATTCCCTTTTTCTGGATATTCATTCCCTTTTTATTTGTACTTAAAATCACAAAGTTTGGCGCATTTTTATATTCTGAGTTGGCAATGAAGCGGACTATCATTCCCTTGCATTGCGATAAGGACTGTGATGCGGTCTAATTAAATCTGTCGGTTTTTAGCAAAAAAAATACCGGCAAGTTTTTTGAATTTGCCGGTATCTATCTGGTAGTGAAGTGATTATATCTTCCTTCCTGTATTAATCACATTTACCCCTTTGAAGAGGGTAGTGGCACATCCATGAGAAACGGCGCTTACTTGGCTCGGCTGACCTTTACCATCGAAGAAAGATCCGCCCAGACGATAGTCTTTTTCATCACAAATTGCAGAGCAGGAATTCCAAAATTCTTGCGTATTTGATTGGTAGGCTACATCTTTCAATAAACCACCAATTTTACCATCCTTTACTTCAAAACATAGCTGACCACTAAATTGGAAATTATATCTCTGCTGATCAATAGAGTAGGAGTTACGTCCGAAAATGTAAATTCCTTTTTCTACGTTTTTCACCATTTCGTTTGCGCTGAGTGGTGTTTTACCTGGCTTTAATGAAACATTTGGCATGCGTTGAAATTGAACCTTATCCCAACTATCTGCATAGCAGCAACCTTGCGATTCTGGAAGTCCGAGGATATGTGCCTGATCACGAGTTGCCTGATAATTAACTAAAATTCCTTCTTTGATGATATCCCAGTTTTTACATTTTACTCCTTCGTCATCATATCCCACAGCAGCTAAAGAGCCTTTTTCAGTTTTATCAGCTTCAAAATTGACAATCTTACTTCCAAAATTGAACTTCTTACTTTCCCATTTATCCAAGGTTAAGAAGCTTGTTCCTGCGTAATTCGCTTCATATCCCAATACACGGTCGAGTTCTGAAGGGTGCCCCACCGACTCATGAATGGTTAGAAATAAGTTTGTAGGGTCAATAATTAAATCATATTTTCCTGGCTCAACTGGCTTAGATCGTAGCTTTTCATCCACATGTCTTGTTGCAGTAACTGCATCCTCCAACATGTTATATCGGTTTTTGTAAATGGTAAATGGACCCTCAATCTCTTCTTCCTTCTTCGGATTTAGATATTCATAACCCATGCCCATTGGCGAACTCAGTGAGTTACGTGTTTCAAATTTTCCTGATTTTGAATCGATTTTTGTAACTGTGAATGTTGGCCACAACCTATGGATGTCTTGATCAATGTAAGAACCCTCAGTAGAAGCAAAATACTTCTGCTCATTCACTAAAAATAGGGATGAATTCACAAAATTTGCTCCGCCTTTCATCGCAGCATCATTCACAGCAAGCAATAATTCGGTTTTTTCCTTAATCGGAATCTCAAAAGCATTTTTCTCAAAAGGTGTTTGCCAGCTTACTTCACCATAACCCTTCTGAGGGGCTAATTTAACCGGCTCGGTAAGTAATTTTGAGTTTACTTTGGCAATTTGTACTGCCGAGGCGGCTGCACGAGCAATATTGTCCTCCGTCAAATTATCAATCGCTGCGAAGCCCCAGCTACCGTTGGCAATAACACGAATTCCCATTCCATAAGATTCGGTATTGCTAATGTTTTCCACCCGATTTTCACGAGTATTTAGAAACTGATTCAAATACCTGCCAATACGAACATCAGCATACGTTGCACCCTTTGAACGAGCAGCATTTAATGCGATGTCGGCTAAGCGCTTCTTTAAACTTACATCAATGGGCATCAAAGCCTCTTCAATGGCAATATCACGGCCTAAAACTGGAACAGATTGGAGCACCGAAGCCCCAATCCCAATTCCTGAAACGTATAAAAAATCTCTTCTTCTCATAACGATAATTTATTAATTTATAATTAAATACCGATGTGGATTATACTGCATCAGACAGTGAAGAGAAAGTAAAGTCTCTAATTTTCATTGGTGGAACAATCATATTTCCACTACGTTGTGGCTTGCCTAAGGCTTCCACATTGTTTAGCATGATTATCGGACTTTCATTAAATCTGAAATTTTTCACCGGGTACATAATTTTTCCATTTTCAATGTAAAAAGTACCGTCACGTGTAAGTCCCGTAAGTAATAAAGTTTGAGGATCCACACTTCTGATATACCAAAAACGAGTCACTAAAATACCTCTTTCAGTACTTTTAATCAGGTCTTCAAGAGAGGCTGTGCCACCTTCCATAATTACTCTATTTGCACCTGGAACAGGTTTTACACCTTTTTGTTGTGCCCAATAACGAGAGTAGCTTAGGTTTTTTACTACACCATTTTCTACCCAAGTTACTTTTTCTTGTGGGATACCATCTCCATTCCATGTTGCTGAAGGTAGGTCTGCATTAAAAGGATCAGAGTAAATGTTTACTTGTTCATTAAACAATTGCTCACCTAAACGCGTACCGCCACCTTTTTTGCTCATGAAACTTCTACCTTCTTCGGCACTTCTAGCATCAAAACCACGAACCATGTTTGATAGCATATCGCTAGCAGCCAAAGGTTCTAAAATGACAGTGTATTTCCCAGGCTCCAATGCTTTTGCGCCGGCAGAACCCACTGCTTTTTGGGCAGCAACTTTTGTTAAGGCAAGCGTATCGAGTTTTGAGATATCATTGAAAGATTCACTAACATAGCCTGATCCTGTACCCGCCTGATTACGAGTGGTTACCGAGAAGGAAACATCAGTATCCATATTGTATGCAAAAAGTCCCTTAGAGTTCATGATTGCTCTAAAGCTAGTTGAGTTTTCCAAGAATCCTGCCGCTTCTAAATTGGCAGCTTTTGCAATATCCAGACTCTTTTTAACTGCTTCTGCACGAATATCAGGATTTACTGCTGCTGTAGTTTTATTGTAAGTGATAGATTCAGCAAATGTTTTTGGTCCCTCTAAAGAAACATACTCCGGATTTGGAGGTGCCAATTGTGCTAGTTCTTCAGATCTTCTTACCACTTTTTCTAGGGATGCATCATCAAACTCATTGATTGTTGCTGAACCTGTTTTTTTACCAAATGTGGAACTAATTGCTAGTCCCATGGTGCTAATATCGCCCGCTGTTGAAACGGCATTTCTCGCATAGCGAATATTTCCGCCTTCGGTACCTGTCAGACTAACTTCACATTCGTCTGCTTTTGAAAAGCTCAATGCTTTTTTCAGAATTGCTTGAGCTTCTGCTTTACTTATTATGCCCATATCTTAAATTTTTCTTGCTGTATTAATAACATTAACTCCATTAAATCTAGTTGTAGAACTTCCGTGAGAAACGGCATTCGACTGGCCTGGTTGCCCTTTACCATCATTGAAAGCACCACCTAAGCGATAATCGCGTTCATCACAAATAGCACCCACGGCATTCCAAAATTCTTGTGTATTTGACTGGTAAGACACATCTTTTAGCATACCCACAATTTTACCTTCCTTAATTTCGTAGAACATTTGTCCGCCGAACTGGAAATTATATCGCTGCTGATCAATTGAGAATGAGCCATCCCCAATGATGTAAACACCCTTTTCAACATCTTTAATCATGTCGTCAACGCTTAATTCCTCTTTTCCAGGCTGTAGCGATATGTTAGGCATACGCTGAAATTGTACATCTGCCCAGCTTTGAGCATAAGAACAACCTTGCGATTCTTTTAAACCAATCATGTGTGCCTGATCACGTGTTGCTTGGAAATTTACAAGAACACCATCTTTAACGATATCCCATTTCTTACATTCAACACCTTCATCATCATAGCCTACAGCACCTAAAGAGGTTTTTTCGGTCTTGTCGGCCGTAACATTCACCAATTTATTACCAAAATTGAAGTTTTTAGAATTTAGTTTGTCTAATGTTAAGAAACTCGTTCCAGCATAATTAGCTTCATATCCGAGTACACGGTCGAGTTCTGTAGGGTGTCCTACCGACTCATGTATGGTTAGCCAAAGGTGTGAAGGGTCAAGGACTAGGTCATATTTGCCTGGTTCAACAGATTTAGCCTTCATTTTTTGGTCTACATTAACTGTTGCAGCTTTTATATCTTCTAGGATATCATAGCGGTCTTTGTAGCGAGTAACTATTCCTTTAACTTTGCTGCTCTCTGTAGGATCGAGGTATTCATAACCCATACCCATTGGGGTACTTAGCGACCTAATCGTATCAAATTTCCCGCTGCTACGGTCAATTTTAGTTACCTGGAAATTAGGATATATTCGGTGAATATCTTGATCAATATAGGAACCATCCGTAGAGGCGAAATATTTCTGCTCGTTAACAGCGAATATCACTGAGTTTACGAAGCTTGCTCCACCTTGCATCGCTAAAGCGTTTGTAGCAAGTAAAAGATCAACTTTTTCTTTAACTGGAACTTCAAATGCATTTTTTTCGATTGGCGATTTCCAGCTAACCTCTCCATAGCCATTTTGAGGGGCTAATTGGACTGCTTCTCCCTGTATTTTGGCATTAGCCTTCGCTACTGCAACTGCTCTTTCGGCAGCTTTTGCAATAGCTTCCTTGTTCACATTGTTGGTAGATGCAAAACCCCAGCAACCATTTGCAATAACACGTACCCCAACACCATAAGATTCGGTATTAGATACCCCCTGTACACTTTTTTCACGTGTAGCTACAAATTGATTGAGGTAACGGCCAATACGAACATCAGCATAACTGGCTCCTTTTGCTTTGGCCGCATTTAGCGCCACATCTGCCAATTCCTTTTTTATTTTTACATCCACCACATTCAATGCTTCCATTGGGTCGATTGGATTACCGAAAAGCGACAAGTTTGGTAGCATTAATGCCCCCGCACCGAGTCCACTTAGGTAGAGAAATTCACTTCTTTTCAATATGTTATCCTCCTTTAAATTGGTTAATTATATAAAAACGTTTTGTTAAAATTTTTAATTATTTCTAAATATGAAGTTATGATAATTTTTCTTCAAGCCATAAATATGTGCAACAAAGTAAAAATAAAATGTAAAACCAGATTGCTGAAACTTGGTCTTCATAAATTGAATGAGCAAATTTTTCTTTAATGCTATCCTTCTTTTCGAGCATCCATCTCTTTTTAGTATTTTTTATTTTTTCTGCAGCACGCACTCCCTTCCAGGCAGATTCATCAAATACATAAATCCATTCTTTCTCATTATCAATGGATTGCCAACCTGTTTTTTCGGGCCACCAGCTTCCTCTCTGCTCAAATTGAAGTACGGGATCTTGAATTAACGCAAGCTGATCACCATTGATATTAAGTTTTAAAGAGTCACTCGATAGTTGTAATTCTTTATTTATTATCGGTATCTGTGGAATAATATAGTTAACAGCTAATTCCTTCTTTTTTCCAGCTTTTTGAAGGACGTATGTCCAGAATGAGGAATAATCATTTAGCTGATTACCAAGAACCCATGTATAAGTATCATTTATCAAACTAAGTACAATTTTGCCTCTCCCCAATAATTTACTACTTATTAGAATATCACCTAATTCATTTTTAACCAGGCTTTGTGTTCCTGATTGAGGCATTATCGATAATAATGTACTTCCTTGAATAATGTTTTTTGTTGCCTCTTGGCCATTCCAAGTTAAATTCATGGTTTTTGGAATAGCTTTTTTATTCTCTTGAAGGCTAAAAGCTTTCTTATAAAAACCAGATCCAGATTCAATAGCATCAGTTTTAATTAACAAACCCATGCCCAAATTGATTTGATTTTGTAAAACTTGACTTTCTACATTGCTTAGGCGGGCTAATTCTTGAATGTCGCCAATGAGCATATCGAAATCATTCAGCAAAGTGGCATTTATGTGCGTCAAATCGATTTTTGAGCCATTTAGAAACTCGCTATTGAATTTATTCGTACTTATAGTAGTTCTTATGGCTAGGCTATAGCCTTGTTCTGAAAGCCAATTTTTGAGAAATTTATGCTCAAAGTCAGGTGATGCGGCCAAAATCAAAATTCGCATGGGCTCTTTTGCCTTAACCAGTATTGGCAAGTCTTCTTTAACAATTGTGTCTCCACCAGCTAGGGCAATTAAAGAATAAACTGCTTTGTTGAGGTGTTTTGGGATACATTTTAACTCAAAATTAGCACTTTCTTTTTCGATAAATGTCGAATCTAGATTAGTGCCCATCCCCTGTAAAACTAGCTTAATCTCCCGCTTTTCAAGATTATTGTAGCTCCCTTGAATTAATAATTCCTCCCCTGATCTTATCTTATTTGACCAGTTAATAGAACTAATGCCATCTGCCAAAACAGAAGGATGAAAAATTAGATTTTTACCCCTAAGGCTCTCAAATTCATGATTTTCTAAGCCATAACCATAAACGTGGAAAATTTCAAATTTGGAATTTGAACTTAAAAATTTATTGATATCGCCAATGTGTTTTACGTTTTTATTTTTTTCTGCAATTTCTTTTTCTGTAGTAAAAATGGAGCGACCCTTCCAGCTTTCCAGACTATCTTTATGATAGCCTTCAGTCAATAAAATTGCGCTATTTGTCTCTTTAACGGAGACTTGACGCTTATATTTAATGGGTGAAGCAATAAAATAGAGAGCGATTATCGCAAAAATTGAAGCCAATATCCTCAAGATTCGGTTCGATTTATTTTCGCGTTTTATTTCCTTAAACAGGATAAATGCGAGTAACAAGGCTAGGGCAATAAAAATATAGATCTGATCCATTTTAAGGTTGCGCTTGCTTTAATTGTTTAAAATATTCTGTTGAAAGGGATGTTTTGCTACGCGTAGGATTTGCCTGCGGTGTTCTATTTTCATCCTTAATTATTCTTTGCAATGCAGATTCCACCATAGAAATCTCCTTGTAACTAAGTTTTAAATTAATGGTTGTGCTAATGATTTTTCGGACGATTTCTAAAGCACTTAGGTAGCTACCAGGCTCTGAAATTGCCCTTGCACTGATTTTTCGGCTCGCATCTTGAAGAATTGTACGATCTTGCCGACTCAAAACTACTCCATTTCTGAGTTTCGAAATTATTGCACTTGCTTTTTTTAATGAACTTTGTTCCTCATTTTTTGAAAACGTTTTTTCGGCACTTGGTTGAATGATTTTATCAAGCTCGCCACTAAGACGCTTTTCTTCTTTGATTGCTGCAGTTTTTAAGGCAGTTTTTGAAACATAAGCCCTCGACTTTTGTTGTAAATCTTTCAATAAACGTAAAGCTTTGTACTCAAATGGCAATGCTTCATCGGGCTTGTAAGTCCGCAAGCGTAATTCCGATTTCCACATTTCAGTGAGAGTTGCTTTTAATTGGGCCTTTAACTCCGGCTCAAAAAAGGTGGCATCTTCTGCAACATCATGCTTGTGGGCATAAGAATCCATTATTTTCTCGGCATCACCAAAGTTGGCTCCAGCTTCCCCATCTTCATGACCTTCGTGATCCTCATGCTCTTCATTGCCGGGGCCAATTTCGCCTTCTGATTCCTCCCCTAAAAACTTCCCATAGCGAAGACGCAAGAGTTTTTGATCAATACCTAAATTATTGCTTCTGCTTTTAAACTCTTCGGTGCTTAGGCTATTTTTTTCTTTGAGCAGTTTTTCTGTGTCGATGATAATTTGCCTCTGACTTCTAAAATATTCTGGAACCAAGTTTACACCACCCAACATGCCATCCATGCTCATCAGTTTTGCCGTGTCTTGTATGCTTACTTGGTAAACGTCCGAGCGACTCAGCTGCTTGCGACTATCTATGGCTTGAATGTAAAAATAAAGTTCATCCCCCGCTTGCATGCCTAAGCTTGCTAAGTCGATGGTTTTCTGTAGTTTATATTCTTTATTGCCGCTAATTTTATCGCTAAAGCGGATGATTTGCTCCTTAAATTTTACTCCTTCCCCTTGACCGCTACTGATTGTAGCCGAAATATAAACCTCATTTACCCCATAATCATCGTTTACTTGAACTTGTAAATTTGTTCGTTGAGGTTCACCAAAATCAATGGTGCTATACTGCTTTGGCGATGAAATTCGGATTAATGGCGCCTCATCTTTTATGATTTCTAATTTATATAAATCCGACAATTTGCCATCTAATTTCACTTGGTAAAAGCCCGATTTATTAATGGTTTTGCTAAAGGTCCAAAGCGTCCGACTCTTATTTAAAGCACGTAATTTTGAAGTTTCTGTATCATTAAAAATAAAATCCAATCTATCCACTGATTGATTCGTCTCAATGGTCCACTCAAGTACAGAGGCATCTTCAACAATAGCTGAAAACTGCTTTTGAGTCCGCTTTTTATTGTTTGTATAGGATGGTGGTGTAATTTTTAAACTGACAGATGCTATTTCTGGCAATATTTTATCCACTACAAGGGCATTAGTCCCAATAATAGATAAATTATTAGATTTTAAGTCGATTGGGCCGATTTTTCCAATTAGTATTGAAGCCGAAACAGATAAAATCATTAAAATGGATGCAGATTTTAATCGTTTGTAAATCAAACCTGGTATTTTCAGGTTATTTATCTCATTTTCAACTCTTTGTGCTTGTATTTTTTCTAGAATGTTTAATTTTTCTACATCTTTTAAAAGTAGGGAACTGCTTTCTTCCAATTGTGGATAGCTCTGGTTTAGTAATCGGGCAACGTCTTCTCCATTGATCTTTAGAATATTAGAGATTTTAATAAAAATCAATCCTAAAATTATTGTTAAATGGACTGTGTGCCAAGAGGATATGATTGAGAAGATATTCCAAATAGATAGCGTTAAAATGGAGATAGAAAAAGCTAAAAACAGCTTTGCCAACAGACTCGATAAAATCCATTGGAATTTTATTTTTTGGATAAATGATTTCCCTGTTAAATAACTCATCTTAAATTATTTTTAAAGCTTAAATACCTTTCAAGCATAAAAATCAGGATCAATGCGAGCCAAAAATGATTTGCTAAGTCGGTGGTATTAGATGGCTTTTTATCTAGCAAAGCTTTTTTCTGATTTGTAAAAATCGGAAGCATTTGTGTTTCGCTTACTTTTCTATTGTCTAGTTCATGTATTTTTGACTCGTTATTTTTTGATAAAATTATGTTAATCAATGCTTTAGGAAGATCCTCGCCCCAAACTAACTCGTTCCAATCGGGGTTAAATCTGGAATAAAATTCGATTTTGGTATAATTTTTTTCTTGCCGCTGACTAAGAATTGGATTTCCGAAACCATCTTCCCAAATTATAAAGGCATCAGGTTTATTTTCAGGGATATTAATTCTTTTGTAAAGTCCAATTTCCGAATCGCTGGTATTTTGATCCAGCTTTAGTGTGGTACTTACATTTTTAACTTCACCATTTTCATAGGTTAAAATTTTGGTTTTGGGCGAAATTTGCTTTGGTATTGCCGACTCCGATAACCAGAAAATAATGTTTTGCCCTGAAGGGATGTCTTTGGTGCTATATTCTTGTAGCTCAATTTTTAGTGATGTATATGTTTTTATTGCCCTAATTGCAGCTTTGATATAATTGGCGTCCGACTTAAACTTATCGGTATAAATCGCTATTTTGATGCCTGTGGTATCGATTATAAGCGAATGGCTATTTTTATTTTTCGTATCTTTGTAATGCAGATTTGCAAGTCCTTGCTCAAAATTCAAAGTCAATCTGCTGTTTTTAATTGTTGGATCGAAGGCCTCGGTGCTATAAGTGGTAGCTGCAGGGCTACTTGTCGCGATTGTTGCCATGATACTTCCTGATTCTTGAAACCAAGCATTTTCAAGCCAAGAATTTGTAGAATCTGTAGGTGTGATTGTTTTCCAGGTCAGTGGGAATGAAATTTCAGCACGCTTATTTCCTAATTTAGTTAATCTATTGCCCGTAAACAGAAAAGCTTTTGTATTGGCTGGAATTTTAACATTCAATAAATCAAGAAGTGGCCAATAGGAAAAGGCTTCATTTTTGTCTTTTGTAGATGTAATTCCTTTTTGAATGTCTTCAATTTTAATCTTTCTGAAATTGGGTTCAAAATAACGTAAATCATATCCTAATCTATCAAGAGAGTCGATTTCAGATTTAAAATTGCTATAAATTGCTTTGCTGTTTTCTTCTTCAATGAGTATCCATGCTGATTTTGTTTCCTCTGTATTGATGCTGTTCCAAATGGGCTTTGCCAAGATAATAGCTAAAATAATCAGTAATAGGCATCGTAACAATAAAAGAAGGAGATCGATTAGTTTTAGGCTTTTTGCACTTTGCCTGGAACTTTCACCCAAAAGACTAATGCTGCCAACTTTTAGTGTTTTGCCTTTTTTTACATTCCACAAATGGATAATCAGTGGAATAATAATTCCGCCAATAGCAAATAACCAGATGGGATTTAATACTTGTAGCAAGGTTTAAGTTCTTTGTTTTTTACGTTGATTTAAAAAATCTCTTAAGGCTTGGTCGAGTGGATCGGCCATGCTAATCATTCGATAATAAATATTTCGATCTAAAAGCTTCATTCTGAGTCTGCTCAGGTGCTCGTTTAACTTCTCTTGATAGTCTTTTTTTGCCGTTTTTATATCAATTTTAACAGTTTTTCCGGTCTCCAAATCTTCTAATTCTGAATAACTTTTATAATCGAGGTCGAGTTCGTTTTTGCCCATCAAGTGGAATACAATCACTTCATTTTTCAGTGCATTGAATGTATCTAATAATTGCAATAGCTCTCCATTTTCTTCGTAAAGGTCTGTGATGAAAATTAGGAGCTCTCTGCCTTTGGATGCAGAATAAAGATCTTTATAATGAATAGGTTTTGTAAAGCTACCTCCTGCTTTAATATGTTCCAATTGATAAAACATTCTTGATAAATGTTGGAAATCTTGTTTGGAGGCTAAGGAGTAAAAACCTTCATCTTGAAACACATAAAGTCCGATTGCATCGCCTTGTAAATGAGCAAGATAGGCAAGCGATGCGACCAGATATTTAGCATAATCAATTTTTTTGAAGCTTCCATCTACATGATTCATAGAGGCGCTAGCATCAATTACAAAGCGTACCGAAATGCTAGTTTCCACTTCAGATTCGCGGATATAATAGCGATCAGAACGGCCATACATTTTCCAGTCGAGCCATCGTAAATCATCACCAGGTTGGTAAGAGCGGTACTGACTAAATTCTAAACCCGGACCTTTCAGAGCGCTTTTATTAAGTCCCGTCATAAAACCATCCACCACAGTCTTTGCTGCCAATGAAAGGTCTTTGATTGCCATTACGGCTTTCGGGTCTAATAATTTACTCATTTGCTAATTGTTCTTGATTAAGAAATTTCAATAATCTATTTAAGCCTTTATTTTTGACCGTTCCACCGATTTAATTAATTCGGTCGTTACTTGATCGGAGCTCACATTTTCTGCTTCAGCTTTAAAATTAACGAGGATTCGGTGTCGCAATACCGGATAAGCCATGCTATGCAAATCTTCCATAACAACAGCAAAACGGCCTTTTAGCAAAGCTCTTGCCTTGGCTGTTAAAATTAAGGCTTGACCTGCTCGTGGTCCCGCGCCCCAGCGTACCCATTCCTTTACATAGTCTATGCTGGTGGTATCAGGACGTGTGGCCCGAATAAAATTGCTGACATACTCTACCAAATCTTCGCTGATACTTACCTCTCTAACGAGTGATTGGATTTGTAAAATATCTTCCCCACTTAAAACGGGTGTTATTTCTGCTTTTTTAGAACCTGTAGTATTATTTAAGATTCCAAATTCTTCTTGTGCAGTAGGATAGCCAATTTTTACAAAAAGCAGGAATCGATCGAGTTGTGCTTCTGGTAGGGGATAGGTTCCTGCCTGCTCAATTGGATTTTGGGTAGCAAGTATAAAAAACGGGCGATCAAGCGGGTATGTTTGCCCGCCATACGTTACCTCAAACTCCTGCATGGCTTCAAGTAGGGCCGCTTGGGTCTTTGGTGGGGTACGATTTATCTCGTCCGCAAGAATGATATTTGCAAAAATTGGTCCTTTATTAAATTTAAAAAACCTTTTTCCTGTACTATGATCTTCTTCTAAAATTTCGGTGCCAATGATATCGGTGGGCATCAAATCGGGTGTAAATTGTATCCTACGGAAAGAAAGATGCATGGCTTGCGACAAGCTTTTTACCATCAATGTTTTTGCAAGTCCCGGAACCCCCTCCAACAGACAATGCCCACCAGCCATTAAAGCGATGATCATTTCTTCCAATACTTGATCCTGTCCGACAATAACTTTTTGAATTTCCTGCTTTAAATGAGGTAGTTTTGAAATTATTGCCTTGATCTTGCTTTCTGACATTTCCATTTCGTATAATTGAATAAATAAAGCGAAAATTAGGAATATTTTGGCGGATTGCAGAGATATGTGTATTTCCAACCGTATTTTTACACAAAAATCTTTCTAATTTTTTTGGGAAGAACATTAAAGATTTTGTTGATGAATGTTATTTCTAAGTTCACATTTGCGAGAATCAAATATCGCTCAGGAAACTGGGACACGGATCAACGTATGCCTTCCAATTTGCTGAACTCTCTAGTAGAATATACCACAATTCCGATTAATTATGAAGAAAAAGTTGTAGATCTTGCTAGTAATGAGATATTTATGTATCCGTTTACTTATCTCAGCGGACATAAATTGGTTCAATTCAATCAGCAGGAGAAGGCCAATTTTAAGAAATACGTCGAAAATGGGGGCTTTGTGTTTGTAGATGATTGTAATCATGATATCGACGGACTATTCGCCAAATCGTTTGAGGCGCAAATAAGTTCACTTTTTGGTCCTACAGCCTTAAAAAAGATTCCAAACAATCATGAAATTTATCGATCTTTTTTTGAGTTTGAAAAGGGTCCGCCTACCACTTCTTTTGAACTAAATGGATGGGGTGATGATTTAGTGCATGATTATCTTAAAGCAGTGGAGTTTAACGGCCGAATTGGAGTTTTATACAGCAATAAGGATTATGGATGTGAGTGGGATTATGATTTTAGAAATAAACGCTTTTATGCCGAAGATAATACCAAATTTGGAGTCAATATTATTGTGTATGCGATGGGAGTGTAAGCTGATTTTATTTGTATTTATTTGATTGTCAAGGTATTGTATCTAATTTCATCTCTTTTTAGCATTATAAAAATTTGACAATAGATAATCATCATATTATGTATTTTTGTAAAATTTTGATCCTTTTTAATGATAAAGAAGCCATTTGATGCTCTAAACGGCAAGTATTGTAACTCTTTGGATACTTATTCTAGGTTTGTAACTCGGGAAGTATTGATTGGAAATATTGCGATGGGTGCGCACAATCCAATAAGAATTCAAAGTATGACTACAACTGATACCATGGATACCCTTGGTACGGTTGAGCAGACTATCCGAATGGTGGATTCTGGATGTGAGTTAGTTAGAATAACCGCGCCTAGTATAAAAGAAGCTAAAAATTTAGCTTTAATTAAAAAGGAATTAGTTGCCCGTGGATATCAAGTCCCTTTAATTGCAGATATTCATTTTACACCCAATGCAGCTGAAGAAGCGGCAAGGATTGTAGAAAAGGTGCGAATTAATCCAGGGAACTATGCTGATAAAAAGCGATTTGAAAATTTTGAATATACTGATTCTGAATATCAAGCTGAGCTAGAAAGAATTTACAAAAAATTCACCCCTCTTGTTAAAGTTTGTAAGGAATATGGTACTGCCATGCGAATTGGTACCAATCATGGTTCACTTTCTGATCGCATCATGAGCCACTATGGCGATACTCCTCGTGGAATGGTAGAATCGGCCATGGAGTTTATGCGCATGTGCGAAGATTTAAATTACTATAATCTTGTCATTTCGATGAAGTCGAGTAACCCGCAGGTAATGGTTCAGGCTTATCGATTATTAGTTGAAACTATGGTAAAGGAGGGAATGAATTATCCTTTACATTTAGGTGTAACCGAAGCTGGTGATGGTGAGGATGGAAGAATTAAGTCGGCAGTAGGTATTGGTGCCCTTTTGGAAGATGGTTTAGGTGATACCATTCGTGTTTCACTTACAGAAGATCCTGAATTTGAAGCTCCTGTAGCTTCTGCATTGGCAGATAGGTATAAGGTGAGGCAGTTGGCAGTTGACGGTTCTCAGTTGTCGGTTGGCAGTCAATCAGTTGACAGTTCTCAGTTGTCAGTTGGCAGCGAAGGAAATAGTTTGGGGGCAAATCATAATCCTTATGAGTATCAGAAGCGTCAAACAGCAGAGCTAAATACCTTTATTGGTGGTCATCAAGTACCTCGAGTAGTAATTGATATTTCTGGTAAAAATTTAAAAGATCCAGCGGTTTTAGGTGATGTAGGATATATTTATTCATCAGTTCTTGATAAATACAATATGGCTGAGCAATCATGCGATTTTGTTTATTTAGCCGATTCTTTGCCTTCTTTTAGCTTTCCTGGAAATTTAAAACAACTTTATAATTATTCAACTTGGAAGACGCTTACCAATAAAAGTAATTGTCATCCATTTTATACTTTGGAAGACTTTATATCATCAAAAGATCATGATGCTGCATTGAATTTAGTTTCAATAAGAAATCAAGATATTGATTCTGAGCTTTTTAAGGATTTGCCTTTTGATGATACCTTAGTTTTTGTTTTAGAAACTGATGCGGTATGTGGTTTGCAAGATCAGCGCAATGCTTTCTTCAAATTAATGGAAATGGGTCTTGATATTCCGGTAATTATCAAGCGAAAATATTCTTTAAATGATCAAAAATCGGTTCTTTTGCCTCAAGAATCTGATTTTCAATTATATTCTGCCACTGATTTTGGAGGTTTATTATTGGATGGTTTTGGAGATGGAATTTGGGCAGAAGCATCAGATATCCCGACAAAAAACATTCTTTCTACATCTTTTGGTATTTTGCAGGCTACACGTTCTAGAATTTCAAAAACCGAATATATTTCTTGTCCGAGTTGCGGTCGTACCCTCTTCGATTTACAGATTACTACTCAAATGATTCGTAGCCGTACAGATCATCTCAAAGGCTTAAAAATTGGAATCATGGGTTGCATAGTGAACGGTCCAGGAGAGATGGCAGATGCTGATTAT
>NZ_JBIIPN010000151.1:0-5630 GCF_044342615.1 Daejeonella sp. | reverse complement strand
TGTCCGCTAGAGTTAAGCTCAGAATCTCTACGGATTTATAAATATCAGGAGTATTCTAACTCCTCACTGTCCGGAGAGTTTAGCGTAGCACCTCTCCGGATTGGTAAAGCAGGAGGTTATCCAGACTTCTCTGATCTACAATTTAAAGATTAAGGGAAACACATTTAGTGGTTTTATTTGGAAATATGGGCAATTTTTAGTATATTCTTTCTTATAATCCATGCTTTAAGGCCATTAAATACTTATCTGCGCTGATCCACTAAATCTGCGGGAGCTATTTTTTGTCGCCCGCAGATTTACACGAATTTTCGCAGTTAATTTCGGAAATATAGCATAGAACAAGATTTGTTCTTTGTGAAAAAATGCTCCCGAAAAGGCGCAGAGAGGCATTTTTTGTTAAAGTTAATCCTGAAGGTATAAATAGGATCGAGTCTGAAGACTCTCAATATTTGCTAATACTTAGAGACCGCTACGCTAAACTCTAAGGACAGCGGAGATGATAAGGAAAAAATAAAACGAGCAATACCTCAATCAGTAAGAAAATATTTAGGATTTGATTACTAATTATGTCTTAAAATAGAATATTGTAATAAAAAGAATATCAAGATGCTCTGTCAGGTTTAATTGACCAAATTGTTCTATCTATTCAAAACGGAGATACACTTCTATTAGGATTTAATTATTCTTTGTATATTAAAACTAAGCTTCCAGAAACCTTGTGTTAAAAAGTACTAAAATACTTATATCGGTAATTTTATTTCCTTTCCGCCTGCATATTTGGGGTGTTTGCAATTATCTTCTTACTGAATCGATGATAATACAATTGGTATTTGGGACTGATAATTTACGATTTTAATTAAAAGTCTCGATAATCTACTTTTTGAAAATCAAATTAATTAAAAATCTACCAATTTTTGCGTTAAAACCGCCACGAGTTAAGGGTATTCCTGTTTTTCGTGCTACTCTCTGCTTAAATACTGTGAAACCAATCAATCTAAAAAACGAGAAGCTTAATCCAAATTTTTTGCCCATAAACTACAGGTTTTTCCAGCCTTTCACCTTTCCCTCAGTTAATCTGACCGAAAATTTATAAGATTCTGTTTTCATTCGATTTTTGTACTTTCCGTAGTACCATACCTCTGAGATTTTTCCTCTGATTAAATTAGATTCCTTGTGATCAGGATTCCCTTTTGCTAACAAAAGCAACTCTTCATCCATATTATCAAAGATTTCACCATTCAAGGCCTTTTCATAGTTCAATTTACCGTACTTGGATATAACTGATTCTATATCCCTTATTTTTCTTGATTGGATTTTTTTTGAAAGCTTTTTCCTTTTTTCATTATTTTCTGATTTCAAAAGCAAATACTTATCCCACAGAGGATGCGTCTCATTAAAGCTTGTTAGCTTTATTATTTTTTCATCGGGACATTTATTATTTAGAACTGCTTCTACAATTTTTATTTTCAGATAACGCTTTTCATCATCAGACAAAGCATTCACATTTACATATCGTCTAGCATAGAATGGAACCTCTTGCCCAGAAATCATGGCATTAATCACCGACTTTCTCATGTCATCAACTAACAAATCCCCCTCTTCTAATAATTCCTTAAGATCTTGATCGCTATTTATAGCATCTTCAAGTCGATTTTTAAAAATATTAGAAATAATTTTAGAAAAAAACATACTGTTATTTTTTTAAATAAATACTTACTGCAATATAGAATTTTTATAAGATATTGTAAGTTCAAGTACGAATAGATGAAAGCTTACAAAAATTTAATTTGATTTAATTCTTATACTTTAAAATTGTACTTTTTGGTTGAGAAGCTAACAATGTCTACTACTAATTCATTGTTAGTCAATTGTTTATTAATTTATAAATGAAGTTATCAGTTAGTGATTCAGATCTATTAGGATTAGTTCACCTCATTAGATTATATGGTAAAAATCTTTCTAAAACATGGAGTTACACTATTACTCATCTAATTAGAAAAATACATGATCAGGAACATTTTCCAGTTACCGACATGGTAAAGAAAGAGTTAAATGCGGATTCCCTTAACAAATATCAGAGGCAGAAGTTGAATCGTAGATTAGAAAATGATTCATTAATGATTGAACACATGATCGCTGTACAAAGTATTATTAACGTTATTATGAAATTTCAATATTCAAAAAATGATAATGATGCAATAAGAGAATTAAGAAGTATTTTGGAGGCAAATACTAACTGTATAATTAAATTTGCAATTAAAGAAAAAGATTTAAAAGGAATATAATAAGATATAAATAGTATTAAGCTATTTAACAATTTTAGAAAGAAGCATCAATAAATGCAACTTTTAACATGAAATTAAAAGTAGCATTTATTGACTGAATTCAGATTTTTAAGCAATCACTCCTTTCTTTAATTAGAGCTAATTATCCAATATATAGTATCAAATTTAGCTACGGTAGTATATTATCTACCGCACTATTTCAATTTAATGGTCGCAATTTTAAAATGTAAGCGGAATTAACGCTCCCCTGTAATAATTAGTTTGGTAAACATATCAACCAACTCTTTCTCTTGTGCCGTGAATTTTCCATCTGCAGAGGCAGTATAGTCGAAATAGGTAACTATATGTTTTCTACCATCAATTGAACTCAAATTATTAAATAACCATAAGCAACATTCAGCTGCAGCTTCAATTCTTTCAGCTTGATTTAATGAATTGTGCCATACTCCGGCTTGCTGAAAAAATATACCAGCATCTTCAATACTTAAATCATGAAATAACCCTTCACCTCCTTTTCCTGCTAGAGAAACAACAGTTTGTTTGATATCATCCCACTCGTCATCTGTAACTCCGTCTATACTTGCAATAACAATATTTGAAAAAATAATGGAAATTGCTGCATTTAATTTTTCTGGTCTCATGTTTGTTTTTTAAAATAAAATGATTATTATTAATTTAATTTTTTCTTTTTGTAACAAATTATATTTGTTGTATGGTTAATAATAGATTAGCACAGCTTATTTAGATAATTTTTATCCACTTTATAATGAGGCTAGATAGTTACTATTACGTAGTTAAAAATAAGTTCGATTTAATTCAGTTTTTTTATTTCAAGAATTTATCTTCTAAATTCCGATTGTAACGTCAACTCTAATGTCTTTCGTCGTCGGGTTTATATATATATTAATTTTATAATCATCTTTGTTATCTGTAATTGAATTATAGACTTGCCATCTTATTTGTGCTAATTTTTCACAGTAACCATCATTGATTTCATTTATTAAAAGATAAAAGTCTTTTGCGAGTTCGGTTATCTGAGCAAATTCCCAAGCATTTTCATTATCTGGCAAACCCCAATCTTTAATTGGATTCCAATTAACAGTTCCATCGGTTGACAACTTTGTACCCAATGTTAGAAAAGCTTGAATTGCTTTTCGGTCCTCAAATTTTTCGAAAAAGCTCATTCTCAGTTTTAAAGTGCTATTTTCAAAATATATTGGAAAAGTATCTTTTGTCATACCTAGATTATTGTGTTTTTTCAAAACTTTATCAATGCTATTTTGTATAATGTAAGTAACATAGGGGTCAAAACTCTTATCTTGATTTTCTGTTACAATCATGTCGTCCCAGAAATATAATTCTATCCTGAAACCACTAGTAAATACGTTTGATGCATAATCTTCTTCTTCTTCATTCAACCTATCTAGATAACCTTCATATAAACAGTTGCTGTGTTCTCGTAACCTTACATAAGCCTTATCGCGATATTCATCATTTTCAATTTGATCTATATCTAATCCAGGATATAATTCTTCAATATCTTCATAATTATTATTAGCATAAACAAATGCACCAATAGGGTCATGGAATTCATCTACATATGTTCCGTATAAAACAATAGCACTATCTATTTCCGTAAAATAATTGATTAATTTTTTTAGATACGACTCAGGTAGATCCCATGCATTTTCTAAATAAAATTCAACTTCAGATTGAAATATTCCTCTATTATAATACCCATCATGAAACGTAATATAAAATTGCTTACCACCTACATTTTTGTTCATCCAATCTATTGAAATGCCATCTTCTCCAAAATTTATATCGTATAATTTACTTAAGTGCTCCTCCACTTCTACTGAACTATTTTTTTCAGTTGTTGGAAATAGTTCTATGAATTTTTTGAAACTTTCTTCATTTAGATTAACTAACTTAACGAAAGTTGACATAATATTTGCCATATTATTTTATATGTTAATAAGCCTTTAGTGTAATTATGAATTTTAATTGTTTGATGGTTCTGATTCCATATTCAGATGCGTTTGATGAAATCCTATATTAATACTAAACCTAAATATTATAGAAATAAGTTTTCCTAAACTGTTGCTCTCTGTTCTAGCCTTATAAAATAATTCTTTCCCTTTTTCAGAATCAAAATCATGCCCTAAAAAAAGGGTATATGACCAATCTGAATTATTATAATCTCCCATAATTACAGTGTCAACTGAGGATTCAAATTCATTCATGAGCTCAATGGAAAATGTTTTCCCGTCGTTTTATCGACCCCTGTTGTCAAATTTTTCACCACTAGATGTGCAAGAAAAAAGATTAAAAATAGCTACAATAAAGATTAATGATTTTTTAATATAACTTAAATTTACTAAGATCAAAATTATGTTATAACCTATTGAAATCCTAAATATTTTACGTTATTTGCGTTCCTTCACGGAAATTCACGTATTTCACGAATTTCAAAAAGGAGTTGTGTGAACTTAACTGAGAATCTTATGAAGCTAAAACTCATTGAAACAAAACCATTAAGGAATCTGAGTCTGAAACTTCCTAAAAAAAGAGAGGAAGTTATAAATAGGTCTAAATGTTATATTGTTTATTAAATTTTTCACCTGACTTTCGGTCAAAATAACGACCATTTTTTTCTTGGGATGTTGTTTTACTGTCTTCATGTTCTTCTTTAACAATAAATATCAAAGAAAACCTAAATGGGATAATAATAGATGGTTTTTCTAAAATTTCAGAAAAATTTTTTTTACTGATTTCTCATAGAAAGTTTCACAAAGACTTTTTATGAGATAAAAATTTCACGGGAATATTTATCCCCCCTGTACAAGTATCAAAAAACCTCCCTTAAAAAAGGTAGGATTTGAGGGGGCCGGGAGCCCACCCCTTATCAAAGATTTAAATAAATCTTTCCGGTGCATCTTCACCGGATCATAAAATATGTTTGGCTATTCTTAATAAAGAGAATATCATGCGCTGGGCGCAATCTTAAATTTGTTTGGCTCTGTCGAGGATGGAGGCGAACAGGTCCTGAGAGAATCCGAAAATATGTTTGGCTTTTCACGAGAGATTGATTGTGACCAGGTCCTGGGAATGAATTCTAAAAATTGTTTGGCTTCTCCTCTGTCCGTAGAGTTTAGCGCAGCGATCTCTACGGATTATTCAATGTCAGGAGTCTTCTGACTCCTCTTAATTCCAAAAATTTCACCCCAATCCACCCCAAAATGCAAAAAACCCCCAGAACTTTACGTTTGGGGGCTTTATTGCGGACCGGACGGGACTCGAACCCGCGACCTCCGCCGTGACAGGGCGGCATTCTAACCAACT
>NZ_JBIIPN010000047.1:0-18661 GCF_044342615.1 Daejeonella sp. | reverse complement strand
AACTTCATCCGGAAAATGACGACTTGATATAAATTCTAGTCCGGAAGTAGGCCGTACCCGATGTTTGTCTTCTATTAAATTTCTTGATTTGGGAGTCATAACTCCATACCTTGGTTTGATACTTGCTGGCATCATCCATAAAACATCCGGACCCGAAGTTTCGGCATAGAAATTTTGGCCCCAATCGTCAAATGTAATTCCCCAAGGATTTGGAACAGAGACTTGTGCAGTTCTTTCTAGGTGTCTACGAGCGGGATTATATCTATAAAACCCTCCATTTGTGGCTCTGACGGGCCCGTATGAGGTTTCTACATTACTATGCAAAAACACCCCTTCGCCCATATAAATAGCCCCCGATGGGTCTGTGGTATAAGCATGGTGTGCATGATGTGTATCATGATCATCAAATCCGCTGAGTAAAATTTCTTTGGAATCGGCTTTGCTATCTCCATTGGTATCTTTGTAAAGTACCAGATTGGTGCCTTGGGATACATAAACACCTTCTGGTGCCAGTTCAAATCCTACAGGAAGATGTAATCCCTCCACAAAAGTGGTTTGTTTATCGGCTTTACCATCATTATTAGTATCCTCTAAGATGATTATTTTATCATTCGGTTTTTTATCTCCAGGCTGCCAATGTGGGTAGGTTGGCATGGTTGCAACCCAAAGCCGCCCTCGATTATCAAAAGATAATTGAACTGGGTTTTCTAGGTCTTTAAATTCAACTTCGGATGCGAAAAGATCAATTTTATAACCCGCAGGCAATTTGAATTTATCTAGAGCGTCTTGTCCGTAGAGGTATTTTAAGCTCCCATTTTTTTCAGGATTATAATTGGTTTCTATTTTTGGTAGGGGAGATGTGTTTTTATCAGCAGCTTCAAGATCCATTTTTACACCCTTATTTGCCATCCAGATTGCCTGATCACGTATATCGGTTAATTCTCTGATTTTTTTTAGTTCGGCAGGGTAATTATCTTGGCCAAAGGGACTGTATCTACGACCGAATACATGAACTCCATTGGGTATCTTGAAGTCATTGTGCCACATCCAATTTTTTTCTTGAACTGCATCATGTATTAATTTTCGTTTGGTTTCCATTTCAGACTTGATGCTATTTTTGCCAAATAGTCCATTGGCTAAAAGTGGAGCAAATTTAGCATAGGCAGAATCTGTAAGTTGTGACCCATCAATAGTTTGGGCTTGTTCCTGAGTATTGTACCATTCATTTGTAGGATTAAAAACATCTAAGAAATGCACATTATTTTGATCTGCAATTTCTTTCATCGCTTGAGCGTATGTTTTTAAGTTTATGTTCTCATTTTTACCATTTGGAAGGTCAAATTGTTGAGAAAGATCCTCAAAAGCAATGGGAGAGACAATGGCAAGTTGAGGAGCAGATGCTCCATTATATTTCTGTTTAAGCGTGTGTTTAATAAATGCATCTAACTCAGATTTATAATTTTGAAGTCCTTTTGGCCCTTCAAATGATTCGTTATATCCAAAAAAGGCAATGATGATATCTGCTTTATGATTTGTTAGCCAGGAATCGGGACTATCAAAAAAACCTTCGCTATTAGAGTTTTTTGTCAATTCGCTTTGAAATTTTTCTGCGCCGGGGAAGGCCCAAGGTGATTCACGACCTGAATGCGCTCTAAATCCGGGGGTATCGCCTCCATCACACATATTTCGAATGTAAAGCATGCTATCTGGATATCGTAAATGTAATTCCGTTTCAAAATGACCATAATTCATCATTCTTGATCCGAGATTATTGCCAATTAGGATAATATGTGCGCCTTTTTTCAGTTTTAGTGTATTGGATTCAGTTTTAGTGAAATGAAGTGCAAAAAGCGCAAATACAAAGCAGGAAAGGATAAATAATATCTTTTTGAGACTCTTATTAATGCCTGTTTTTATTGTGTTAATAGGTTGAATAGAAATCATGTGAAAAAATACACACAAAATAATTGATGATGTACATTTTTTATTTTTTTTTTTGAGTTGAACCGAAAATTCTATGGAAATAGGTATATAAAAAAAGCTACAAGGATTCTTGTAGCTTTTTTATGCGTTTAAAAAGTTTTTTATCGACTAGCTCCTATGAATTTAGATTCCATCGCTTTCAATCGATCTTGAATCTTTTTATTAAGCTCTTTTTCGTTGTTTTGTTCAGTAAGCTTAGCAAGTTCTGTCATTACATAAACTCCTAGTTGTACTTCACGAGTATTTAAATTTTCCTTTGTTTGTGCTATTGCTGAAATATAGTTAAGCTGATCTTCAATATAATCAGCGGTATTCGCTACGAGCTCATTAGCCTTTTTGTTTTCCTTCAATTTATATAGTAGATCGGCCATATAGAATTTACGGATTGTGAAGTTTAGGGAGTGATTTTTATCTGGAACTACTTCTAAACATTTCAAAAGCGCTTGTTTTGCTTCATTAAAACGGCCTTCACGGTATAAATTTTCCGCTAAAATATTGAAGTGGTTAATAATGGTTAAACTCATTCTAACAGATTCTGGATCAAGGTAAGAGGCATTTTTCATATTCCCCCACTTGAACTTCGTAATCATGTTATTATACATTTGATCGGTATTTGTTAATTCGGCTTTTTCGCCCTCTGGGTCAACTGAAGTCTTTTTTAAAGGTAAAAGACGGTAAGCAAATCCCTCATTGTATAGGTAATCGCCAAGGCCCATATAATTATCTTCAGGAACCGTAATTGCAAAATAAATAGGACGTTTCCAATCATTATGAGCAAGAATGTCAATCAGTGCCAATTCTGTTTTACTCACGTAGTTTTTATTGTATTTCCATTCAATTGAAGATGCAATAAGGTCTTTTTTATTTGCTGGTACTGTACCACTGGCAATAATTTGATTGTAATCAATGCTAATTTTAAAGTTTTTTGTAGGCAGGAAGTTTTCCTTTGACCCATCTTGATAAGTTGCCTTATCTTCTTCATTATCAGATGTTAGAATATCGAAAACATCTTTTAGTTCTACGTATTGATCACTTATATAATCTTGGTATCCCATTACATCTCTAATTCCTTGAACATATTTCTCATCAGGCATTGTAATTGGGAGAGCATCGGCAAGATTCACCTTTTTCTTCATTTGTCTGATATACCAATCTGTTCCGAGTAAACTTAAGTTAACTACGCGAACATCAGGGCGGATATTTTCTACCTCCTGAGCATACCAAAGGGGGTAAGTATCATTATCGCCGTAGGTAAATAGAATAGCATTTGGAGCACAAGATTCGAGGTAATTGCTCGCCATGTCTCTTGTTGTAAATTTAGTTGAACGATTGTGATCATTCCAACCTTCCTTAGCCATTAAAATGGGTGCGGCTAATAATCCGATGATTGATGCAAGCACAGCAGCTTTTGATGCACTCATTTTTTTACGGATAAAGTCAGCTATTCCTGCAACTCCGAGTCCAATCCAAATAGCAAATGCATAGAAGGAGCCTGTATAAGCATAATCTCGTTCTCTCGGTTGTAACGGATTCTGATTAAGGTATAGCACGATTGCTAATCCTGTAAAGAAAAATAAAAGAGCAACAATGCCGGCATCTTTTTGATTTCTTTGAAAGTGCCATAATGCTCCTATGATTCCCAAAATGAAGGGTAGGAAGTAAAATTTATTGTAAGCGTTGTTTTCTAATTGGCTTTTAGGAAGGGCATATTGACCACCCAATAACATGTTATCAATGAATTTAATGCCTGATAGCCAGTTTCCTTGGATATAATTTCCATGCCCTTGTTCATCATTTTGTCTACCAATAAAGTTCCATGCAAAATAGCGAGTGTACATGAAACTAGTTTGATAGCTAATAAGAAAGCCGAGATTATTGAGGAATGTTGGCGATTGATTTTCATCTAATCCCATCCAATCACGATAGAAGCCAATGTGCTGAGCATCATCGCTATACATTCTTGGTAAAAGAACGTTTCGGTCATACACACGTTCGTATTTTTGTCCCGCATTTTCATATTTATCTTTTCCTTTACGATATATAATATCTCCTTCTTTACTATCGATTGGCTGGGAATCGAACATTTGTCCATAAAGTAAAGGGCGATCGCCATATTGCTCTCTGTTTAAGTAGCTTAGCAATGAAAAAGCATTTTCTGGGTCGCTATTATTTAGTGTTGTATCGGCTTTTGCTCTAATTACAATCATGGCAAAAGAACCATATCCAAAAAAGATGAAAACGATAGAAATTAATGCAAGGTTTAATACTCTTCTTTTTTCACGTATTTTAAGGATGTACTCAAGCACTGCGAGTATAGCAGCTGATACAATTAATCCTAAAATGCCACCTCCAAGTGTCATTAAGGCTATAAAAGTGACTATCGCTATTAACAGCTGACTTTTAGTGCCATTGATACTATATAATATTCCAGAAAACAGGCATGCAATTAATAAAAGGGCAAATGCAAGCACGCCAGACCCGAAACCTAGTCCTAATGTATTAACGAAGAATAAATCGGAATAAGCGGCAAATTTAATGGAGTATTGAACGATACCATATTGGATCAATGCTAAAATTACAATTCCGGCAAAAAGAGCTAAAAGTGTTCCGGATGAAGTTCTGGTTTTAGATCTTCTAAAATAATAAACTAAAGCAATTGCTGGAATTGCAAGTAGGTTTAGAAGGTGAACGCCTATTGATAGCCCCATAACATAGGCAATAAACACTAGCCATTTATCAGAATGTGGTTCATCTGCATGTTGATCCCACTTTAAGATGGCCCAGAATACCACTGCTGTACAAAGAGATGATAGCGCATAAACTTCTGCTTCAACTGCTGAAAACCAGAAAGAGTCAGAAACGGTATAAGCTAATGCTCCAACAAGTCCGGAACCCATTATACTTATTAGTTGCCAGTTAGCAATGTTTTCTCCTTTTACAGCGAGCACTTTTTTAGCTAGTGCTGTAATAGTCCAGAATAAGAATAGGATAGTTGCGGCACTTGCGACGGCAGAGCACATATTTATCCAGAACGCTATTCTGCTGGTATCGCCAAATGCAAGTAAAGAAAAGACTTTTCCGAGCATCAAATAAAGAGGTGCACCAGGTTGATGCACTACTTGAAGCTTATAAGCTGAGGCGATAAATTCGCCCGAATCCCAAAAGCTTGCGCTCGGTTCAAGCGTTAAAGTATAAACAATTAGTGCTGTCAGAAAGCTGAACCAGCCTAAGAAATTGTTGATTTTGTTGTATTTCATGTATTCAAGATCAAAAATAATGCAAGCGAAATTAATAAATTATTGTGATTAGCCGAAGAAAATGGGCATTCCTTTAACACTAATTAACATGAAATAGCCTTTTTAATAATAATTGATAAAATTTTCAATTTGATTTGCAGTTAATACAATATCCCCCTATATTTGCATTCCATTTAAAAAGGAGCTTCTTTTTGAATTTGATTGCCCGATAGTATAAAGGTAGTACGACTGTTTTTGGTGCAGTTTGTCTAGGTTCGAATCCTGGTCGGGCAACTATAAAAATTTCGAGTTTCGGAATTAATGATATTTTTCGCTTCGCGATATAATTTTTTTATACTTGTGTCCCTTTAAGCATTAATCCGACATTCGAAACAAAATGGCTCTCTCCTTCAATCCAATCAAATTATTTGCCGGCTCTGGAACTCTTGAACTTGCTAAAAACATTTCAGAAAGTTATGGGATTAAGCTTGGCGATGTAACTTTATCAAAGTTTAGTGATGGCGAGTTTCAACCTCATTTTAATGAAAGTGTTCGTGGTTGTGATGTTTTTTTAATCCAATCTACCAATCAGCCTAACGATAATTTAATTGAGCTTTTGTTGATGATTGACGCTTCAAAGAGAGCTTCTGCACATTATATTACTGCAGTGGTTCCTTATTTTGGTTTTGCTCGTCAGGATAGAAAAGATAAGCCACGTGTAGCAATTGGTGCTAAATTAATGGCTAACCTCATTACCGCTGCAGGTGCACATCGAATTATGACTATGGATCTTCATGCTGCCCAAATTCAGGGCTTTTTTGATATTCCAGTAGACCATCTAGATGCTTCAGTGATTTTCGTTCCTCACATCAAGAATTTAAATCTACCGAACTTAACCATTGCTTCACCTGATATGGGTGGTTCATATAGAGCAAGAACTTTTGCCAAATTTTTTAATGCAGAGGTTGTTATTTGTGATAAGCAGCGTAAAAGAGCAAATGAAATCGAGTCAATGTCAATTATTGGTGATGTAACCGGTAGAGACGTGGTTTTAATGGACGATATTTGTGATACTGCTAGAACATTGGCAAAGGCGGCAAGTTTAATCATGGAAAATGGCGCGAGTAGCGTAAGAGCAGTTTGTACGCATCCTGTTCTTTCTGGCGATGCCTATAAAACAGTGGAAGATTCTGCTTTAACTGAATTAATAGTAACAGATACTATTGCTACAGTAAAATCGAGTCCGAAAATTAAAGTACTTTCAACAGCAGACCTCTTTAGTAGAGCTATTGCTAATGTAAATGAGCATGGATCAATTAGTGATCTTTTTAAAATAGAATAAAGAAAATGAGCTCAATTTATAGGTTTAAGCTCGCCTAATCATAATTATATTTAATAAATTAAAATGAAATCAATTGCTATTAGCGGTTCTCCAAGAGAGAACGTAGGGAAAAGAGACGCAAAGGAGCTGCGTTACAAAGGCTTAGTGCCAGCAGTTCTTTATGGTGGAAAAAACCAAATCCACTTTTCTGTGTCTGCAGCTGATTTGAGATCTCTAGTGTATACACCAGAAGTTTCATTTGTTGCTTTAGAAATCGGTAGTGTGAAAACACAAGCCATTATCCAGGATGTTACTTTTCATGCATTAACTGATTTACCCTTACACATCGACTTCCTAGAATTAGATGAGAAGAAACCAGTATTAATGCAAATTCCTGTTAAATTGACTGGAACTTCGCCAGGTGTTAAGATTGGTGGTAAATTAGTTCAGAAATTGCGTAAACTTCGTGTTAAAGCTTTACCAAAAGACATGCCTCAGTATGTTGAAGTAAATATCTCTAAGCTTGAAGTTGGTAAATCTGTTGGTGTTGGAGAATTACAATTCGATAATTTCAAAATCACTAATAATGCAGATGATACCATCGTTTCAGTAACAATGTCTCGTGCATTGAAGCAAGCTGAAAACGACGCTAAAAAATAATTTTTTTTTATTTTTTTTATGGCAGCGTAGGTTTTTCCTACGCTGCTTTTTTTTTGTTAAATTTTAAGCTTTTTTTGAAAGCTTTCTGCCATATTTGTTCTACATGAAATACTTGATTATTGGCTTAGGAAATATCGGACCAGAATATGTGGATACCAGACATAATATTGGTTTTATGGTAGCAGATGCTTTTGCTAAGCAATCGCACTCCTCATTTTTTAATATGCGTCTCGCCTATTATACCGAGTTTAAATACAAAAGCAGGAATATTTATGTGATAAAGCCTACCACTTACATGAATTTAAGTGGAAAGGCAGTAAACTATTGGATGCAAGAATTAGGTATCCCAAAAGAAAACATTTTAGTGATTTTAGATGATCTTGCACTGCCTTTTGGTACCATTAGATTGAAGCCGAAGGGGAGTCCGGCAGGGCACAACGGACTTAAAAACATTGAAGCGGTGCTTGGAAGTGCAGATTATCCAAGATTGCGTTTCGGAATTGGAGATAATTTCCCTAAAGGAAGGCAAGTAGATTATGTGTTAAGTGGCTTCGACCCTGATGAACAAAAAGATTTGCCAGCCCTCATAGATCGATCAATTGAATTTATTGAAAGCTTCGTTACGGCGGGTACAGAGCTTACAATGACGCGTCTAAATAAATAAAACAAATATTTCATCAAATTTGATTTAAACAATGAAAGTTTACGGAATTCCTAATTGTAATACGGTAAAAAAGGCTCTTGATTGGTTAAAGGATCATCAGATTGATATTGAGTTTCACAATTTTAAAAAATCAGGTATTGATGTAACAAAGCTTGAAGAATGGACTCTAAAGGTAGAGTGGGAGGCGCTGCTTAACAAAAGAGGAACCACTTGGAAAATGCTTGATGCTGATTATCAAAAAACAATTATCTCTAAAGAAGCGGCATTTAAATTGATGCAAGATAAACCTAGTATCATTAAAAGACCAGTAGTTGAGACCCAATCAGGATCAATAATTTTAGGTTTTGATGAAGCGCAATTTGCTAATCTTCTTAAATAAACTATTTGAATATTATAATCGTCTCATTTTTAATTAATTAATATGAATAAAACTAAATTTTTCAATCTGCTGCTAATTGCTTGCACTGTAGTATCATTGGCCTTTACTCAGTCCTTTGCACAAGAAAATAAATATGACTATTCAGAAGCATTTCATACTAATTTTTATACTAAGAATGGAAATGAGTATCGATCGGCGAGTGGTCAACCGGGACCAAAGTATTGGCAGAATAGAGCGGATTATAAATTAGCTGTGTCTTTAAATGAGGAGACAAATGAAATATCTGGATCTTCTACTATTAGCTATACCAATAATAGTCCCGATAAGTTAGCATTCCTTTGGTTGCAGCTTGATCAAAATTTATTTAGTAAAGATTCAAGAGGAAATGCTATCATCCCAATTGATGGGAGTCGTAATGGGGCACGTGGACAAGAATTTGATGGTGGATATAGGATTAAATCTGTAAAACTTATTTCATTAGTTAATGGAAAAAATATCGAGTCGGATGTGAAATACTCTGTTAATGATACTAGAATGCAGGTTTTCTTGCCATCTGACTTAGCTGCGATGGGTGGGAAATTGAAATTAAAAATTGATTATTCATTTATTTCGCCTGAATATGGTTCCGACCGTATGGGGATTTTAAATACTAAAAACGGAAAAATATTTACAGTAGCACAGTGGTATCCACGAATGTGTGTTTATGATGATGTTTTAGGTTGGAATATGACACCTTATGTTGGTCCAGGTGAGTTTTATCTTGAGTATGGCGATTTTGATATTAGTATTACTGCGCCTTCAAATCACATTGTTGTTAGCTCTGGCGAATTGATGAATCCTCAAGATGTTTATACCCTTGAACAACAAAATCGTTGGAAAATGGCCGAAAAGAGTGATAAAACAGTCCTGATTCGTTCAGCTGATGAAGTTTTAGATTCAAAATCGCGCCCTACAGCAAAGTCAACGCTTACATGGAGGTTTCAGTTGAAGAACGCGCGCGATGCAGCCTGGGCTTCCTCAGCGGCATTTATCATTGATGCAGCACGTATGAATCTCCCAAGTGGGAAGAAATCTTTAGCAATTTCAGCTTATCCTATTGAAAGTGATGGTAATGACGCTTGGTCACGATCTACTGAATATACTAAGGCATCAAATGAATTTAATTCGAAGAAATGGCTTGAATATCCTTATCCAGCTGCAACTAATGTGGCATCAATTGCTGGTGGGATGGAATATCCTGGAATAGTTTTTTGTGGTTCTGATGCTAAGAAAGGTGATTTATGGGGAGTAACAGATCATGAATTTGGCCATACTTGGTTTCCAATGATTGTGGGATCAAATGAACGTTTACATGCCTGGATGGACGAAGGTTTTAATACTTTTATTAATACTTTGGCCTCCAACGACTTTAATAATGGGGAGTATAAATCGCAAGTGTTTGACATGCATGAAGCAGGTAAAGTTGTTACAAGTGAAATGTTCGAACCTATTATGTCTAGTCCCGATAACATGCAAGAAAGAAATATTGGTTTGCTAGCATATTATAAGCCAGCAATGGGCTTAAGTCTTTTGCGTGAGCAAATCCTTGATCCTGAACGTTTTGATCGTGCATTTAAGACTTATGTGGAGCGTTGGGCCTACAAGCACCCTACACCAGATGATTTCTTTAGAACAATGGAGAATGTTGCTGGCGAGAATTTGAGCTGGTTTTGGAGAGGCTGGTTCCATAATAATTGGAAATTAGATCAGGCTGTAAATAAAGTAGAATATGTTGATAAAGACCCTAAAAATGGAGCATTAATCACCATTGCGAATCTTGAAAAAATGCCTATGCCAGTTATTTTAGAGATTAAAACTAAAAGTGGTCAAGTAAATAAAATAAAACTTCCAGTTGAGATTTGGGTAAGAAATAAGGAATGGACTTTTATTTATCCTTCAACAGAGGCATTGGAGTCGGTTGTGATTGATCCTGATAAGGTGATGCCAGACTCAAACTCTGCGAACAATACCTGGAAGCAGTAAAAAAATGATTTTTATGAAACCCTGCTAAAAATTGGGCAGGGTTTCTTTTTAGATATTATCCAATAAGTAAACCCCTATTAGGTAATCCCCTCTTCCGCTTTTATATAAGTCAGGTGACTTAAAACAGCTTTTAATTCACCATAGGAAACATCATCACCCAGGGCAGTTTTTATTTCAGTTGTGCCAATTCCAGGGTTCTGAACAATATAAGCCATAATTTTAGCTACTTTAATTCTCGATACAATATCAAAAATTGAAATTTCCCCTGTGTTAATATAATGTGCCAAATGCCCTTCAATAGTTCCTGTAGTGAAGCCACGCTCTACTGCAACTTCAACAATTGATTTACCCGATTTAAATAGATCAAATGATGCCTTTTTTGTATCAATTTTTTCTTTTATTTCTTTGAATGGAATGGCAATGGTTTTTCTATCTACTTCATGATTATCACAATAATCATTAATGATTTCTAATATTTGATCGCCATACTGCCTAACTTTTGTTTTACCTAAACCTTTAATAGTTTCGAGTTCTTGTAGGTTTGATGGTAAGGTTTGGACTAATTCTAAAATCGACTTTTGAGCTAGAATCATATAAAGTGGTACGCCCCATTCGGACGCCAAGGAATCTCTCCACTCTTTTAAAGAATGGTATAATTCTGGATGCGGAATGCTAGAATCTACTTTAGCAGGCTGTTTTGTGATCGGTTTTGTCTGAACGTAATCAATCTCAGCATTGGCCTTTGTTTTTAGATAATTTGAAGTGGAAAATCCCTTCAAGCAGACTTTCATCAATGCTTTTTTAATGCTTATCTCTTTCTGTAAATTATCTATTGATTCAATTAGATTAGTCCTAACCGCCTTATTATCACAATCTGTATTTAAATTTTTAATTCCCTCATGAACTACTGAATCAATTTTTTCCAAGAAATAAGTACATCCTTTCTGAACCCTTGCCTGTAATTCTTCATTATCTTCAGGAAGTAATTCATGGCCTAGATAGCTATTTAACTGTTTCTTGAAGTTTTCTGAAACATCATAAATGTCTTTCTCTGAATTCTCACGAATTAATTTTAAATCATCAATAACAGAGCTCGCGAGAATATTATTGTGGTCTTCAGCAACTTTTCGGACATGAAAAAACAAGCCTTTAATGGGATTAAAATCAAATAAATCAAATAATAAGGTCTGTTGAAATGATTTCCTAGATTCATTTAACTGTTCAATGCCAGGTTCATTATTCTGGGCTTTTTCAGTGAATTCAGATACCGTTCCATCAGTTTTTACGCTGTTGAAGGAAATAGGACTTCTCAAAACCATTCCTTCAAAGCTTTTACAGCGACTTAAAGCAACATATACTTGTCCGTGGGCAAATGCCAAATTTGCATCAATTACAGCTTTTTCGAAGGTTAAACCCTGGCTTTTATGAATGGTGATTGCCCAAGCAAGTTTTAATGGAAATTGAGTGAATACACCAATAATTTTCTCCTTTACCTCTTTGGTCTCAGGATCAAGCTCATATTTTATATTACCCCAATCGAGTTTATTGACGCTGATTTCTATATCATCACCAGGAAACTGTACAACAATATTGTCTTTAGAAATTTGTGTGATGATACCAATTTTCCCATTAAAAAATAAGCGCTCTTTAGATGGATCGTTTTTAACGAACATTACCTGCGCACCTTTTTTCAATTCCAATTCGGCTACGGTAGGATAGGAGTAATCAGGAAAATCACCTTGAATCACAGCATCATATCTAAAAACTGGGTTTTTAAGCTCCCTTAACTTAACATCATTAATTTCTTGGGCTGTTTTATTGTGGGTGGTGAGCGTAATATAACCTTCCTCATCTGCCGGTTTGAAATTAGGTATATATCGCTGATTTAATGTTTTTAAGATGTTTTCATCGATTTCATTTTTTCGAACACTATTTAGTAGATCAATAAACATGGTATCTACTTGTCGGTAAATATGTTTTAGTTCGATGCTTATTGGGCTTGTCTGTTGGAGGGCCTTGCTACTAAAGAAAAATAAGTTTGAATAATAATTTTTAAGAATAAGCCAATCTTCATCCTTTACAACTGGCGAAAGCTGGTGGAGATCGCCAATCATTAAAACTTGAACACCGCCAAATGGTTTATGATGATTTTTAAACTTGCGAAGTACTTCGTCTATATGATCGAGAGTATCGGCTCGAACCATACTAATTTCATCAATTACTAAAAGATCGAGACTTTTTATTAGATTGATTTTTTCTTTATTAAAACGTTTAACCTGAACATTTCCGTTGTTATTGGGAATGTAAGGACCAAAGGGTAATTGAAAAAACGAATTTATGGTTACTCCCCCAGCATTAATTGCAGCCACACCGGTTGGTGCTACTACTGCCATTCGTTTATGCGATTGCTTTTTTAACTGATGTAAAAAAGTTGTTTTTCCAGTACCAGCTTTTCCGGTTAGGAAAATATTTTTATCAGTGTATTGAACAAAATTAAAAGCGAGCTCCAGTTGTGAATTCTGCTCCATGGACATTATTTATACATTTTTGGGAATGGTGGCAAGATAAAGATTAAAATTCTATATCCTTCAATTAATAATATTACAAGGCTTATTATGCTATTTATTTTTAATTTATGTTAAAAATTTATTTAGTCGAAGCCAGGAAACACAATGAAAAAAATCGTCCACCATTTATATTCTAAATTAAAGTATAATTTAAATGGGCCTTCAATTAGTACCTCCTCATTGTCGTACAAAACAGCGTTATATTTTATGTATCCTTCTGCAAAACCCAATCCGATATCCTTAGATAACTCAAAATTTATTTCATCTATGGAGTAGTGGCAATTTTTGAATTTATTATAGCATTTAAATATATTATTGATTTTTGAGGTTATTTCATCTTTACGGAAAATTTTGCTTGTCGGACTAGTAAAGGTTTCTGCTAGATCAAGGTTTTTATTATCTATATTTTGTTGTATCCAATTAGTAATGAAAGAATGAGTTTTATCTTCAATTTCTAAGGCATGGTTAGGATGGAAATCTTCATATCTAAAGCAGCATCTCATATCACCTAAAAGGTCATCGAAGTGTATTTCTTCAATAAAGAGTTCTTCAGTAATAAATTTATACTTTGTTCTCAAATCGCGATCCCCCTCATAAAAAATAGTGATATTTTTCTGTTCAATAAGTTTTACCAAGCTCTTATAAGCAATTTCTAAAGCATGGTCGTTTAATTCAGATTCAAATGGGAAAACAGGTTTATTTAACACTTCAAATAAATTTTTAATAGGTGTTTTTGAAAAACTCTCTTCAAAGGCGATGATATTTTTCAGAAATGCATTTTGCAATTCGGGCGAAATGTTTCCCATGAAATGGGTTTGAGCTCCTTTTTCTGCTCTCAATTTTAATTCAAGGAGTTCATTCTCCATTTGTATATTTTGCTTGAGATTGTTGTTATGGTTCAAATTGTGATTTCCTAGATTTTTCATAATTTTTATTTTAAGGTTTTAATATTTCTTTGTTAAATCTGAGGAAATGCATAAAGCTTTTTAAAAGAGATATGTAAGCGGTATGATTTTTTTATTAAAGGGTAAAAAGGGATAATTTTAAGGGTTAATGGAGCATGTTTCAGGAATTTTGTATCTTTGTAGAGAAAATATCGATCTGCAGATTTTATCATATTCTTAGCATTATTTTGCCTTAGCTAAATATTTCTCACTTAAGGCCTTGAAAATCAAAATTATTCCATACCTTTGCAATCCCTAAATGAAAGCTATAGTCTTTTTTACAGGGATTATAAATATTTAAACCAAAAAGGAAAAAATGCCTACTATCCAACAATTAGTTAGAAAAGGTAGAGTAGCTCTGGTTGACAAGAGTAAGTCGCCAGCGTTGGACAGCTGTCCACAGCGAAGAGGAGTGTGCACACGTGTGTATACCACTACCCCTAAAAAACCAAACTCAGCAATGCGTAAAGTTGCGCGTGTGCGCTTAACAAACGGAAAAGAAGTGAATGCTTACATTCCGGGAGAAGGTCACAATTTGCAGGAACACTCCATCGTATTAATACGTGGTGGTCGTGTGAAAGATTTACCAGGTGTGCGTTATCACATCATTCGTGGTGCTCTGGATACTTCTGGTGTAGCCGGTCGTAATCAACGTCGTTCTAAGTATGGAACAAAGAAACCGAAGCCAGGTCAGGTTGTTGAGGGTAAAAAGAAATAATTAAACGGAGGAAAGCAAAATGAGAAAGTCAAAACCAAAAAAGAGAATCTTACTGCCTGATCCAAAGTTTAACGACGTAATGGTTACCAGGTTTGTAAATAATATGATGTATGACGGTAAGAAATCTATCGCGTACTCAATTTTCTACGATGCAGTAGAGTTAGTAGAGAAAAAAACTAGTGAAAATGGATTAGAGTCTTGGAAAAAGGCTTTAAACAATGTAATGCCAGCGGTAGAGGTTAAATCTCGTCGTGTAGGTGGTGCAAACTTCCAGGTTCCAACTGAAGTTCGTCCTGAGCGTAAAATTGCTCTAGGAATGAAGTGGTTAATCAATTACTCACGTAAGCGTGGTGAAAAAACTATGACCGAGAAATTGGCAGGTGAAATCATTGCAGCTTCAAAGGGTGAGGGTGCCGCAGTTAAGAAGAAGGAAGATACCCACAAAATGGCAGAAGCGAACAAAGCATTCTCTCACTTTAGATTCTAATAAGGAAATAAAACAATGTCAAGAGACTTAAAATATACAAGAAATATAGGTATCGCTGCCCACATTGATGCGGGTAAAACTACAACTACAGAGCGTATCCTTTATTATTCAGGAGTAAGCCACAAGATTGGTGAGGTGCACGATGGTGCGGCAACCATGGACTGGATGGCACAGGAGCAGGAGCGTGGTATTACCATTACCTCTGCTGCAACAACTGTAAACTGGAAATACAGAGGTGATACCTATCACATCAACGTAATTGATACGCCAGGGCACGTGGATTTTACCGTAGAGGTAAACCGTTCATTACGTGTATTAGATGGATTAGTATTCCTTTTTTCTGCAGTTGATGGTGTTGAGCCACAATCTGAGACTAACTGGCGTTTAGCAAACAACTATAGCGTACCTCGTATTGGTTTCGTTAACAAGATGGACCGTTCAGGTGCTGATTTTTTAAAAGTTGTGAAGCAAGTAAAGGATATGTTAGGTAGCAATGCCGTTCCTTTGCAATTGCCAATCGGTTCTGAAGATACATTTAAGGGAGTAGTTGATCTAATCAACTTCCGTGGAATTATTTGGAATGAGCATGATAAAGGTATGACCTTTACTGAAGTGCCAATTCCTGACGATTTGGTAGCAGAAGCAACTGAGTGGAGAGAGAAATTACTTGAATCTGTTGCTGAGTATGATGAAAGTTTAATGGAGAAATTCTTTGAAGCTCCAGAAACTATCACTGAGCGCGAAGTGCTTGATGCTTTACGTAAAGCTGTACTTGATGCTAAAATTGTCCCAATGGTATGTGGTTCTTCATTCAAAAACAAGGGTGTTCAAACCATGCTTGATTATGTAATGGAATTATTGCCATCTCCAATGGATGTTGAGGGTATCGTAGGAACAAATCCTGATACTGGTGCTGAAGTAATTCGTAAGCCAAGTGAAAAAGAGCCATTTGCAGCTTTAGCATTTAAAATTGCAACAGATCCTTTTGTTGGTCGTTTGTGTTTTATTCGCGTTTACTCTGGTAATCTAGAAGCAGGTTCATACGTTCATAACATGCGTTCGGATAGTAAAGAGCGTATTTCACGTATCTTCCAAATGCACGCTAACAAGCAAAACCCTATTCCAAATGTTGGAGCTGGTGATATTGCTGCGGTAGTTGGATTTAAGGATATCAAAACTGGAGATACTCTTTGTGATGAGAAACATCCAATTGTATTAGAATCAATGAATTTCCCTGAGCCGGTAATCGGTTTGGCAATTGAGCCTAAAACACAGGCTGACGTTGACAAATTAGGTATGGCTTTAGGTAAATTATCTGAAGAAGATCCTACTTTCCGTGTTCAAACTGACGAAGAGACTGGCCAAACTGTAATTTCAGGTATGGGTGAGCTTCACCTTGATATTATCATGGATCGTTTGAAGCGTGAATTTAAGGTTGAAGTTAACCAAGGAGCACCTCAAGTAGCTTATAAGGAAGCAATCACTGGTACTACACAGCACCGTGAGACTTACAAGAAGCAAACTGGTGGTCGTGGTAAATTTGCTGATATTCAAGTTATTATTTCTCCAAGTGAAGAAGGTAAGAGTGGATTAGAATTTGTTAACGAGATTTCAGGTGGTGCCGTTCCTCGTGAATTCATTCCTTCTGTACAGAAAGGTTTTGAAGCTGCGATGGCAAATGGTGTACTTGCTGGTTACCAACTTCAAGGTATGAAGGTTCGTTTAATTGACGGATCATTCCACGCGGTCGATTCAGATGCTTTATCTTTCGAGATTTGTGCTAAATCTGCATTCCGTGAGGCATTACCAAAATGTAAGCCGGTATTGATGGAGCCTATTATGAAGATTGAAATCCTAACTCCAGAAGAGAACATGGGTGATGTAATCGGTGATATGAACCGTCGTCGTGGACAACTTTTAGGTATGGATACTCGTGCTGGTGCACAAGTAATCAAGGCTACAGTGCCACTTTCGGAAATGTTTGGTTATGTAACTCAATTACGTACTATTACTTCTGGTCGTGCAACCTCTACAATGGAGTTTGATCACTATGCTGAAGCTCCAAGAAACGTTCAGGAAGAAGTGGTAGCTAAAGTAAAAGGAAAGAAAGCAAACGGATAATAATTGTATAAAGAACAGGGAGTAAAGATCAAAGACCACGTGTTTTTGTGATTTACTCCTTAATCAAAATAAACCGGTTGGCGTTATAAATAGCTCTAACGTAAACCATAAACAAATAAAAATGAGCCAAAGAATCAGAATTAAATTAAAGTCTTACGATTATAACTTGGTAGATAAGTCTGCTGAGAAAATCGTAAAAACTGTAAAGCCTACGGGTGCAGTGGTAAGCGGACCAATTCCTTTGCCAACTGAAAAGAGAATTTTTACAGTATTACGTTCACCACACGTAAACAAAAAAGGAAGAGAGCAGTTTCAATTATGTGCTTACAAGCGTTTACTTGATATCTACAGCTCAAATTCAAAAACTGTAGACGCTTTAATGAAGCTTGAATTGCCAAGTGGAGTTGAAGTTGAAATCAAAGTTTAAGTTATTAAACGATATAAAGAAAGCTATCCGAAAGGGTAGCTTTTTTTGTTTCAAGACATTTTTGCTTTTAAGAAATCTAAATATTTGCTAGAGTATAAGTTTTAATTATTTCATAGCTGAGTCATAAACTTATTGATGGATACTTTAATCCTGAATTTTAATTGTTGTTTCTCAACTCGCTCAAATATTTTTTATTTTTTGGTAAACTTTTTCATTTTCTGCTCGTATAAAGGATATAATGCAAAATCTACCTTTCGTGATTTCAAAAAATACGACAGGAAAATTAAGGCCAATATTGTATTTTATTGCGCTTTTGTTTTCTTTGTGGCCTAGCTTTGCGATGGCACAGGGGCCTAGTCAGGTCTTTATTTTTCAATCTGCTAATATCTACGCGCATCCCAATTCAAACCTTAATATTTTCTCAGATATTTCTCATTCTGGAACTTTAGTTTCCTATGATAACGCGTTAATAAATTTCTACGCTACGGTTTGGCAAAACAATGAAGAAAGTCGCTTAGCTGATGAAAGTCCCAGAGGTATTGATGGCATAGGAGGAGTGTTTAGGTTTTCAAACCTGAAAAATTTATCTCAACGCATTAGGACTATTAAGTCGTTCCCTTTTAATGGATTTCCCAATATTCAAATCGATAATGCATCAAATGTAATTGCTGACAATGGAAATCTTCACATCAATAGGAATCTTCACTTTGCTAATGGCAATCTTATCCTAAATAATGTAGATGTGAACATAGGTTTGGCAGGTACCGGCACAATTACTGGATATAGTCATAAAAACTTTATTGTTACTGGCTCTGCAATTACTGGAGGAGGATTGATTAGAAACACTGCAGGAACTCCTATGGAGCTTGTTTACCCAATTGGGACTGCTTTAACAAGTTATACTCCCTTAACTATTAATTATACGGGTATAGCTCAGTCGATTAAATTTAGGGTTGCAGATAATCTGTATAACAAATTGAATTTCCCTGAATATGTGAATAAAACATGGATAATGAAGACATATGTTGTAGATCCAAGTTCAAAAATGGATATAAACTTGCAACATAATTCTGCAGATGAAGGAATTGAATACTATAGAAACGGAGGGGAAGCTTATGTTACTAGATACGAT
>NZ_JBIIPN010000046.1:0-18882 GCF_044342615.1 Daejeonella sp. | reverse complement strand
CAGTTCAATTCAATAGGCTATTTAAATGAGCGCGATTAAAGAAACACATTTCAATTTACCGGGACAAACACAATTCTATAAAGGGAAAGTCCGCGATGTTTACACCATTGGAAATAAATTCCTTGTAATGGTGGTTACCGACAGAATTTCTGCATTCGATGTAGTTTTACCTGAACCCATACCTTTTAAAGGACAGGTATTGAATCAAATTGCTGCTAAATTTTTACAGTCCACGCTTGATATAGTCCCAAATTGGGTAATCGATGTTCCTGATCCAAATGTCACAATCGGGAAAATTTGTGCTCCCTTCAAGGTAGAAATGGTTATTAGAGGTTACCTAGCTGGCCATGCTTGGCGTGAATATCAAAGTGGCAAGCGTATGGTTTGTGGTGTTGAATTGCCTGATGGACTTAAAGAAAATGATAAATTGCCTGTACCAATAATAACTCCAACCACCAAAGCATCAGTTGGACATGATGAGGATATCTCTAGAGAAGAAATTATTAATAGAAAAATCGTAGACGAGCAGGATTATATTTTGCTTGAAAAATATACTAGAGCCTTATACCAAAGGGGTACTGAAATGGTTGCCGATCTAGGTTTAATTCTTGTGGATACGAAATATGAATTTGGTAAAGCAGATGGTAAAATTCACCTAATTGATGAAATCCACACTCCAGACTCGTCACGTTATTTTTATAAGGAAGGATATGAAGATCGTCAAGCTAAAAATGAACCACAAAGGCAGTTGTCTAAAGAGTTTGTTCGTAAATGGTTAATAGACAATGGTTTTCAAGGTAAAGAAGATCAGTTAATTCCTGAAATGACCCCTGGATTTGTTAATTCAATTTCAGAACGTTATATTGAACTATATGAGCATATCACAGGTGATAATTTTATAAAAAATGATCATTCAGATATTCTTAAAAGAGTTGAAAATAATATAATTGAGGCTTTGAATAGACTTTCTTGATTAATTTAATTAAGAAAGGTTTAATTATCTTTAAAAATCATGAAATTTACTGTAGATAAACACGAAAAATATGTTTTGATTAAACTGAATGAAAATAAGCTAAATAGCTTAATTTCACCAAAGTTGAAATCAGAGCTTATACTTTGTAATTCTGAAGGTCAAAGAAATATTATTCTAGATCTTTCTAATGTTAAATATTCAGATTCGTCTGGTTTGAGTAGTTTATTGGTAGGTCATCGTCTGTGTAAAAACGCTGAAGGTTCCTTTATTCTGACAAAAATCAATGATAATATCGCGAGATTGATCACTATATCTCAATTAGATAATATTCTAACCATTGTTGGTAGCGTAGATGAAGCAATTGATTTAATCTTTATGGAAGAGATTGAAAAGGAATTAAGAAGAGAAATGTAATAATTTAATACAAATCCATATAAATGAAATTTGAACTCACTATTTTAGGTAGCAGTTCTTCAACCCCCATATTTAATAGAAATCCATCTGCTCAGCTTCTAAATGTTAATGAGAAGTTTATATTAATTGATTGTGGTGAGGCGACTCAAAATCAATTATTGCATTTCGGCCTAAAGGCAAATAGGATTGATCAAATTTTTATTAGCCACCTGCATGGTGATCATTATCTTGGTCTTGTAGGACTACTTTCATCATTGCATCTAAATGGAAGAACAAAAGCCATGGATATTTACGGTCCAGCAGATTTATTTGAAATTATTGATCTACAATTCAAGCTTTCTCAAACAATCCTCAAATACCCGATAAATTTTACTGCAACAAACCCATTAGCTCACGAATTATTATTTGAGAATTGGGATATAAGTGTAGAATCATTCCCTCTCGATCATCGTATTCCTTGTACAGGTTTTAAATTTACAGAAAAACAACGCCTAAGAAAAATTATTAAATCTAAAATAGAGGAACTATCAATTCCCATTGATATGATACCACTAATCAAGAAGGGGCATAATTTCACTGATAATAAAGGTATCATACATTCAGTTGAAGAATTAACTACTGAGCCTGATATCCCAAAATCATTTGCATATTGCTCCGATACCATTTGTAGTTGGAAGTACTTAAATTATATTAAAGATGTAGACCTATTATATCATGAAGCTACATTTATGAATGATATGCTAGCGAGAGCTGAAGAAACTTTTCATTCAACTACATTACAAGCTGCAGAAGTTGCAACAAAAGCAAATGCCAAAAAGTTACTCATAGGGCATTTTTCTGCTCGATATCGCGATTTAGATCCACTATTAGTGGAGGCTAAAAGCCTTTTCAATAATACAGAACTAGCTATTGAAGGAAAAACATTCGAAATTTAGACTAGCCTAAATTTAATTTTTCTTTCCTCCAAAAACCGAAAAGGAAACATATCGTTTTGGGTTAGACTTTAAATCAATCATGAGCTTATCCAAATTTTCAGCAGCATTATTCAAATTATTGTACATTTTCTCGTCATTTATCAATTGACTCAATGTACCATTTCCAGAATTTACCTTGTTTAAAACAGTTTGAAGCTCAACAATTGCTTTATTTGCTTCAGCGATTGTTTGGGTAAAATTAGCCTTTGCAACATCATCACTAACCTTATCCAGGTTATTCATGATACTATTAATCTTTGAATTATTATTTTTGAAATTTGCAGTGATCGACTCAAAATTTGACATGATTCCTGAGATTTTAGAACTTTGATCAATCACAAGTCCATCAACCGTTTTTGTAGTTTTTTCCAGTGTTTCAAGCGTTCTAGCAATACTAGCAAAACTACGATCAAAATTTTTCTGAAACTCAGGATTTAAGGTATTATTAACTGATGTTAGAATAGAATCCATTCTGGCAATAATTTGTTCTGCCTTTTTTTGAACTGGTTCTACTTGATCCATTAGATCAGTTTGAACATGTGAATTCAATGTATCACCATCACTTGCAAAATTATTACTGTCTCCTAATTCAAAAACAACAGCTTTACCACCTAGTAAATCTGTACTCTCTATTCTGGCAATTGTGTTTTTAGGAATTGAATATTCTGAATCAATTTTAAATTGAACTAATATTTTACCTGTAGGAAGCAATGTTAAATCAGAAACCCTGCCAATTTGATATCCATTTATCAAAACAGGCTTTGATGACGCTAAACCATCAACACGATCATATTGCGCATAAAATTCATTTTCATTTGAAAAAACGTCATTTCCTTTTAAAAAACTATAACCTAAAATAAGCGTAACTATAGCTACGGAAGTTAAAGCACCAACTTTTGTTTCATTTGAAATTTTCATCAATATTTTCTTATTCGTAATATAAATCTGATTAATATTTGCTAATAAGCAATAATCATGCAAATTTAACCAGTTTATTCGAATTCGGCTTGTTTTTTATAGGTTTGAATAGCTTTTAATAAATTAGTAACAATTTCATTCTGTCCAAGCTCAGAATTCATGTATTCTTCTTCTTCAGGATTAGAAACAAAGCCTATTTCCGTTAAAACTGCAGGCATACCAGCTTTTGCCAATACCGCTAAACTTTGTTCTTTTACTCCACGATCAATACGTCCACTTTGACTGTATTCATCCTGAATAAACGATGCTAACTTTATACTTTGTTCTCTAAAAGCATTTTTCATTAAAGATAAAAGAATAATACTTTCTGGATCTTTGGGGTCATAACCCTCATAATTATCTTTATAATCCTTTTCTAATAGTATTGATTCGTTCTCACGCATTACCACATCTTGTTCATCTAATCTGCCGAAACCTGAAACAAAAGTCTCTGTACCTTTTGTGGAGGTACTTTGAACAGTTTTATAAATAGGAACTTTACGTCCTCTACTATCTTTTTTGTAACCGCTAATTACTTTTTTAATCGGCATAGAATTGCAATGTATTGAAATAAATATATCCGCTTTGACGCGATTTGCAATTCCTATTCGTTCATAAAGCGGAATAAAAACATCCGTTGTTCTTGTATAAACAACTTTTACATCTTTTAAATTTTCTTCAATTGCTTTACCTAAACGTAATGCAACTTGCAATGCGATATCCTTTTCTTTTGAAAAAATACCCCTGGTAGCACCATCAGTGCCACCGTGACCAGCGTCAACTACTATAGTTTTGATTTTGTATGGGCTAGGATCTATACTTTTCCCGAAAGAAAATGTAGTTGTTAAAAACAAGAATACTACAATTACGTATTTGTATCTTATCAATGGTATATTTTTCATTAATTTTGGGGGCATATTATTATCAATTATTGCAAAAATAGTATTCATCATCGAATTTGAAATTTATTAGGCCCATTTTTATATTATTTTCTTTAACTGCATTTTTTGTATTAGGCAAAGATACAATCGCTTATGCTCAAAAATCAGTATTACCAAGCGATAACGAAGTAAAGACAGCAAGATTGTCTGCCGATACGATAAAACTTGATACCATCCCCAAAAAAACAAATCAGGCAGGAGCTTTTTCATCAAAAGTCAATTACTCAGCCGAAGATTCTATAAAAGCAGATATAAACAACAATATAGTATATTTGTATGGAAAAGCTAAAGTAAAATATGAAGATTTTGAAATAGAAGCTGATTTTATTAAGCTTGACCAAAAAAACAATACTTTATTTGCCAAGGGTTTAATTAATCCAAAAACAAAAACTTATTCGGGAAAACCTCTTTTAACTCAAGGAGCTGAACCTCCATTAACAACAGATTCTTTATTTTTTAATTATAAAACAAAAAAAGGAAAATCATTTGGAATTTTTACAGATGTTGAAGGTGGATATCTTCAAGCAGCACAATTTAAAAAGAACCAATATGATGAGGGCTTTTTTAAAAAAGGAATTTACAGTACTTGTAATTTACCACATCCTCACTTTGGTATACATATTATTAAAGGTATTGCAACCGATAAACAAATTATTACTGGTCCAGCATACCTTGTAATTGAAGATATTCCTTTACCTCTTGGAGTTCCTTTTGGCTTTTTTCCAAAACCGAATCGCCGTTCTGGCGGATTGCTTTTTCCAACATTCGGAGAAGATACAAGAGGGTTTTTTATGCGTGATTTAGGCTATTACCTAGGCTTAAATGATTATTGGGATCTTTCAACTAGAGGCACTCTCTATTCAAAAGGTTCTTATGAATTAGGTACAGCAGCTCGATATCGTAAAAATTATAAATATGATGGTGGTTTAAATTTTCGATTTGCCTCCACAAAAAATGGGGTAGAGGGAACAGAGTCTTTTAAAAGACCTAATAAAGATTTTAACCTTACTTGGAGTCACTCTCAGAGTCCCTTGGCTAATCCCGGGACAACTTTCAGTGCTTCTGTGAATGCCGGTACTGGATCATACTTTTCTAATACTGGTGCAGCCGGGACTTATAACCCTACCGAAATTGCCAGAAATACACTTTCTTCAAGTATAAGTTATGGAAAGGTATTTGCAAATGGTCTTTTTAACTTCTCTTCAAGCCTTTCCCATAGCCAAGATATTGAGCAACAGACAGTCTTTTTAGATTTGCCACGTTTTAGTTTAAACATGACAACTATTAATCCTTTTGATACGAAAGATAGAGCAGGCGAGCAAAAATGGTATCAGCGACTGAGTTTAGGATACAGTATGCAGGGTAGTAACTCCATCAATACTAAGGAATATAAATTGTTTAAAAAGGAGTCATTGAAAGATTTTAGAAATGGAATTCAACATGATATTCCCATCAATCTATCTTTAAATATTCTAAAATATTTCCAGTTTAACTCTGGGATGCAATACAGTGAAAAGTGGTATTTACAAACCATTAGTAAGCGTTTAGACCCGGTAGCCTCTGGATTTAAGCAAGTTACTGATACCATACAAGGATTTAGTAGAGTTTACGATTATAGCGTAAATACAGGACTTGCAACTAAAATATATGGTAAATTCAATTTCAAAAAAGGCAATTTAATGGCCTTGAGACATATAATGACCCCTTCAGTCAACTTTAATTATCGTCCAGATTTTGGAACTAGCCGCTTTGGATATTTCCAAAATTTACAAGGTGATACTTCTAAAAATGTTGCCCGTTATTCTATTTATGAAAATGCAGTTTTCGGATCGCCATCTTCAGGAAGGGTTGCAGGAATTGGATTTAGTGTTGACAATAATGTGGAAGCTAAAGTTCGCTCAGACGCTGATTCGACTAAAAATTCAATTAATATTCCGATTCTTCAGAGTCTTACCTTTTCAGGAAGTTATAACTTTGCAGCAGAAAATTTTAAACTTTCTACCATCGGTTTTTCAGGAAGAACTTCGTTTTTTAAAGAAAAAATAGGTATAAACTTTTATGGGACTTTAGACCCCTATAAACTAGACAATCTGGGAAATCGTATAGATAAATATACCTTCGAATCGGGTAAACTAGCTCGCTTAACAAATTTCGGTTTATCAACTGATTTCAGTTTGAATTCAAAAGCCGCCAAAAAGAGAGGTGAAAACCTAAATAAACTCGATAAGGGCAAACAAAACCTTTCAAGATCGCAGCAGGAAGAGTTAAATGCCATTAGTCGCGATCCAAATGCTTTTGTGGACTTTAATATTCCGTGGAATGTGAGTGCAGCGTATAGCTTTAATTATTCCAAAAACGGACTTCAATCGAATATTTCAAATACATTAAATATATTCGGTGATTTTAATGTTACACCCAAGTGGAAAGTACAATATACTTCAGGATATGATTTTCAAGCTAATAAACTTAGTTTAACACAATTCTCGATATATCGCGACCTTCACTGCTGGGATTTATCCTTTAGATGGTCCCCAATTGGGACTTACAAATTTTATAGTGTCGATTTAAGAGTAAAAGCTTCTATTTTACAAGATCTTAAACTTAGTAAACGTCGGGATTTCTACAATAATTTTTAATATGATAGCTGAAATTATAACTATTGGCGACGAAATTTTAATTGGACAAATTGTAGATACCAACTCAGCCTGGATGGCTCAAAAATTAAATCTAGCTGGCATTAAGGTTAAACAAATTACTTCCGTTTCTGATGATCGACAACATATTTTAGATACCTTAGAACAAGCTTCACAAAGAGCGGATATTATTTTAATTACTGGTGGCCTAGGTCCCACAAAAGATGATATCACCAAAAAAACACTCGCCGAATACTTCCAAACAGGCCTAAGAACTGATCAGGAGGCCCTTGAAAATGTCAAGCAAATTTTTGCCAGATATAAAGTTGAAGTTTCTGAAATAAATAAAAAACAAGCTGAAGTGCTTGAAAATTGCAAAATTCTTCTAAATAAAAATGGTACCGCTCCAGGAATGTGGGTAGAGCAAAATGGCAAAATATTTGTTTCTATGCCAGGAGTTCCATTTGAAATGATGTATATGATGGAAGATTTGGTAATTCCAAAAATTAAAGAAACTTTTAAACTTCCTACTATTTATCATCATACAATCTTAACTGCAGGTATTGGAGAATCTATATTGGCAGAAAAAATTGCTGATATTGAAGATTCACTTCCTGAACATATAAAACTAGCTTATTTGCCTAAATTAGGTTTGGTGAGATTAAGATTAAGTGGTAGTGGACCAGATGCTAATGTTTTAAATAATGAAATAAGTGTTTTTTCTAATAAAATAGTTAAACAAATTAGCGAATATGTGATTATTGAGAGAGATATTGCCATTGAAAAGGCCATTCTTGATTTTATGGAGTTAAAGCAATTAACCTTAGCCACTGCCGAAAGTTGCACGGGAGGTTATATCTCTCATTTAATTACTCAACATGCTGGAAGTAGTAAAGTGTTTTTAGGTGGAGCAATATCTTATTCAAATAACCTTAAAGTCAGCATGCTTGGTGTTTCTAATCAAACCATCTCTAGTTTCGGTGCTGTAAGTGAAGAAACAGTCAGAGAAATGGCTCAAGGGGCTAAAAATAATTATCAATCGGATTATTCCATATCGGTAAGCGGAATTGCTGGCCCCGATGGTGGAAGTATTGATAAGCCAGTTGGAACAGTTTGGATTGCCGTAGCAGGAAAAAATAAAATCTTGTGTAAAAAATTCACTTTTGGCAATAAAAGAGCACAAAATATTGAAAGAGCATCTATAAGTGCATTAACTTTGCTTTTTAAATTACTGAAAGAGGAGCAGGCTTAATTAAAATTTATAATTTTGCAAAAGAAAACCAATCGTAAATAAAATCTACTATGTCTTTATTCGAATTAGTACTTCCTAAAATGGGCGAAAGTGTTGCTGAAGCTACCATTATTAAATGGGTAAAGCAACCAGGAGATAACATCGATATTGATGAATCTGTATTGGAAATTGCAACTGATAAAGTTGATTCAGAAGTACCTTCTCCCGTGTCTGGAAAACTTGTTAAAGTTCTTTTTAAAGAAGATGATGTTGTTCAAGTTGGTGCTGTAATCGCTGTAATTGAGACTGATACAAACGCTGAAGTTATTAAGGATGCCCCTCAGGAAACAAAAATAGAGAATATTGTTCAGGTGGAACAAGTACTTGAAGCACCATTTGTTCCTGAACCTGTAGTACAAAATTCATCGAATAATACTAAATCTATTGATTTTAGTTCTTCAGAACGCTTTTATTCACCATTAGTTAAAAGTATGGCAGCTGAAGAGGGTATAAGTATTCAAGCATTAAATTCTATTGTTGGGACAGGCTCTGAAGGTCGTGTTACTAAACAAGATGTTTTGGAGTATATTCAAAATAATAAAAGTACTGGTAATATTGTTGCCAAAACACAAAATAATACCTCTGTTTCTAATGAAATATCAAACCAGAAATCAGTTAGCCCTGTAAGTTCTGTTTCAGGAGGTGATGAGATTATTGAAATGGACCGTATGCGTAAGCTTATTGCTGATCACATGGTGATGTCGAAGCATACTTCTGCACATGTAACTTCATTTGTTGAGGTTGATGTTACTAATCTCGTGAAATGGAGAGACCGAGTAAAAAGCAGTTTTGAAAAGAGAGAAGGTGAAAAAATTACTTTTACACCCATATTTATTGAGGCTGTGGCTAAGGCAATTAAAGATTTGCCAATGATCAATATTTCTATTAATGGTACGCAAATTATTAAAAAACGTGATATAAATATCGGAATGGCTGCTGCACTCCCAAGTGGTAATCTGATCGTTCCCGTAATTAAAAATGCAGATCAATTAAATTTATTCGGAATTACAAAAGCAGTTAATGATCTGGCTAATCGTGCGCGCCAATCAAAACTTAAACCTGATGAAACGCAAGGAGGGACCTTCACTTTAACTAATGTAGGGACTTTTGGTAATGTTATGGGGACTCCAATCATAAACCAACCACAGGTAGCTATTTTAGCAGTTGGAGCTATCAAAAAGAAACCAGCAGTTATAGAAACTGAACATGGTGATGTAATCGCTATCAGAAATATGATGTTTCTTTCTCTTTCCTATGATCACCGTGTTGTAGATGGTTCTTTGGGTGGCTCTTTTGTTAGAAGAGTGGCAGACTATTTAGAAAATTGGGATATCAATCGTGATATTTAATATTTTATAAAGAAACATGTATGAAAAATAGAGCTTTTCTGATAATATGTTTGATTTTATTTCTTTTTGTACCCAATAAGTCATTGGCTCAAAATAACTTTCCATTTTATAAAGACATTGAAGCCTTTAAGAAAGAAGATCAGTCATCATTTCCTCAAAAGGGCTCAATTTTATTTGTCGGAAGTTCATCTTTTACTAATTGGAAAGATGTTCAAAAGGACTTTCCTACTTATAAAATAATAAACCGGGGTTTTGGTGGTTCAAGTCTAACCGATCTTATTCGTTATGCGCCAAATGTCATTTATCCTTATCAACCAAAACAAGTAGTAATTTATTGTGGTGAAAATGACTTTGTAAGTTCTCCCAATGCTAATGCAGATACTGTTTTTATGCGTTTTAGTCAATTATTTGGAATGATAAGAAGGGAACTTCCTAAAGCTCACATCTTATTCGTGTCTATTAAACCTAGTCCCAGTCGTGCTAAATATATGCCTGAAATGGTAAAAGCAAATGCACTAATTAAATCTTTTCTTAAAAATAAAACTAAAACAGGTTTTGTTGATGTTTATAATAAAATGTTATTAACTGATGGATCACCAATGACCAACATATTTTTAGGGGATAAACTTCATATGAATAGAACAGGTTATGATATTTGGCAAAAAGCGATTTTACCACACTTAAAAAAGAAAGGTTAATTAATTATTCCATTGAAATATTAATTAACCTTAATAAAAAGATCATAACTTTCTTATTTTTCAATTAGCGCACTCGCTTCAGCTAAAAATGCTCCATCATTTAAAATAGCTTCTTTACCTAGAATTAATTCACTGATTTTAATACCGCCAAGAACGTAATTTAAATCATCGCTTTTATGATGTTTAGTAATATATTCAAATTGAATCTTATTGATTAAACTTTCATTTATATATCTAATATACAGAGGAATAACATAATCATTCTGAAGTGTTAATTTAGATTCATTATTCAATTTTTTGTACTCATAACGATAGTCATATCTCAATGCAGCAATATCCGATAGGACAGCAGAACCTGTAGGATGGCCACCTGCTCCTTTACCATAAAACAGTTGCTGATCTGCAAATGCTGCTTTTACTGAGACTGCATTGTATTCATTCTCAACATTATATAAAAAATCACTCTTAGGTACAAGCTTTGGGAGTACATAAAGTGTAAGTTCTTGATTATTTAATTTTTTGGCTGTCGGGACTAATTTAATCTTCAAATGATGCTCTTGTGCAAATTGTAAGTCGACTGCAGAAAAGTTCTGAATGCCAATGTTTAAAACCTCCTCTGGTCTTACAAAAACACCATAAGCATGTGCCGCAGCTATAACTAATTTATACTTCGGATCATAACCACCTACATCTAAGGTTGGATCTTTTTCTGCAAATCCTAGATCTTGAGCTTGTTTAAGTGCTACTGAATAATCCAAGCCTTCATTTGCAATTTTTGACAGTATAAAATTTGAAGAACCATTAAAAATGCCACTTATTGAATGCAGCAATTCATTATCATAATATTCTTCCAAATTTCTAATGATTGGAATACTTCCACATACCGAACCTTCATAAAGTAGAGATGTACCATACTCATTCTGAATATTTACTAATTCATCTAAATGTTCAGCAATCATTTTTTTATTGGCTGAAACAACGTTCTTGCCACTTTTTAATGCTTTTGTGACTATTTCATAGGCAGCATCAGCATCATTTATTAATTCGATTATGGTATTAATACTTGGATCATTTAAAATCACATCTGCATCTGTCGTGAATAAATCACTAGTAAGGCTACGTACTTTTTCAGGATTTTTAATGGCAATCCTTTTAATCTCAATGTTTAAATCTTTGGTACTGATGATGTCGTGTAATCCCTGACCAACTACTCCAAAACCAAATAATCCAATGGTTAATCTTTTACTCATGCTATGCTATTTTATGTAGATTCACTACTTTATTCTCAGAATCTGTATTTTTAATAAAATTCCCTATTTCTCGTGTAAGTATCTCTGTATCAATTAAAAAACCATCGTGTCCATAGAAAGAATCCAATTTGAAAAAAGTAGAATTTTTAATTTTTTCAGCTAAAAAATATTGTTCTTCAATTGGGAACAAAACATCTTTTGTTATTCCAATAACTAAGGTTTTTGCTTGAATTTGTTTTAAGGCGTCATCAATTGAATTTCTTTTTCTGCCTACATGGTGACTGTCCATTGCTTTTGTTAGATACCAATAACTATAAGCATTAAAGCGTTTTACTAGTTTCTCACCTTGATAATTTTGATAAGAAGCTGCCTTAAAATCATTTATTTTATCACTATTCACCTCTACTTGTGTGGAAACATAGGTACCATAGGTTCGATATGAAAGCAAAGCTATACTTCTAGCTACTTTTAACCCTTTACTGCCACCGTTTGGTGACTGTGAATAAAATGTCCGATCAGAAGTGATAGCCAATCGCTGACTTTCATTAAAAGCGATACCCCAAGATGAATGCTGTGCATTAGTAGAGATTAAAACAAGCTTTTTTATACGCTTAGGCTCTGAAATGGCCCACTCCATCGCTTGTTGACCTCCAATCGATCCTCCAATTAGTAAATCAATATCCTTTAGATTTAAATGATCCGCAAGCAATTGATGTGCGGTAGCCATGTCACGAACAGTAAATTCAGGAAATGATAGATAATAGGGTAGCCCCGTAGCATTATTTATACTTAGTGGATTACTTGATCCATAAGGTGAGCCCAAAATATTTGCGCAAACTATAAAATGATCTTTTGGATTAAACAGACAATTTTCACCAAAAAGTCCTCGCCACCAATCAAAAACATCTGAATTACCTGTTAAGGCATGACAAACCCAAACTACATTGTCTTTTTTAGAATTTAAAGTACCATAAGTGTGATACTTAATTTCTAAATCTTTTATCTTTTTACCACTTTCGAGGTTAAAAGGCTTTTTGTGCTTATAACTATTTTCTGTATTCATAACAAAATAACATTCCTGAAAATTTCTTTTCAGGAATGTAAAAACATGATTAATTATTTAAAGAAGCAAACGCTTGTTCGATATCTGCCTTAATATCTTCAATATGCTCAATTCCTACAGAAACCCTTAAAGATGATGGGTTTACGCCAGCAGCAATTTGTTCTGCCTCACTTAACTGTTGATGGGTTGTAGCACTTGGCTGAATAATTAAGGTTTTAGTATCACCGACATTAGCAAGGTGACTTATTAATTTCAAATTATCAACAAATTTAATGGCTGCTTCCTTACCACCTTTAACCTCAAAGGATAAAACAGCACCAAAACCATTTTTAAGATACTTTTTGGCTAGTGTATGATTCGGACTACTTGGTAAACCAGGATAAACCACTTTATCTACTTGCGGATGATTTTCGAGCCATTTTGCCAATTCAAGGGCATTATCAACATGGCGCTGAACACGTAAAGAAAGTGTTTCTATTCCTTGTAATAGTAAGAACGAGTTAAAAGGTGATTGTGAGGGACCGAAATCACGCAATCCTTCAACACGTGCACGAATTATGAATTGAATATTGCCAAATGGTCCGCCAATTCCGAAAACATCATTAAAAATTAATCCATGATATCCTTCAGAAGGTTCAGTAAATTGCGGGAATTTACCATTTCCCCAATTATAGTTTCCACCGTCAACAATTACTCCACCAATGCTTGTTCCATGCCCGCCAATCCATTTTGTGGCCGATTGAACCACCACATTTGCGCCATAATCTAAGGGTCTAAATAAATAGCCAGCTGCACCAAATGTATTATCTACAATTAATGGTAAATCATGCTTTTTAGCTACTGCAGAAATTTTCTCAAAGTCAGGAATGCTAAAACTCGGATTTCCTATTGTTTCAACATATATTGCTTTGGTTTTCTCATCTATCAATGAATCAATACTTTGCGAATCATCACCCTTAGCAAAACGTGCTTCAATACCAAGGCGCTTAAATGCGACTTTAAACTGATTGTATGTACCTCCATAAATATAAGAAGAGGTCACAAAATTATCTCCAGCTTGTAAAATATTGTTTAATGCGATAAACTGAGCTGCCTGACCGGATGCGACTCCTAAAGCTGCCACACCGCCCTCAAGTGCAGCAATACGCTTCTCGAAAACATCTGTGGTTGGGTTCATTAGTCTTGTATAAATATTTCCAAACTCTTTTAAAGCAAAGAGGTTAGCACCGTGTTCAGAACTTTTAAATACATAAGAACTTGTTTGATAGATAGGTACTGCTCTTGAACCTGTTGTTGGATCTACTTCCTGTCCAGCATGAAGCTGTAATGTTTCAAATTTTAAATTTTGTGCTGACATAATATTTTGATGTTAGATTTTTTAATAAATAAATAATGGGATACGAGCAGAGCTCATTTTAATAGGATATAAGAAAATACAATAGACTATTGGAATTTTCTTAACAATTCATACATCGCATACAGATGAATAAATTCATGTTGCCTGTTGAATCTAAAAAGTTTGGAAAATTGATTTTTATCTCCTGCTGAGGAAATAAAGAAATTTGGGATGTTTCTTTTTTCATTTTTTATTTGTTTTTATATTTTCCCTTGCGGGACAGGAATTGGCACCTTCCCCGAAACCGATCGGGGGGTTGTCAGTGGGTCATTGAGCCTGATCTCTCGCCACTTCTGTATAAATCAATAAAATAATTTATTGAAGACAGATTGGTGTTGCCACCAAATAATATTTCAAATATATGGTCAAAAACATGTTAAAACCAAATTTAATTTTATTTTTTTTGCAATATACTGATTATCAATAATTTAGATTTAGACTATTTTTGATAAAGCATGTTTTAAATCATCTATAAGATCTGATGGATTTTCTAAACCTACCGAAACCCGAATTAAATTTTGTGGGGTTTTGGTCTCTGGACCCTCAACAGATGCTCTATGTTCTATTAGGCTTTCAACACCACCTAAACTGGTAGCTTGAGTAAAAATTTCAACCGAATTAACCAATTTTCTTGCCTCATCAGAACCACCTTTAACCAAAAAAGATAACATTCCCCCAAATGAACTCATTTGTTTCTTAGCAATTTCATGTCCTTTGTGATCAGTTAATCCCGGGTAATATACTTTTTCAACTCCTGGATGAGCATTTAAGAAATTTGCAATTTGCATAGCATTTTCGGTGTGAGCACGCATTCTATATGGCAATGTTTTAATCCCACGCACAGTCATATAGCAGTCAAAAGGAGCTGGAACAGCACCAGAAAGGACTTGTACATTTCTAATTTTCTTCCAAAAATCATCGTCTTTTAATGTTGCCAAAGCCCCACCAATTACATCGCTATGACCGCCTAAATATTTTGTAGTAGAATGCATGACAAGATCACATCCTAATTCTAAAGGCCTTTGAAGCATAGGCGTACTAAATGTATTATCACAAACTACCATAACTCCATTATCCTTAGCAATTTTTACTATAGCTTGGATATCACAAATTTTGAGCAGTGGATTGGAAGGTGTTTCAATCCAGATAAGCTTAGTATTATGTCTAATTGCATTTTTTACAGATTCTAAGTTGGATAAATCAATAAAGTCTACTTCAATAATTCCATGAAAAACTTGTAATAATTGATTTCTTAATCCGTGATACATATCATCTGGTGCAATAATATGTACTCCTGGTCCCAAAGCTTGAAAAACAGCAGCACCAGCAGCATTACCAGAAGAAAAAGCCGCTGCCGATTCAGCACCTTCCAATTGTCCTATTACATTTTCTAATGATTTTCTATTTGGATTGTCTGCACGTGAATAAACATAACCACCAGGATAATCACCATCTTCACCTCGCTCAAAGGTAGTAGACAAAGTAATAGGCTGAATAGCAGCTTTTGTATGCTCATCTATTGAATTACCTGCATGTATGGCTATGGTTTCGATTTTCATATTCTTCAATTTATGTTTTCCTTAGAAATTATGCAGCAAGATAATTAAAGATTAAAAAATGTAGACCTTATAAAATCATTTTATTCAGCAATAATGATCATTTTATTAAAAATAACTAAATAATTAAGGCTTTTACAAGCAAATGATAATGAATATTATACAATATTGTATTTTTGTACAAATACTAAAATGAACGCTGCTACAAAATTAGAACTGCTAATAGGTGATTCAAGCCTTTCTTCTGAGCTTAAACTTATCGCTGAAAAGGTTAAATCTAACCAACGTATTTCCTTTGATGAGGGTGTGTTACTTTATGAAACGGCCGAATTAGGATATTTGGGTGTACTAGCCAATTATATTCGCGAAAAGCGTCATGGTGATAAGACCTATTTTAATCGTAATTTCCATATTGAACCTACCAATTTATGTATTTACGATTGTAAATTTTGCTCTTACTCAGTTTTAATTAAAGAGAAATCGCAAGGTTGGGAATATACCATGGAGCAGATGCTCGATATAGTTAAAAACTATGATGGTCAGCCAGTTACTGAAGTTCATATTGTAGGTGGGGTTTTACCACAGTACGATTTAAAATTCTACTCCGACCTATTCACTGCGATTCATAAACACAGACCTAATCTTCACGTAAAAGCTTTAACCCCCGTTGAATATCATTATATTTTCAAAAAGGCTAAGGTTGATTATGCAACTGGCATGAAATTGATGAAAGAGGCTGGTTTAGACTCCATACCTGGCGGTGGCGCCGAGATTTTCGCTCCTGAAATTAGAGAAATTATAGCTAAAGATAAGTGTACTGGAGAGGAGTGGCTACAAATACATGAAGAATGGCATAAATTGGGTATGCGCTCAAATGCAACTATGTTATATGGTCATATTGAGAAATTTGAACATCGTGTTGATCACTTAGAGCAGCTTCGTGCACTTCAAGATAGAACTGGTGGTTTTCAGACTTTTATTCCTCTAAAATTTAGAAATCAAGACAATCAAATGTCGCATGTACCCGAAGTTTCAGTTATTGAAGATCTTCGCAATTATGCAATATCTCGTATTTATCTCGATAATTTTGATCATATCAAGGCCTATTGGGCAATGATTAGTCGTAATACGGCTCAATTATCCTTAAATTTTGGTGTTGATGATATTGACGGAACTTTAGACGATACAACCAAAATTTATTCTATGGCAGGTGCAGAAGAACAGCACCCTGCAATGAGCACCCAAGAATTAGTTGAACTTATCAAAAATATTGGTAGACATCCTGTTGAACGAGATACTTTATATAATGTGATCACTGATTATAAAGATTTCGAATTCCCTGTTGAGGAGAAACCTAAATATTATCAATTACCTGTTATCAATTGAGGAAAGTAATTTATATCATTCGGCATGGCGAAACGGACTTGAATAAATTGGGTATTGTTCAGGGACGTGGAATGGATACTGAATTAAATGAAAAGGGGAGAGCCCAAGCTGAAGCTTTTTATCAAGCATACAAAAATGTAGCATTTGATAAAATATATACTTCTACTCTTAAAAGAACACATCAGACCGTTCAAAAATTCATTGATAATCATATCCCATGGGTACAATTTGCTGGTTTAGACGAATTAGGATGGGGAATTCATGAAGGTCAACAAAGTACAGAAAAATTAAGATCCGACTTTCATGAAATTACTGAACACTGGAAGGCTGGAAATTTGCATCATAAGTTTGAACGTGGCGAAAGTCCGCTAGAAGTTAAAGAACGCCAATTAATTGTCCTAGAGAAATTAATTGAACAAAATGAAGATGAAAATATACTTATCTGTATGCATGGACGTGCTATGCGACTTTTTCTTTGTCTTTTAATGAATAAACCTCTCACTGAAATGGATAATTTCCCACATACTAATACCACTCTTTATAAAATTGGTTTTGATGGAAAGGACTTCCATATACTTGAGTTTAATAATACAAAACATTTAGACTAATTAATTGATTTTGAATAAGTTAAAAGTATCTGCCGTTTCATACACTAATTCTAAACCATTTGTTTTTGGATTAATGCATTCAGATATATTGGATAAAATTGAATTAAGTTTAGATATACCTTCAGTTTGCGCATTAAAACTAATTGAAAATCAAGTAGATATAGGATTAGTTCCAGTAGCAGCATTACTACAAATTCCAAATTATCATATCATTTCTGATTATTGTATTGGTGCTAATGGGGCGGTTGATTCCGTTTTTATTTTTAGTAATAAGCCAATTTCGGAAATAAAAACAATCAAATTGGATAGTCAATCTCGAACTTCTAATAATTTAGCAAGAGTTCTAATAAAAAATTACTGGAAATGCACTCCTGAATTTGTAGAACATGAAAATGCGGACGCTTTTGTTCAAATTGGTGACAGAACTTTTGGTAAAAAAGATCAATTTTTATACCATTATGATTTATCTGAGGAATGGTTCAAGTTTACTGATTTACCCTTTGCATTCGCTGTTTGGGCTTCAAATAAGGCTATATCAGAAAGTTTTAAGGATGAGTTTAATGCTGCATTAAAATTCGGACTTGAACAGAGAGATCAAGTGTTAAACGATCTAAAATCAGTCGATAATTTTGATTTAAGCGATTATTTAATGAATAAAATTGATTTTAACCTAAATGAAGATAAATTAAAGGCAATTAAGAAATTTCATGACTTAATTGTAGATCTTTAAATTTATAATCTACTTAAAACCAGCTGAATAGCCTCATCAATTATTTTAGCTGGATTATTTGAAAATTCAAATTTAACTCTACTCGCCAAAATAGCATTTATAGATATCGCCTTATGGCCCATAGCCTTAGAAAGCGCATAAATACCAGCTGTTTCCATCTCCAAATTAGTAATTCTTTGATTATTGAATGAAAAGCTTGTAAATAGGTCCACTAAATTAGGAAAAGTACTTTTTGCACGTACTTCTCGGCCTTGTGGTGAGTAAAAACCAGGTGCTGTAAGGGTTATTCCCTTATGAAGATCTTTTCCGATTTTATCTAATAAAACTGGATCTGCTGAAGTTATATATGGAGAAATGCCTTTTAAATCATTGAAATGAGACATGATGGCACCTAATAATAAAAGTTCATCTCTATCTAAATCATGTAGATAATAATTCATTAAAGCATCTAGTCCTATACCATATTCAGAAACTAAAATACTACCCATCGAAATATCATTTTGAACAGTTCCAGAGGTTCCAATTCTAATAATATCCAGACTTTTTAGATCCTCTTTTACCGATCTTGTACTAAAATCTATATTAACCAATGCATCAAGTTCATTGATTACAATATCAATATTGTCTGTACCAATACCTGTAGAAATTACAGTAATGCGTTTG
>NZ_JBIIPN010000150.1:0-5887 GCF_044342615.1 Daejeonella sp. | reverse complement strand
AATTTAGGCAAGAAAACCCGGGGAAGACTCAAAATCCACTTTATGCGCGTTTTACTACAGAGGGAATAATTAGTATTAAAGATTCTTACCGCCGTAATCGTGATCTTTCTGTCCTTGGGGGATTAGGATTTTATGCAATAAATATCATTGATGCCTATGTAGATGCAAAATTTTTTAGGTTTGATATCTCTGATGATCTATCAGTAAAGGTGAGTCCGAGTTTAAATCAAGGTCCTATTCATGCCTCGGGTGTTAGTCCGGTGCTAGGCGTCAAGCTAAAAATTGTCCTATGATTCAGAAACATAAAGTTGCATATTTTAATTAATAGCTTTCACAAATGAAAATAGCGATCCTTGGTTATGGTAAAATGGGCCGAATTATAGAAAAATTTGCTACCGAAAGGGGCCATGACATTGTTTTAAAGGTCAATATTGATAATATGGAGGACCTTACAGTTGATAATCTCCAAAAGGCAGATGTAGCTATTGATTTTAGCACACCTGACTCAGCTTTGAGTAATATTGAGCTTTGTTTTGATGCTAAATTGCCTATCGTAGTTGGTACTACCGGTTGGTATGGTCATTTACAAGAGGTTAAAAACAAGTGTGAGGATGGTAACAATTCGCTTTTATATGCGTCTAATTTTAGTGTAGGCGTAAATGTTTTCTTTTTTGTCAATAAAATTTTGGCAAAAATTATGAATAAATACCCTCAATATGAGGTTCAGGTAGAAGAAATTCATCATACAGAGAAGTTGGATTCACCTAGCGGGACAGCGATGACCATTGCTGAGGGGATTTTATCAGAGCTTGGTCGTAAGAATGAATGGGTGAATGAGTTGATTGGCTCAGGCGAAGAATTAATTACCAAACCAGATCAATTATTAATTGAATCGCATCGAATTGAGGAAGTCCCAGGTACGCATACAGTAATTTACAGCTCTGAGGTAGATGATATCGAGTTTAAGCATAAGGCTCACAGTCGCGCTGGTTTTGCCTTGGGAGCCGTTTTAGCTGCCGAATGGTTGCAAGACAAGAATGGTTTTTATAATATTACGGATATGTTTGATTTTAGCGTTTAACATTTAAAATAAATACATGAATTTAAAAGGTTCTGACACAAATCCTGCAAAGGATAAGAAAGAAAAAAAGAAGAAATCAGCGGGCAGAGAATGGTTTGATGCGATATTGTTTGCTGTGGTTGCCGCCACCTTAATTAGGGGCCTATTTATTGAAGCTTATACCATTCCAACAGGTTCGATGGAAAAGACTTTGCTTGTTGGAGATTTCCTATTTGTAAGTAAAGTGAATTATGGTGCCAGAACACCAATGACTCCCGTGGCTTTTCCATTTGCGCATCATACGATGCCTATTACAGGGACTAAAGCCTATTGGGAAGGGCTAAAATGGGATTATCGCCGTTTGCCGGGATTGAGTGAAGTGAAAAGAAATGATGTGGTGGTTTTCAATTATCCTATGGATGCGGATGCTCCTTTATCTCGCCCAGTTGATAAGCGTGAAAATTATATTAAACGCTGTATGGCAGTGGGTGGAGATACCCTTAGCATTGTTAATGCACAAGTTTTTCTGAATGGAAAGCCCGCAGAGCAGCCTCAGTTTGGTGAGAAGTATTATTTTGTGCAAACTGATGGGACGGATATCAATCCTCAAGCTATCGAAGATTTACATATTGAAGCACAACGCTCAACGGCAGATCAATATATTTTTAATATGACTGCTGAAGATGCTGAGATTATAAGAAAATGGTCGAATGTGAAGGATGTTAGCTTGTATATCAGACCCGCTAATGAATATGACTCACAGATTTTCCCTCATGATCCACAATTTAAGTGGAATGCCGATAATTTCGGTCCGCTAATTATACCTAAAAAAGGCTGGACAGTAAAGTTAGACAGCACCAATTATGCGCTTTATGAGCGTGCCATATCTGTTTATGAGGGCAATACTATTGAAAGAAAGGGTAATGATATTCTAATCAATGGAAAGAAAACAGATTCTTATACCTTTAAAATGAATTATTATTGGATGATGGGTGATAACAGAGATAACTCTCTAGATTCTCGCTATTGGGGTATGGTTCCTGATGATCATATTGTAGGTAAAGCATTATTTGTTTGGATGAGTTGGGATAGCAATGCTGGATTCTTCAGCAAAATTCGTTGGAGTAGAATATTTGGAGGGATAAATTAATCCATTTTTGATGGCAGGGACATTCACGAATGTCCCTGCCATATTTAAAGGCTATTATTCTACCTTGTATCGATAGATAAATCTCGATAAATTTCCTTCAATGTCTGTTCCTTCAACAATTGCTTTATATGTTCCTTTATTATCGCTGTTGTAAAATTCAAAAGCCATAGTACCATTTGCATCGGTAAAGACCCTAGGATTCCAGTACACAGTAGTTCTAAAATCGGCACCCTTGGTTTTGCTTTCTGCTGTCAAGTATTTCGGAATATAAAATTCTCTTTGTTTTAGATATCCCTGTGGTTTAAAAGTTAAAACATTGCTAGGTGGGAATAGTTTTTTCAAATCTTCCGCTGAAATGGCTGTCCCCTTAACTGCTTTCTTTGTATTAATAACCAAAATTCCGTTGGTATTATAGGTTCTACTTACCAAACCTAGCTCATCTCTTAGGAATATTTCAACGTTATCAACATCCGCTGTTTGTACACTATTTAAGAAGTTAGTTTCTATGGGCATGCCATTTAAGAATATTTGAACTGGGACTCTTATTCCTGAATTATAAACTCTGGTCACGAAGAAATTATTATCCGCAAAGGTTAGTCCCATAGCCGCTGTCTGTAAACAACTTAAGAATAAGGCACATCCCTGAAAGCGATCCGCATTTATTAAATGATCTGGCATGGAGGGTAAACCTGATAATGCTGGGTGATCAGAATGACTCGGCTTTTTAATGACAGTAGAAGTTACAACTACCTCTTGAAGCATCTGTGTAACCATGCGATATTGTCTTTTACTATGATCTAGATAGGGTAAAAGTAAGCTATCGATGTTTAATTTTTCTTCATATTTATTTTTGTTCTTCGCAATTCCTGGGAAGGCAGAGCCATTTAGCATAATCATCATGTTTTTGGCTGCATTTGGACTACGTGCGCTGATGCTCGCTTCCATCGAATCTGGAATATTTACATTTTCGAATTTAAACTCACCACGAACATTAGATTTAGTCTCGGCATAAAAGCGGCTTTCTGGCACAACTAACTTCAGACTACCATTTGAAACGGGCATCCCATTTGAGGTTCTCAATACTCCCGAAAATTCAATTCCCTGTTCAGGTAAAAAATCAATTATAGGTTCTTTACCGGCTAGAATGTCTTTATAAGAAAATTTACGATATCCTTGAGTGAGCATTAAAAGGTCTAGATCAGCTGCTTTCTTCTCATTTATTTGGTGGAAATAATAATTAGGCTTTTCAATAAATCCTTGTAGCTCGGAGGAAATGAGGAATGAACTCAAAATGGAGCTATCATCATCTTCATTACTAGGTACCTTGCTTTCATTGTAAACAGAGATAGAGAAATTGCCTTCAACGGGCAAATTTCTAGTTTTAGCCAACACATTCATTTTAACAGGCTGACGTATTCCATATATTTTTTTGTCGGATGTTAAGTTCAAACTCGAAACATTAGTATGCTTCACAAATGCAAGTCGCTCGGCTAGTGGCTCTCCTTTTGTGTTAAAGACAGTTATTTGAATAATCCCATCTGGAAATTTACTTTTAGGAATGGCTGCACCGATGCTTGTGGTGTTTAAGGCGGCCTGTGCTGCAAAAGCAATAACTCCTTTGCTCCTCGCCACCAAATAGTAATTCTTGTCCTGATGGTCATTAAAATAGGCTTGGTTGGCATTAATTTGCACCATGATATTGGTAGGAGTGGTGGTAAGTATTGAAATAGTGATTCCCGACTTCTTAGCTGTAGGGAGTGGAATAGTCTTTTTTATGCCATTAGCGAAGCTGAGATTAGCGCTGTATGTTTTTCCACTTTCTGGTAATATGGTGAAGCTTCCCATTCCTAAGTGTTGAGCTTCAATTTTGCTAATTATTTTTCCTGTATTATCTACAACATCTCCTTTAACAGAAATTCCCAAGCCTTTTTCTTGGATAGCTTTGAATGCAATTTTAGTATTAAGATTCTCAATTAAATCACCTCCCTCAGGGAAAAACTGTAAATCTACGTCTGCAAAGGAATTTTTTAATGGGAAAGAGGAGGTAATTATGCGACTCGCATCCGCTTCAAGGCTAGTTTCAAGGATAGCTGTATCTAAAGCTGCCTTTTGACTTGCGGTCAATTTTAAAGCTAATTTACCCGTGTCATCAGTCGTTTCACGGCCACGCGCAATAGTTTCAAATTTGGATATTAACTGCCAATTTACCTTTTTGTTAGCTAAGGCTGTACCATCAGGGTCTTGGAATTTAATGCTTGCATTTATGGTAGGGTTATTTGTGGGATTTTCCCCTTTTAATGTTATGTTAGTTATGATTTTCCTATTTATGGCATCCCCAAGAGGGATATTTTTAGTAAAATACAAATCTTCACTAAAATTTATCATCCAATGGGTATAGGCTCGTATTCTGTAATTACCTGATTTGTAAGCTAATGGGTCAAGGGTAATGCTCCCGTATGCCGAAGTATTGACAATTGGGAGCTTCATAGATCGTACAAGTGTATCGTTCTCTGAAATTAGATCTACATACAAAACCTTGCTTAAATCTGATGGTTGATCTTGGGCTAAAGCTACATAAGCCTTAAACCAAATGGTATCACCAACAGCATAATAGGGTTTATCAAAATGAAGGTAAACCTTCTCGAAAGGATAATCCTCAACAACTTTTTGAGATTTTTCAATTAATTTATTGAGGCTAAGGGTATCTTGAGCAGCAGCAAAAAGAGATTGAAAAAGAATAAAAACAGTGAGAAATAAAAATCTTGATAAGTTCATTTGTATATAATATTAGAATATAACGCTAATATATATCAAATGATTTTTTTATCACAGATTACAGCACTAATTAAATATTTCTTATGCTAATTGCACCTTTTTTCTTTCCAATAATTGATTGTAAACTCCATCCCAAAGATCAATTCTTTTTTGTAATGATTCAATTGTAGCTTCTTCGGCTTCCTTCCAAAATTGCTCATCCTCTTCGCATAGGTTTGCGGTCATTTGTAATGCAAGGTGACTGTGGTGATCGCCATCTACCTCAATATGTCTCTCTAAATAGTATTTAAAAGTGGAAATGCTATCTGGGAAGTTATTGTGAATATCGTTTACCAAGGAAATAAACATGCCTGGAATTAGATCTTCGCGGCCAAAAGTAAAAATTGCGGACTGTAAGTAAGCCTTTTGGCTATTGATTATTTTGAAGGTAAAATCGACGAATTTTTGTGCTTCAATAGGTGTATTTGATACTGAATAGGCAGCTTTGAAATCGCCACTACGTTGTAATTCTTCTACAAACTTCTCAATAGCTGAAGTATCAGCACCACATTGATGCATAGCATCGAGGTATAGCTCAAAATGGCTCTTGCGTACACCAAAATTATCTACATCTGATTCTTCACCTACTACAATCTCGTTAATCAAGTTTCTAGTTTCTGCAGAACCTTTTGGAAACCATGGCACCGAGGTACAGGTTAGGTTATTTTGAAGGGTTTTTAAAAGCGACATAAAATCCCAAACCGCATAAATATGGTAGTTCATGAATATTTTTAAGTCCTCTAGATCATTAATCATCGAATATACTTTGTGATTAACTATTTGATCTCTTAAAGGTTCTATAACCGCATTAATTCTTTCGATTTGATTATTCATGGTAAGTAGATTTTTGCGAATTTTTTTTG
>NZ_JBIIPN010000045.1:0-19062 GCF_044342615.1 Daejeonella sp. | reverse complement strand
ATGGCATGGGGATGTGATATTTGGTCCCAATGCGGTAGTGTATATTGAAGATGGAGCTATTGCTTATTTCTACGGTAAAAATATGACTGTAAATCCGGCGGCGCAATTTATAGCTCTTCCTGGTAGTGGTCAAATTGGTACAGGTAATATTGTATTTAGAGAAAATAACCCACTTTATCCGGGCTATCCTTTGCAACAAACATTAAATGGGGGCTATGGTACCAGTGGTGCAAATCCCACATTTATTAATATTGAGATAGATAATGCCAAAGGACTAAGTTTATCGGGTAATGTTCGTGTAGCTAACCAAGTGAAATTTTCTAAAGGCCATATTTGTTTAAACGATTTTAATTTAGTCTTAGCTGAGCAGGGCCTATTTGCAGGTGCAGATGTTTCAAAGCATGTTGTGAGTAATGGTTTAGGCTTAATAAGCAAAGAGGCTTTGGCAAGTGGTGCTAACTTCTATTTCCCATTAAGTATTGCTGGAACTGATTATACTCCTGTAATTGTAACCAATCAGGAAGCAGCCAGAAATATGAATGTACAGGTTAAGGATTATGCATCAAGTATCGCTAATGAAACGAGCTTTCCGAATAAAGGGATGGACCGTACTTGGCAAATTAGTAGTAATGTTGCTGGTTTAGCGAATATTAGTTTACAGCATAATTCTGCCAATAATCCAAACGGTTTAGGTACAAACCAAAGCTTATTCAATAATAGCTTGTCTTATGTAAGTCAGCAATTAAGTACCGGAATATGGTCGCAAAATTGTGTTGGTGTTGATGGTGGAACTCCCACAAGTATTAATCTCGGCAATTTTGTACTTCCTGCTACTGCAGACGCAACATCATATTTCACAAAAACTACGGTTACTTGCGTGGATTTAGAAGTTATTAAAACTGTTAATAGCGTAGTTCCAAAGGTTGGTAATGTGGTAACCTTTACAGTAGAAGCACTAAACAATGGGGTTATTGATGCAACAAGTGTTGTTGTAAATGATTTATTGCCAAGTGGTTATACTTATGTAAGTAGCACGGTTACTACCGGAACTTATGACCCTGTAACTGGTATTTGGACCCTTGGTGCTTTGGCTAATGCAGCAACTGCTAAACTTACGGTAAGTGCTAGAATAAATGTTAGTGGTGATTATAAAAATATAGCAAACATAAGTGGTGCTGAGCAAGATTCTGATTTAATAAATAATAAAGATGAGGTTATTCTTAATCCAACTGCCCTACAAGCAAATTTAGCTATTGTTAAAGCAGTAGATAATGCTAGTCCAGTAAAGGGAAATAATGTAGTATTTACCATTGATGTACAAAATAATGGACCAGATAATGCTACTAATGTTGTTGTAAACGACTTATTGCCAAGTGGTTATACTTATGTGAGTCATGTTTCATCAGTTGGTACTTATAGCAGTTCGACGGGTATTTGGTCGCTAGGTACCTTAAACAATACACAAACTGCCAAATTAACTATTACTGCAACGGTAAATACAAGTGGTATTTATAATAATACGGCAGGTGTTTTTGCTACGGAATTAGATCCGGTGATGGGTAATAATAGCAGTACTGTTGTGGTTAATCCAGATGCTCCATTAGTAAACTTAAGCATCGTAAAAACAGCGCCCGCTACATTGGGAGTTGCTATTGGCGATGAATTTGAATACAGTATTGAAGTGAAAAACATGGGTACTCAATTAGCTACAGGTATTGTTGCTATAGATGATTTACCAACTTATTTAAGCTTTGTATCGGCTACCACAGGTTATGGTACGGTAACAAATTCGGGTAAGAAAGTGACTTGGAATATTGGTAATCTTTCTGTTGGAGCTACAATTACCTTAACACTTAGAGTGATGGCAGAATTGCCAGGCTTTAGTAGTAATACTGCAACTGTAACCAGTACGCAGCCAGATTCTGATATGAGTAATAATACTTCAACAGCAATCAAAGAAATTTTAGATCTCACCTTCCCGAATGTGATCACTCCAAATGGAGATGGTAAAAACGATACGTTTAAGGTATTAGGTTTAGCTGCGTATTCACAAAGTAACATGTTTATTTACAATCGTTGGAATAGTGAGGTATGGCGTAGTACTGGACGTTCGTATGAAAATGATTGGAATGGAGATCAGTTAGGTGAGGGGACTTATTTCTATATTATCAAATTAAAGGATAGAAATGGTGTAGAGGTTGTATTCAAAGGCTGGGTCATGTTACTAAGAGATTAAAATTAATAAAGCCAACAGGTTGGTGTTGGCTTTTAAATAAAATGGAATAGCTTTTTGCTATCTATAATTAAAGTGTTCTGAGGTTTTGGCCTTAAAATTATTAAAATGAAAAAAACAATATTAATATTCTTCTTGTTGGTGTGTATTTCGGCTTTGAAAGCTCAACAAGCAGCCCAATTTAGTCAATACATGTTTAACGGTATTTACATTAATCCCGCTTATGCAGGCTACAAAGAAGAACTAAACTTGCACAGTTTTTACCGAAATCAATGGGTTGGAGTTGAGGGTTCTCCAAAGAGTATGTCTTTAGCCCTAGATGCTATTGCTAACGATGGTAATGTAGGTTTAGCGATGCAATTGAGTGCCGATAAATTAGGTGCTCAAAACACCGTGGCGGGCTATGTGAATTATGCTTATCGTATACGATTGAGCGAATCGGAAGATGAGCGATTAGCTTTCGGAATTGGTGCTGGTATTATACGAAACAGCATTGATGGTACTATGTTGAATGCCATTGATTTAAATGATACTAGAATTCCTTTAGATTATCAATCGAATACCCTTCCCGACTTTAGAGCAGGAGCTTTTTATTCGAATGATAAATGGTATGCAGGTTTTTCTGCTGATTATTTATTGGCGCAATATGTTTCTAGAAATAGGACTAATGGAATATATACTGTAACTCCTAAGCCGCATTATTATTTAACAGCTGGTGGTTTATTGCCTATAAATGAATCTGTGCAGATAAAACCTTCCTTTTTAATTAAGGATGATCGTGGGGGACCAACAACTTTAGATTTGAATGCTTTTTTATTATTAGCAGATAAAGTTTGGATTGGGGGAAGTTATCGTACGGGAGTTAAACTTTATGATAAATCTTATTTACAAAAAGACCTTTTGAAAAAGAATGCAATTGTAGGAATGACCGAGTTTTTTGTGTCTCCAAAGTTACGTTTGGGTTATGCATTTGATTATAGTTTAACTCAAATAAGTGGCTATTCTGGTGGAACCCATGAAATTTCAATTGGTTTCTATTTTAAGCCCAAATTAATAGGAATGTTAACCCCTCGCTGTTTTTAATGTAAAATTTAAGAACATTTTAATTTAAGAACATTTACAATTTAAATGAAAACAACCTTCAAAATTCTTTATATATATATAATATTGACGTTTCTGTACAGCACAGCAAATGCTCAATATATATTAAAAGAAGCTGATAAACAGTTTGATATGTATAACTATGCCAAAGCGGTTAAGTTGTATACACAAGCCTATCAGCAGAAAAACACCCTGCATTCAAGCAGTCGTTTGGCAGAATCTTACCGTTTATTGCGTGATTATAAACAAGCCGAAAGCTGGTACGGTTTATTACAAGGAATGAAGGGTGCTAAACCTGAAATTACCTTATGGTATGCCAAAATGTTAAGCTTTAATGGTAAATATAGTGAAGCCAAGTCTAATTTTGAGAAATACGAAAAATTGCTCAAAGAAGTATTGCCAGAAGAATTAAAGCAAATTAAAATTTGGAAATCTTCCTGTGATTCTGCAATAAAATGGATGAAGAGTCCGAAGCCAGTTACTGTTTTAAATGAAGCGACTTTAAATTCGCCTAAAGCTGACTTTGGAGCTGTTGATTATCAAAATTCAATAGTCTTTACTTCGGATAGGGGATATACAGATCCCATAGGTAATAAAGTAGCCGCACCATTTTTGAAATTTGATAAAATAAGGAAGTATCCGAATAAGAAAATTTATGGTGCAACGGGAAATGCCTATTTAAAGATATACCAAAAGGAAATTGAAGCTGATTCAATTTCGATTTTTCATTTGAATTTTAATGGCGATTACCATATTGGAACACCCGTTTTTAATGCCGCTGGAGATGAGGTTTATTTCACAAGTACCCGTACCCTACATAAGTTTGAAGATATTGTGAAAGGGGAGAAGATTAATGTTGAAATATTTAGTTCCAAAAAAATAAACGGTGAATGGACTGATGCTGTTCCATTTAGATATAATAAAGTCCAAAAATGGTCGGTTGGAGATCCGTTTTTAAGTCCAGATGCAAAGACTTTATACTTTGTGAGTAATATGCCAGGGGGTAAAGGCGGGACAGACATTTACTATTGTAAACGTAATGATAATGGTGAATGGCAGGATGCAATCAATTTCGAAGTTTTGAATACACCGGGTAATGAGCGAAGCATTGCTCTTGATAGTCGCTATCATTATTTCTCGACAGACGGCCTGATTAGTATGGGCGGTTTAGACATTTATAGAGCAAGAATAAAAGACGGTGTTGTAAGTAAATTGGAAAATCTTGGTTTCCCAATAAACTCCTCGCAAGATGATTTCGCTTATTCTCTGACTAGTACTAAAAAAAGATTTTTATCATCAAACCGGGAAGGTGGTTTAGGTAATGATGATATTTATAGTTACATAGATACTGAGAAAATAAGGGTTCCTCTTGATATTCAAATTTTAGATAAGGAAACCAATCAGCCTTTGGCGAATGCTGTAATAACTATCACAGATTCGAATGGGAAGCCTATTAAAATCCAAACAGATGAAAATGGCAAGTTTAATATCTATTTAGATGAGAATTCTGATTATAACTTATTGGTAGATAAAACGAATTACATTAGTGAGAGTACAAAGATTTCTACCCAAGGAATCGATATCGATGGAAAACTTAATTTTGATTTAGCCCTAAATAAAATTGTAATTGAAAAGCCAATAGTATTGGAGAATATCTATTACGATTTCAATAAGGCTAAGATTAAGCCAAGCTCTTTCGCTACTTTAAATAAACTAGTCGAAATGTTGAAGGATAATCCAACACTTTGGGTAGAGTTATCCGCACATACAGATAATCAAGGTGATGATAAATACAACCAGCGGTTATCTGAAATGAGGGCTAAATCTGCAGTATTTTATATAGTTAAAAATGGTATTGATGTAAGTAGAATAAAATCAAAAGGTTATGGAGAAAGCATGCCGATTGAAAAATGTAACACTTGCACCATTAAACAAAATCAGCTTAATCGAAGAACAGAATTTAAAATTGTAAAGCAATAAGGGTTTTCATGTGGCGCAATGTGCTTTTTATAGATACTAGCTTAAGGCGCTCCATTTATGAAACGTCTTTTTTAAACTTTAACTAAATATTTTTATTTGTCTTAAAAAAAATAGTAAGGGTAAAAAAATACTTCTAGTAGGAATATTTAAATAATAGTGCTCAAAGTATTCAATCATTAACTCAGTCAGCAGGTTCGGTTTTTTGAGTGGGATTAACTGTTGAATCACATGACAAAACTTAAGGTTAAAATATTTTTTCAGGTAATATTCCCGAATTTATTCTATAACCTGAACCTTTAAGCCTTGCTCAATATTGGAGTTTGTAAAACAATCAAATTACGTTTTTGGGAGCTAATTAAAATGCTAAATTCTAGTTGTTTAATTAGCTTTTTTAGGATTGTATTTCTTTTGAATTTACTTAACAATCAATACCGGAATTTGTACGCGATGCCTAACTTTTTCTAAAGTAGTGCCAAACAATAAATCTCTAAAGCCTGAGTGCCCATGGGTACCCATCACTAGTAATTCTAGCTCTCTCGACTTCACCAGCTCACAAATAGCCTTTGCAGTATTTCCGTATCCAATCGCAATCTCAATTTTATATCCCAACTCTTCCAGATTGGATTTGTACTTCTCCAGATTGTCTATATCGCTTTTAGTCTCATAATCTAATACTTTTTCACCATGAAATCTCGCTCCAGCTGTTTCAACAATATGTATTAGGTGGTATTCAGCATGTTTGCCTCCCTGTAAAAGTGCATGCCTGATTGTATTTCTATCATTTTCTGAAAAATCAACGGTTACCCCAATTTTATGATAATCAACAGGCTTTATTTCTTTAATTTCTAAAGCATCACCATGCGGAACAATTGTCGAATCAGGTTGTGATTTTTTGAAAAAGGGACTTATAAATACGTAAAGCAGCAGTCCGAATACATAAATAATACTTGGTATAACTAGCAAATAAATCCACCAAATAGAAATTACTGTATCATTTATCCAAGTGCCAATTTCCTCGATAACTAATTGCACATTTAAACTCACAATAATGAATGCAGTTAGCCATGCAAATATTTTCACCCATGGCTTTATAGCAAACTCTTTCATGGTAGCTTTATCGGAGTTAAAATGAATTAATGGAATTACCGCAAATCCAAGTTGTAAACTCAATACCACCTGACTTAAAACAAGTAATCCTCCTAAAGCATCTTCGCCAAAATGGAGTATGGTATAAAATGCCGGTACAATAGCCATTAATCTTGTTAATAAGCGTCTAATCCAAGGTTGTATCCTTAATCTTAAATGCCCCTCCATCACAATTTGACCCGCCAAAGTCCCAGTAATCGTAGAGCTTTGCCCAGATGCAATGAGCGCAATAGCAAACATGGTGGGAGCAACAGACCCGAAAATATGATCGAGTAGTTTATATGCATCTTGAATCTCAGCAACTTCAAATAATCCATTTTTGTAAAAAGCGGTAGCTGCCAGAATTAATATAGCTGCATTAACGAAAAAAGCTAGATTTAGCGCAATTGCCGTGTCAATAAAATTGTATTTTAATGAGTCTTTTATACCTTTTGAATTACGCTCAATCTTCCTTGTTTGTACCAAAGAGGAATGCAGATATAAATTATGGGGCATCACTGTGGCGCCAATTATCCCAATGGCAATATATAATGCATTTCCAGTTAAAATTGATGGTTGAAAGCCAGAAATTACCTCGTCTATAGCAGGTTTTATGATAAACATTTCGGTAAGAAAGGATACTCCCACAATAAATACCATCGAAACAATAAAAACTTCCATTATCCTCATGCCCTTATTCATTAAAAAGAGTAGGAGGAAGGTGTCTAAAATGGTAATTGTAATTCCCCAAATCAAGGGTAAACCAAATAAGAGGTTCAAGCCAATTGCCATTCCGATAATTTCTGCTAAATCACAAGCAATAATGGCAATTTGTGCCAAAACATATAAAGGGTAATTGATATAATTGGGATAGGTATTTCTAGACGCCTGAGCCAAATCAAGTCCCCTAACAATACCAAGTCGTGCACTTAATGATTGTAATAAAAGAGCCATTAAGTTTGACATCAACAGTACCCAAATGAGTTTATAGCCAAACTGACTACCTCCAGCGATATCGGTAGCCCAATTCCCAGGGTCCATATAACCTACACTGATTAAATAAGCAGGACCAATAAAGGCGAATAATTTCCGCCATCCTGTTTTTCCTGCAGTGTTTACAGAAGCATGAACTTCACTTAACGACTCATCTTTATTACTCATAGCATGATTAAAATATTTTTTGCAAGCTCTCGGCTAATTGATTGATCATTTTGTTCGTTTATTTGTATGATGACTGAGCCATCAAATTCAATTTTTTCTCTAACTAAAACATGTGTACCGAGTGTTAAGCCTAGTTTTTCTAATAATTTTAAAAAGATTGATGAGTGTTCACTTACACCTGAAATAATTCCACATTCACTCTGATTCATTTCCGATATCCTTATCATTTTTTTCTGCTGAATAGCACCCTTGCGGTCGGGAATAGGATCCCCATGAGGATCGGCAGAAGGATTACCTAAAAAATCATCTAGGCGGTTAATAAGGCTTTCTGAATTAATATGCTCCAACTCTTCGGCAATGTCATGTACTTCATCCCATTTAAAACCAAGTTTTTCTACTAAGAAAAATTCCCAAAGACGATGCTTTCTGATAATATTCAAAGCTGCATTTTTGCCACTTTCAGTTAATGTAACTCCTTGATAGCGAATGTAATTGATTAGTTTTTTTTCGGATAACTTCTTCAACATATCGGTTACAGAGGCTGCTTTGGTATTAGTTATCTCCGCAATCTGATTTGTGCTCACTACCAAGCTGTTAGTGCTACTTAAATGGTAAATTGTTTTTAAATAATTTTCTTCTGTGAATGAATGCATATAATAAGAGTTAAACAAATCTAATTATTTTTTTAGACTAATCTAAAAATTTAAATTGAAAAAATATATGCTAATTTTATGGGCTGTTTTTAAAATTAAATTTGGCTTTATGCTTTAAAACTTTTATTTTTGTCTTATTATGGCAATCGAACTAGATAAAATAGATCTTAGAATTTTAAAAATTTTGCAAGAGAATGGAAGGATAACTAATCTTCAACTTTCTCATGAAGTAGGTCTTTCGCCAGCTCCAACCCTAGAGCGTGTTAGAAAGCTAGAACAATCAAATTATATTAAGAGTTACCATGCGCTTGTAGATGAAGAATTACTCGGTTTAGGAATAAAAACTTTTATTCAAATTCAACTTGATTTTCATAAAAACAATACTATTCAGGTATTTCTAGAAGAAATTGCAGCTATTAAGGAAATTACGGAATGTCACCACGTTACCGGTCAATGCGATTTTTTACTTAAGGCTTATGTAAAGGATATTAAATCTTATGAACGTTTAATTATGGATAAGATTAGTAAAATATCGGTCGTGAAAACCTTTCAAACTATGATGATCATGTCGACCAATAAGAAAGAACCTGCAGTACCTTTAGAATATTAATTTATCAGCTTAATTGCCAATTTATTTGATCTTTTCCCGCTTTTTCTAGGATTTCATTTGTCTTTTTGAAATGATTGCATCCTAAAAATCCATTATACGCAGAAAGGGGAGATGGATGTGATGCGGTTAATAGTTCATGTTTATTTAAATCAATTAGCTTTGATTTAGCTTGTGCAAATTTTCCCCATAGTAAGAATATTATACCTGTCCGTTTTTGGGATAAAACCTGAATAACTTTATTTGTAAATTGTTCCCAACCTTGATTTTGATGCGAACCCGCTTTCGAATTTTCAACAGTCAAAGTTGCATTTAATAATAATACTCCTTGATCTGCCCATTGACTAAGATCGCCATGTGTTGGATGCTTAAAATCTGGGTACTCTAAATGAAGTTCCTTAAATATATTTTTTAATGACGGCGGAATCGTCACTCCCTGATTAACCGAAAATGCTAGTCCATTTGCCTGATTAATACCATGATATGGATCTTGACCCAGTATAACTACCTTTACTTTCTCAAATGGAGTATGATTAAATGCATTGAAAATTAAATCTTTTGGTGGGAAAATAGAAATTCCTTTTTTTTCTTCCGAAAGAAGATAAGAAGCTAGTTTTTTCAGGTATTCTTTTTCAAATTCCTCCTTCAGAACATGTTTCCAGCTACTTTCTATTTGAATTTCCATATTTTCTTAGATAGATATTGGTTAAACGCTCAAATAAACGGATATTTGTGTTCAATTAAAAGATAAAAAGATAATGCCTAATTACATCAGATTGATATTTGCAGCCATTGTGCTGGGTGCAGCAGTAGCTTTAATGGTTTTTGGATTTTGGGGATGGGGAATTCTATCGGTTTTCTTTTCCATTTTAATAGCAGTAACTTTCTTCTACAATGAATATATGCTCATTGCTCAGTATTATTTGCGTAAAGATAATATGGATAAGGCTGCCGTTTGGTTAAGTCGAATTAAAAATGCTGAAACGCAATTGTTTAGTGGTCAGCAGGGTTATTATAATTTGCTTATCGGACTTATTGAATCACGTAAAGCGCCATTACAGTCGGAGAAGTACTTTAAAAGAGCATTGAGTTTAGGTATGACCATGGATCATAATATTGCACTTGCAAAATTGAGTTTGGCTGGTATTGCCATGGCTAAAAGAAATAAGAGAGAGGCTACTTTGTTGCTTCAAGAAGCTAAAAAAGCCGATAAAAATAAATTATTGGCTGATCAGATAAAAATGATGAAGGAGCAAATGGGACAGATGGATCGTACAGTTCAACAGCGAAATTATCGCCAGTTTTAGGCTTTATTTATCACCTAAATAATCAAATCGGCTTGTTGAGTCATAATTTAATTGTGAATATTTAAGATCTTCACTTCCATAATTAATTTCACTTAGTTCTTGATTGTGTTCTTCTTTTACTCGCTTCACTAGATTTTTTATTAGTGAAAGACTAAAATCATCTTTCTTTAATTTGATTAGGTATTCCTGATCGGAAATTTCAATTTTTAGAGTATTCATTTTCTTGTATTTTAAATTCCCTAAAAATAAATAAAGGCCTTTTAACTTTCGTTAAAAGGCCTTTATGCTTATGTTATGCTTTTGTTAATTAAACCATGCTAAGACAGCTTCTTTTGAAGGCATGCTTATTTCAAGTTTCATCTTTTTACGCATCCCGCCAAGGTCATTAAATACTTTATTTGGATTGGCTGCTTTTAGCTCTTCAAGCGTTTTAAATCCCATTTTATTGAGTACGGGAACCCATTCTGCCGGAATTCCCTGTGCTATAAAATCTTCTGCTGAAGCTTGTTTTATTTTCTTTTCAGGCCTCATTTGTGGGAAGAATAGAACTTCTTGAATGGTGCTTTGATTGGTCATTAACATTACTAAACGGTCAATTCCAATACCTAAACCTGATGTTGGTGGCATTCCATATTCTAAAGCTCTTAAAAAGTCCTCATCCATGGCCATTGCTTCTTCATCACCCCTTCCTGCAAGTAGCAATTGTTCCTCTAGGCGCTCACGTTGATCTATAGGGTCATTTAACTCTGTATAGGCATTAGCGATCTCCTTGCCCATTACAAATAGCTCAAAACGCTCTACAAGTCCTTCCTGACTGCGATGCTTCTTAGCAAGTGGTGTCATCTCAATTGGATAGTCAGTAATGTAAGTCGGCTGAATTAAAAACTCCTCCACCTTTTCACTAAATATTTCATCAATTAACTTACCTCTACCCATACTTGGGTCTACCTCAATATTTAATTGCTTACAAGTAGCTCTTAATGTTTCTTCATCCATTGCCGAAACATCAATTCCTGTAAACTTCTTGATGGAGTCGTACATGGAAAGTTTCTCGTATGGTCCAGCAAATTCAATTACATGCTCGCCAACTTTTACACTTGATTTCCCATGAATGGCGATGGCTACTTTTTCTAGACATTGCTCTACCATGCCCATCATCCAGATATAATCTTTGTATGCTACATAGATTTCCATGGAGGTGAATTCTGGGTTATGGGTACGGTCCATGCCTTCATTTCTGAACATCTTACCGAATTCATACACCCCATCAAATCCCGCAACGATGAGTCGCTTGAGGTACAATTCATTTGCAATACGCAAATAAAGAGGCATATCTAAGGTATTATGATGTGTGTTAAATGGCCTTGCTGCAGCACCACCGTGTACAGGTTGCAGGATTGGGGTTTCTACTTCCATCCAACCTTGGTCATCGAAATATGATCTCATGGTATTAATTACCTTCGACCGCTTCATGAAAATGTGCTTGAACTCAGGATTTACCGTTAAATCAACGTAGCGCTGTCTGTAACGCATTTCAGGATCGGTAAAACCATCGTAAGTATTCCCTTCATCATCGCGTTTTACGATTGGGAGTGGCTTTAGCGACTTCGATAAAACTTTCATTTCACTTACATGAATCGAAATTTCACCGGTTTGAGTCGTGAAAACATATCCGGATATGCCAACGAAATCGCCGATATCTAAAAGTTTCTTAAAAACGGTATTATATAAGGTTTTATCCTCTCCGGGACAAATTTCATCACGGTTAATGTACACTTGAATTCTTCCTGTTGAGTCTTGAAGCTCAGCAAAGGAGGCACTTCCCATTATCCTGCGACTCATGATTCGGCCCGCAAAACGGATGTTTTTATAGGATGTTTTATCGCGCTCGTAATTATCTAAAATATCCTTCGCAAATGCGTTTACTTCAAATGCTTCAGGTGGGTAGGGGTCAATACCAAGGTTTCGTAATTCAACTAAGGCCTCACGGCGCAAAATCTCCAATTCAGATAATCCGATGCTCATTTATTTAAAATTTTTGCAAAAATAAGAAAAAAGCACGTATAGATTCTATCTTTTACGTGCATGCTCCTGTTGTTTGATTGAGAAAATCCAAGAAATTCAATAAATCGACCATTAAAACCGATTGCAATCGAAATTTATGCTAATCTGCTTCTGTTTCTTGTAAATAGAGCGATGTAATATCATCAGCATATTTCTTCTCAATTGCCTTTCTTTTAGCTTTCATAGTAGGTGTAATTTCACCCTCTTCAATACTAAAAGGATTCCTTTTCACTAAAAAGGATTTCATACGCTCAAACTTAGCAAGCTCATTGGAATATTTTCGGATATCTTCATTTAACCAGTCTATGATTTTTTGGTCTCTGATAAAGTAATCTTGCTCCTGGAAAAACTCTTCTTTTAAGTTGAAAGTCTCTTGCAATACTTCTTTCGAAGGAATTACAATTGCTGTAATATATTCACGCTTATCCCCAATCAAAAATATTTGTTCGATTTTGGGACTTTTTAAATAAGTGTTTTCTACTGGTGTAGGATAAATGTTTTTCCCGTAAGCATTTACCAGCATATTTTTGATTCTATCGGTGATTTGAAGGTTACCTTTAAAATAACGCCCTACATCACCAGTATGAAACCAGCCATCCGAATCAATCACTTCTGCGGTCTCTAATGGCTTATTCCAGTATCCTTTCATCACACAATGCCCTCTGACAATTATTTCACCTTCTACGCTTTCAAAATTCTCATCAAAACTTTCATGTGTTTGAACACAAAGGATCTTTTTGCTTTCAACATCTTGTATTGCGACTTCAATACCCGGAATAATTCGGCCTACGGTACCATAAACTTGACGGTGGTATTCGGTAACCGACATTACTGGTGATGTTTCAGTTAATCCGAATCCTTCAAGAACTTTAATTCCTAAGTTCCCGAAAAATTCACCCACATTTTTAGGGAGAGCAGCTCCACCAGAAAGCATGAATTTTAATCTTCCGCCAGTTTTTTCCTTTATTTTACTGAAAACTAGTTTTTCAGCTAGTGCTTTTTTCGCCTCTAAAATGAAATTTGCCTTTTTGCCCGCTTCATGAATCTCACGGTACTCTTTTCCAATTTGAATAGCCCATAAAAATATTTTAGCTTTTGCTCCGCCGGCAGATGTGCCATTTTTCATCGCCTTATCGTGGATACGTTCTAATAAACGTGGAACACAACTCATAACGGTCGGTTTTACTTCAGCCATATTTTTAGCTAAAAGCTCAAGACTCTGTGCAAAAGCAATTTTACTACCTACAGCACAGCAAACATGGTAGGTGGCTGTGCGCTCAAATACATGTGATAGGGGTAAAAATGAAAGAAAAAGATCGTCCTTATTTATTACAGGAATCTGTTGCAGACAAACCTTCACATTTTGAACAAAATTAGAATGAGTTAACATTACGCCCTTAGGGGTTCCTGTTGTACCTGAAGTATAAATTAGTGAGGTTAAATTAGTAGGAAGTATAGCTTCTCTAGCTATTTCTATTTGTTTTTTATTTTGCGCTAAAGTATTTTTTCCTTCTTCAATAAGGTTTTTAAAATTGATAACTCCCGCGTTCAAAGCGTTATCAGGTAGATATTTTTGATAATCTTCGAAAACAGGAATGATACGTTGCAGGTTTGGACAGTTATTTGCAATTTTTATAACTTTCCTGAGCAAAAAAGGACTCCCAACTAGAAGCGCCTTTGCTCCCGAATCATTTAAAATATATTCAATTTCAGTCTCAGAGAGGGTAGGGTAGATCGATACATTGACACCTCCAATTTGTTGCAATCCTTGGTCATAATAAACCCAATCGACCGAGTTCTCAATAATTAGTGCTAAACGATCACCATTATTAATTCCCATTTCAAGAAAATAGCTTGAAATAGCATCTGCCGTATCTAGTACTTGCTTATAGCTGAGTTCTACCCAGCTTTCTTTTACTTTATGAAGTAAAAAGGTAGTGTTTTCATCGTGAACATACCCGACTACATTTCTGATTAATTGCGGAACGGTAGTAGATTCTGTAATTGAATTCATTTGGTTGTGTCTGATAATTTATAATAAACAAGTATAACAGAATACCTCTAAAAAAACAAAAGACTCATAAATGAGTCTTTTGTTTTTTTATTCTGATCAATAAATAATGTAACTAACTGATTAATAGAGAGTTACACGGAAAAACTTTCTCCGCATCCACAAGTTCTTGATGCATTTGGATTGATGAAGTTAAAGCCTTTACCGTTTAAACCGTCTGAAAAATCAAGTTCTGTACCTGCGAGGTATAAAAATGATTTCATATCGAGGGCTAAACGAATGCCTTGATCTTCAAAAAATTGATCTCCAGGCTTCTCTTCATTATCGAAATCCATTTTGTATGATAAACCAGAACAACCCCCACCTTGAACAGAAACACGTAAGAAATAACTCTTATCGAGTTGGTTCTCAGACATCAGTTGTTCAACTTTACTTTTCGCTTTTTCTGTTACAGTTACCATTTTAAAATTTTAAAAAATTTCTGGATTTTAAGCCAAAAAAATTTAGTGGTGAGATTTAGGCAATTCTAATGCTTCAAGACCGTTTTTTACACGATAATCATTAATTGCAGCCTTAATCGCATCTTCAGCTAATACTGAACAGTGAATTTTAACTGGAGGTAATGCTAATTCTTCAACAATATCCATGTTGTCGATTTTCATTGCATCATCAATTGATTTACCTTTTAACCATTCAGTAGCAAGTGAAGATGAAGCAATTGCTGATCCACATCCAAATGTTTTGAACTTTGCATCTGTGATCATGTGGTTTTCATCTACTTCAATTTGCAAACGCATTACGTCGCCACATTCAGGCGCTCCAACTAAACCAGTACCAACTTTAGTGCTGCTTTTATCAAGCGTTCCAACGTTACGTGGATGGGTATAATGATCGATTACTTTTTCTGAGTATGCCATTTTCTTAATATTTATTACCAGTTTTCTGGCTTTGAGTTTAATTTATTTTTATCAGTTATCAGTTGTCAGTTGACGGTTATCAGTTGTCAGGCTGGCGATATTTTCAGGAGTTAAAATTTGACTTAATTTAGAGTTTTCTTGTTTCAAATTAGTACATAGTACAAAGTACTTAGAAATCTATAAACAAAGATACTAGATTCTACTTTACTGTCCTTATTCTTTGTTCCTTAATCTAATTCTAGTGTTCTGCCCACTCAATTTTATCAAGGTCAACACCTTCTTTAAACATTTCCCAAAGTGGTGAAAGGTCGCGTAGGTGGTTTACTGCTTTTTTAGTTTGCTCAATCGCGAAGTCAACTTCTTCATCTGTTGTAAAGCGTCCTAAGCCAAAACGAATGGATGAGTGTGCTAAGTCATCTGATAGACCTAAGCTTTTTAAAACATAAGATGGTTCTAAAGAAGCAGATGTGCAAGCAGATCCTGAAGATACTGCTAAGTCTTTCATGGCCATCATTAATCCTTCACCTTCAACATATTTGAAAGAAATATTGGCTACATGAGGCAAGCGGTGATCAACATTTCCATTTACATAACTTTCTTCAAGCACTGTAAGTCCAGCTTGTAATTTATCACGTAGTTTTGAAAGACGATTAGCTTCTTGCTCCATTTCTAAGCGACAAATTTCAGCAGCTTTTCCTAATCCTACAATTCCTGGAACATTTAAAGTGCCAGAGCGCATACCTCTTTCATGACCTCCGCCATCCATTTGAGCAGTAACTTTTACTCTTGGATTCTTACGACGAACATAAAGTACACCAACTCCTTTTGGTCCGTACATTTTATGGCCAGTAAAAGCCATTAAATCGATACCATCAGTATTTACATCAACAGGAATTTTTCCGACAGCTTGTGTTGCATCCGACATGAATAATGCACCATGTTTATGTGCAATAGCAGAAATTTCTTTAATTGGCTGAATAACACCGATTTCATTATTTCCGTACATGATTGCAACTAGAATAGTTTTTGGAGTCATTGCTGCCTCTAATTCAGCCAGATCAATCATTCCATCTGCTTTAACGCCAAGATAGGTAACTTCACCACCTAGTTTTTCAACATGCTTACAAGCATCTATAACAGCTTTGTGCTCTGTAACGCAGGTAATGATGTGATTGCCTTTGTCTTTATACATCTCAAATACACCTTTAATAGCAAGATTATCTGATTCTGTAGCTCCTGATGTGAAAATAATTTCCTTTTCATTTGCTCCAATTAGTTTCGCAACTTGCTCACGTGCATAATCAACTCCTTCTTCTGCCGCCCATCCGAATGCATGATTACGGCTTGCTGCATTCCCAAATTTTGCATTAAAATAAGGTAACATACCTTCCAAAACACGTGGATCCATGGGGGTAGTTGAATTATTATCTAAGTATATAGGCAATTCCATTTCGAGATATTTGTTTCTTGTTTAATTTCTACAAAGATATGAAATATTTTTTTCAGTAATTATCAATTTTGTCTATGATGGTATAGATAAAATAGTCATTTTTATGCCATATTAATAGGATTATGGATAAGATAGAGCACATCGGCATTGCAGTCAAAAGTCTAAAGGATTCTTCATCGGTATATGAACGTCTTTTAGGTATCGCTAGCTATAAAAAAGAAGAGGTAGTTTCTGAGCAAGTGATCACCGAGTTTTTTAAAATTGGTGAAAGTAAAATAGAGTTACTGGAAGCAAGCTCACCCGATAGTCCGATAAATAAATTTATTGACAAACGTGGTGAAGGGATTCATCATATTGCTTTTGCAGTTGATGATATTGAAAAGGAAATGCTCCGTCTAAAAAACGAAGGTTTTCAACTTTTAAATGATAGCCCCAAAAAAGGTGCTGATAATAAATTGGTCTGTTTTGTACATCCAAAATCATCAAATGGTGTTTTGATTGAGCTCTGTCAAGAAATAAAATAAATTAAAAAATCATGCTTTTTTATGATTTTTAAGCCTTCTGCAACGAATTTGGGAGTCTGATAATGAATTGATTATGATATTTTTTAAAATTACTTTTTAATAAATGTATTTTATGCTATATTTGCACCTCTTAAAAAGTATTGAAGATGAAAGCTGAATTGCATCCCAAAAATTATAGATTAGTTGTGTTCAAGGACATGTCTAACGAATATTCTTTCTTAACTAAATCTTGTATTGATACTAAAGAAAGTATTAAATGGGAAGATGGTAATGAATATCCACTAGTTAAATTAGAGATTTCTCACACCTCACACCCATTCTACACAGGTAAAATGAAACTAGTTGATACTGCAGGACGTATCGACAAGTTCCGTACCCGTTACGAAAAGAAATAATTATTTATAAATTATAATCGAGGTCCCGACTCATAAGGTCGGGACTTTTTTTATTTTTGTGCTATGGGTATTATTCTTTTCGACGATCAGTTTCGTGCCAATTTATTTCCTTTGGCGTTCACTAGACCTATTTCTGAATTTAGAATTGGAATTTTGACTATCGCTGAAAAGTGGAAACGTTATTTAAATTCAAATATTTCTTATCTCACAGAAGATTATCTCCAAGAAAAATATCCAATTTCAATTGAGTCTGATAATCTTTTTATTAATTCTGCCTTCTGTCCAGACCAAGATCTACTTTCAGCAATAAGTGCCCTAAATGAAGGGGAGGCTCTTTTTTCTGATTCCTTATTAATTGCCTTAAGGTTAAATGAATCTGGTGCTAACGAATTTGATTTAAACGTTCTTTCAGCTTTTCGGAAAATTGAATATCATTTACCTTTTGTTAGAATCGAATTTCCAGAACATATATTTTTACGCAATGGCGAAGAAATTATAAAGGATTTTGAACTAATTACTAAAGGACGTAGTTCTGCAAATCTGAGCAGTACCAATACCATTATTGGAAATCAAATTTTCATAGAAGATGGAGTGGATGCAGAATGCTCAACTTTTAACACCAAATTAGGTCCGATTTATCTCGGAAAGGATTCTCTAATTATGGAAGGTTGTCATATCCGGGGTCCTTTTGCACTTTGTAATCATGCCATTCTTAAAATGGGTGCAAAAATTTATGGGATGACCACCATCGGACCTCATTCAAAAGCTGGTGGTGAAATAAATAATTCGGTCATTTTTGCTAATTCAGCCAAAGGTCATGAGGGTTATTTGGGAAATTCAGTCCTAGGTGAATGGTGTAATATTGGTGCAGATAGTAATAATTCCAATATGAAAAACAATTATGCAGAGGTTAGATTGTGGGATTATAAAACGGAAAGATTTCGTAAAACGGGAATTCAGTTTTGTGGTTTAATTATGGCCGACCATGCTAAATGCGCGATAAATACTATGTTTAATACCGGTACAGTAGTAGGAGTGAGCACTAATTTATTTGGATCCGGTTTCCCTAGAAATTTTGTGGCAGATTTCTCTTGGGGTGGAAACCAAGGCTTTGATGTTTATCCTTTAAAGCGTGTTTTTGAAACGGCAACCCAAGCTTATAAACGAAGGGGAGCTGATTTTAATGAAATAGAACAAAAAATATTAAGTCATGTTTTTGGACTTACTCAAAAATATAGAAGATTTTAAACAGAAATAAATAATGAGAAAAAACATAGTTGCCGGCAACTGGAAAATGAATTTGAATTTAGATCAAGGAATTCAACTATTTAATGAAATACAGGGACTTCTTAAGGTAGAACTTAGTGGAGAACAAGAAGTAATTGTTTGTCCACCAAGTATTCATTTAAGTAGCCTCGCCAAATCTTTAGATGGGAGTTCTAAACTATCTATTGGTGCTCAAAACTGTCATCATGCAGATAGCGGAGCCTTTACTGGTGAAATATCAGCTTCCATGATAGCTTCAAGTGGTGCA